>NZ_JAZHFT010000037.1:0-41963 GCF_036541425.1 Consotaella aegiceratis
AGAAAAAGCCGATAAAGCGTCTGACTACAACGATTTGTTCAAGCTGAACGCCTGATGTAGCAAAGCCACTTCTAGTGGCTCAAGCGCAGCGTTCCAAACCTCCGCCTCTGGCGGAGGTCATGACTTTTGCCCGAAACCCTTTAGGCGCAACGCAATATCCGAGCTCAGTGATTGCATGAAGCCGCTGGATCCGGCTGCCACTGTGGCGCTTTCGGCACAAGATTTCGGGATTCCATTTGGCGTGCGGTGAGTTGGCCTCGGGCGGGTTGCCATCGCAGCGAATCTCCGCAAGCTTGGCGACGCCATGGGAGGCACCGAGGCACGCCCGATCGAAATGCCCTGCTTCCGGAAGCTGCAACCATGCGGCGGCACGTCCGAGGAGCACCTTGAGTCTGTTGACGAACAATTCTTCCGTCCTTGCCGCGCTGGTTCGCGGACGGGGCTTGGCGTCGGCAGTTCTCGCGGCGCTGATCCTTTCCGGCGTGCCGCAGCCGGCCAACGCTTTCGAACTGTTCGGCATGAAGTTCTTCGAGAAGGACGAGGCCGAGGAGGTTCTCGAGCCGGTCGACTATACCGTGACGCTGACCGTGCAGCCGGACGAGGAGGGACTGCGCGACACGCTGGAAGACGCTTCGTCGCTGGTCGCCGACGAGGACGACCCGGTGTCGGGATCGCTCGGCCTGCTCTCCAAGGCGCGCAACGACCGCAAGCGCCTGGTCGCGGCGCTCTATGAAAATGCCCGCTATGACGGCGTCGTCCATATCCTGATCGACGGTCAGGACATCGACGACCTGGCGCCGGATGCGACCTTCGATACCTCGCGGCCGGTGCCGGTCGGCATTTTCATCGATCCCGGCCAGAAATATGTTCTCGGCGCCGTCGACATCACCGCCAACGGCGTGCCGATCGATCCGGAGCCCTACGAACTCGAACCGGGCATGGACGCGAGCTCCGTGCGGGTTCTCGACGCCGAAGCTCATGTGCTGGAGGATCTGCGCAACGAAGGGCGGCCCTTCGTCGCGATCGTAGAGCGCGACGTGATCGCCGACGCGGCCACCGGGCGGCTCGACTATCAGATCGCGATTTCGCCGGGCGAGCGCGTGCCCTTCGGCACCACCTATGTGAAGGGCAACAAGGCCGTCGATCCCGGCTTCATCGCCTATATGGCCGACATCGAGCCGGGCGAGACCTTTTCGCCGGAGGTGATCGACGCGGCGCGCCAGCGGCTTCTGAAGCTCGGCGTGTTTTCCAGCGTCACCGTCAAGGAAGGTCAGGCGACCGACGCCGACGGGACCCTGCCGGTCCAGATCGAGGTCGGAGAACGGAAGTTCCGCTATTTCGGCGTCGGCGCCACCTATTCCAGCACGGAAGGTGCCGGCATTGAAGGCTATTGGGGGCACCGCAACCTGTTCGGCCGCGCCGAAAGCCTGCGTCTCGACGCCTCGGTTTCTCGGATCGGCGCGACGGACCGCAACGACGAGACAAATTTCGACCCGGGCGAGATCGACTACCAGGCATCGGCGGTGTTTCGCAAACCCGGCGTGCTGGGCCCCGACTCGGTCTATGTCGGATCGATCGAGGGCCTGATCGAACACCCTCTGGCCTATGACCGCAGTTCGATCGCGGTCACCAGCGGCGTCGAATACGACCTCACGCCGACACAGAAGGTCGCGGTCTCCATCAAGGGCGAATACGAGGAAATCACCGACTATCTCGGCACGCAGGACTATCTGATCGCCTCGCTGCCGATGACCTATACGTTCGACAACCGCGATGCGCCGCTGAATCCGACGGAAGGCTTCTACGCCAAGCTGATGGCCGAACCCTCCTTCGATTTCGAGGGCTCCGTCCCCTATGTCGAGACGCGCGCCGACGTCGCGTCCTATCTGTCGCTCAACGAGACGGACCGCTTCATCGTCGCCGGGCGCCTCGGCTACGGGATGATCTTCGGCGCCGACCTGGAGGACGTTCCCAACGATCGGCGCTTCTACGCGGGCGGCGGCGGGTCGGTGCGCGGCTATGGCTTCCAGTCCATCAGCCCCTACTATCCGGAAGAAGCCGCGCCGGGCTTCAACGAGGAGTTCGAGGATACCCCGACAGGCGGCTTGTCGCTGTTCGAGGCGTCGGCCGAACTCAGGATCGGGATTACCGACCATCTCCAGATCGTTCCCTTCGTCGATGCCGGCGCCGTGGGCGACGATCTGGTGCCGGACTTCTCGGAGATGAAGATCGGCGTCGGCGTCGGGGCGCGCTACCTGACGAGCTTCGGCCCGATCCGGATCGACGTCGGCATGCCGCTCGATCAGGGGCCGCACGACGACAGCTTCGCCATCTATGCCGGCATCGGGCAGGCCTTCTGATGAGACCGTTGCGCACCCCCGGCTCGTTTCGTTTCTGGCGTTGTGGCGTCCTCGCCGTCGCGGTCATGGCTGCCGCGGCGGGCGCGCCACGGGCGGTCCAAGCGCAGGAGTTCGTCGCCAATCAGATCGAGAATCTCCTGTCGTCCGACACCATGAAGGTCGAAATCGAGGGACTGTCCGGAGCGCTCAGCGGCAGCGTGCGGATCGACAGCGTCACGGTCTCGGACCCGGCGGGCGTCTTCCTGACGGCCAAGGATCTGGCGATGGACTGGTCGCCGCTGTCGCTGGTGCGGGCCAACGTCAACATCGAAAGCCTCAAAGCGGGCCAGATCACGCTGGAACGACTGCCGCAGAGCGCGCCGACGGACGATACGGAGGAGAGCGGCGGCTTCTCGCTGCCTTCGATCACCGCCGACGTGAAGGAAATCGCGATCGACGAATTCGATCTCGGCGAGGCGGTCGCCGGCGTTCCGGCCCGGCTGAAGGCCACCGCCAATCTGGTGCTCGACGACGATCCGACCAAGCTCGATTTCGGCGCCGACATCGAGCGCCTCGATGCGCCGGGTCAGATCACGGCGAAGGTCGCCTTCGCACCCGACCAGAACCAGCTCGACATCCAGGTCAATGCCAGCGAACCCGCCGGCGGCCTGGTCGCGCGGCTTCTGAAGCTGCCGGGTGCGCCGCCGGTGGAGCTCACCGTCCAGAGTTCGGGTCCGCTGAACGATTTCACGGCCACGGGACAATTGCAGGTCGACGGCGAACAGGCGGCGAACCTTTCGGCCCGTGTGACCGACCAGGCCGAGGGACGCCGGATCACCGGCACGCTCGACGTGGAGGCCGAGCGCTTCGTGCCGGTAGAGTATGCCGCTCTGGCTGCCGGCGGCGCTCATCTCGACGTCTCGCTGCTTCAGGCGACCAACGGCGTCCTCACGATCGACAAGGCGGACCTGTCGTCGGACGCGCTGCATCTCGCGGCGAGCGGGACCTACGATTCGGCCGGCGATCAGACCGATCTTTCGGTGACTGTCGAAGGCAGCGATGGCAGCACCCTGCCCCTTGGCTTCGGATCGGGCGATGGCCGGGTCGAATTGGAGATCGCGTCGGCGCAAGCGCGGCTCGCCGGTGCGCTGACCGCGGCCACGCTGAGCGTGGAAGCGGACCTTCCGGCCGCCGGATACGGGTCCTATCGCGGGGAGGGCGTGCAGGCGACCGTTTCCAGCGACGGCTTCAACTTGAACGCCATGACCGGTCCGTTTGTGGTCGATGCCCATGCCGAGACGACCGAGATGCCGGAGGGCGTGACGCAGCGCTTCCTCGCCGGCCCGGTCGACATTTCGGCCACCGGGTCGCTGGAGGAGAACCGCGTCGTTCTCGACCAGAGCGAGGTCACGACCAGCGTTGCCAAGGCTTCGGCCAAAGGCAGCGCGGCGCTCGACCTCTCGACCTTCGATGTCGATCTGTCCTCGACGTTCGAAACCGTCGCGATCTCGCCGCAGGTCGTCGACATCGCCGGCTATCGTCTCGCCGTTTCTGGTCATGTCGTGCGCAATGCAGAAGGGAGCCTGACGGCCGAGAACCTGGCGGTCCGGGGCGAAGGTCTCGCCATCGACGGATCGGCCGGTCTTCACGACGACACCGTGGAGGCGAACGTCACCGGCTCGCTCGATCAGGCCGCGGCGCTGACCTCGGCGCTCGGTGGTACGGCGCGGTTCAAGCTCACCGCTGACGGTCCGAGCTCGGCGCCGCAGGTCGAACTGACGCTCGACGCCGACGGTCTGACGGTCGAGGGGCGAACCCTGACCGACATCAGGCTCGAGGCCCGGGGTACGGCAAATCCGACGGCGCCTTCGGGAACGCTCGATCTATCCGGCGCTCTCGACGGCCAGCCGCTGACGGCGTCGGCCGACGTGAAGACGCTTTCCAACGGCGAAATCGAGGTCAGCGATCTGGCGCTTCGTCAGGGACCGAACACGGTCTCGGGCGATCTTCGGCTGACGCAGGCTTACATTCCCCTCGGCTCGCTGACCCTCGACATCCAGGATCTGGCGCCGCTCGCATCGCTGGCGCTGCAGGAGGCCAGCGGCGATCTGGCGGGCGGTGCCGAACTGTCGCTCGGCCCGAACGGCGAACCGGTCGCCGATGTCGACCTCAATTCCCAATCGCTCAGCGTGGCCGGCACCAGCCTGTCGCAGGTGCGCATCGACCTCGCGCTCGACGACTACCTCGAGCAGCCCTCGATCGGAGGCAGCGTCCAGGCCGCCGCGGTGGACACCGGCGGGATCGCGGTGCGCAACCTCGACGCCGATCTTCAGTCGCGAAGCGATGGAACCGCGATCGACGCCCGGGCGACGGCCAACGGCGTTCCGGTCGATCTGGCGGGCAGCGTCGCTTTTGCCGACGGTGCGACCACCGTTACGCTCGATCGGCTGAATGCCGCGATCGAGAACGCCGCCATCGCGCTGGCGCAGGCCCCGGCGACCGTCACGATCCGGAACGGCACCACAAGCCTGGAGCGGCTGGCGCTGGCGGTCGGCAACGGTTCGATCATCCTGGCCGGCAGCGCGGGCGAGACGCTGGACCTGTCCCTCGATCTCGATGCGGTGCCGGCGGCGGTCGCCAATCCCTTCGTTCCCGACCTCGAAGCGTCGGGCACCATCTCGGGCCACGCGACGGTGTCGGGCGCCGCCAGCGATCCGCAGGTCGTGTTCTCGGCGGAGGGAGACGATCTGGCCTCGCGCCAGACGCGGGCCGCCCATCTCGATCCGCTGCAGGCGCGCTTCGAGGGCTCCTATGCCGCTTTGACGCTTTCGCTGAAGACGGCCACTGTCGATCTCGGATCGGGGTCGATCGATGCCGTCGGCACGGTCGGCGATACACTCGATCTCGATCTGAAGCTTGTCCAGGTGCCGGTGGCGCTGGCCAACGACTTCGTGCCCGGCCTCGAAGCGTCCGGTACGATCTCGGGTGAGGGCACGGCCACCGGGACGCTCTCCGATCCCTCCGTGGTGTTCGACCTGTCGGGGTCGGGAATCACGGCCGCACAGGTGTCTCGCGCCGGGATCGCGCCGATCGAGATGCAGCTTTCCGGGCGCTACGAGAAGGGCACCGCCACGATCGAGGCGGCGCAGGCGCGGGTGGGCGACGGCTCGCTCCAGGCCACCGGCACGGTCGGCCGCGCTCTCGATCTGCAGCTCTCGCTCAATCGGATTCCCGTGGGGCTGGCCAACGGCTTCGTGCCCGATCTCGACGCGTCCGGCACGGTCTCCGGCACCGCCACCGCGACCGGATCGCTGTCCAATCCGACGGCCGAATTCGACGTGCGCGGCGAGGGGATCGCCACCTCGCAGACACGCACAGCCGGCGCTCCGCCGATCGATTTTTCCGCTGCGGGGCGGTATGCCGACGGCACCGTGACGGTGCGTTCCGGCTCGGCCAATGTCGGCGGCGGTACGATCACCGTCACCGGAAGCGCCGGCCAGTCCTTCGACCTGACGGTTCGCCTCGACAATATCCCGGCCGCTCTGGCGGGTGCGGCGGCGCCCGACGTGGCGCCGACAGGCACGATTTCGGGCACCGCGCACGTCACCGGCACCGCGGCGGCGCCGAATGCGGACTACGATCTTCGCGTCACCGGCCTCACGCTGGCGCAGACCCGGGCGGCCGGCGTCGGACCGATGGCGGTATCGGCCGCCGGCCGATTCGCCGACAACGTGGTGTCGCTCGATGCCGATCTGTCGGGCGCCGGCATCGCTTTCCGGGCCAGCGGCTCGGTGAACATCGCCGGCACGCCCGAACTCGATCTCTCGCTCAACGGGACCGCGCCGCTGTCGCTCGCCAACCGTATTCTGGCCGAGGGCAGCCGCGCGGTGCAGGGAACGGTCACAGTCGACGCGCGGATCACCGGATCCACGGCGGCTCCCAATGTCGTCGGAACCGTGTCGACCAGCAACGCGAGCTTCGTCGACACCGGCGTCAATGTTTCTGTGACCGGCATCAACACCCGGATTTCGCTCAACGGTCAGACCGCCACGATCGACCGCTTCACGGCACGGTCCGGGCGGGACGGAACGATCCGCATCGGTGGCACGATCGGTCTCAGCGACGGTTTTCCCGCCGATCTGCAGATCGCGATGGAGAACGGCGACTACAATGACGGCCGCATCGTCGCCGCGGATTTCACGGCGCGGCTGACGCTGACCGGACCGCTAACCGGCTCTCCTCTTCTCGAAGGCACCGTCAACGCCTCGACGATCAGCGTGCTGGTACCGGAAAATCTGCCGACCTCGCTCGCCCGGCTCGACGTGACGCATCGCAATGCGTCGCCGGAGGTCTACGAGCAGGCTCGCAAGATCCAGCCCGAACGCAGTTCCGCTGGCAGCTCGTCGGGCGTCCAGCTGGATGTCACGCTCACTGCGGAGAACCGCGTGTTCGTCCGCGGGCGCGGCCTTGATGTCGAGCTCGGCGGTACGATCCGGCTCTATGGCCCGGTGTCCGATCCGCAGATCGTCGGCGCCTTCGACCTGCAGCGCGGGCGCTTCCGCATCCTGAGCCGCCGCCTCGATTTCCAGCGCGGCACGCTGACGTTCACCGGCGGCCTGCTGCCGACGCTGGACCTGGTCGCGACCTCGGATACGGGCGAGGCGACGGTCAATGTCGCGGTGACCGGCCCGGCGTCCGATCCCAGCTTCAACTTTTCCTCCTCGCCGACGCTGCCCCAGGACGAGGTGCTGGCGCGTCTGGTCTTCGGGCAGGCCACCGCAGACCTGTCGCCACTGCAGATCGCCCAGCTTGCCGAGGCGGCGGCGACGCTTGCGGGTGTCGGCGGCTCGACCGGGCTCCTCGGCAATCTGCGGGCGCAGCTCGGCGTGGACGACCTGGACCTGAAGACCACCGAGGACGGGCAGACCGCCGTCGGCGTCGGCAAATACCTCAACGACCGAACCTATCTCAGCGTCGATACCACCGGCCGCGTGGCCGTCGACCTCGACCTCGGTCGCGGGCTGAAGGCCCGCGGCGCAGTGGGCGCGGACGGGGGCGGCGAGGTCGGCGTCTTCTACGAAAAGGAATATTGAGCCGGCGTCTCGCCGAAACGAGCCGGCCCGGCTGAAACTTCGTGGTTCGCACGGCGTTGCTGCTCCAGCGGGGATGCTCGATCGGGGTGCGTTCGTGCTGCGTCCGCCTTTTTGCGGACACGTCGGATCGGCCGGCCCATAGGGCCGGCAAACAAAACTGCATGAGTTCGTCAGATCCGACCACGGCCATCGCCGGAGATATTTCGGCGGTGCGGCTCTCCGTCGCGTCACCGGTTATCCAACAGGAGGCTCGAACCCATGACCACCGAATCGCTCGGTTTTGCCAAATTCGATCACCCGCGCCACGGCAGTTTCGTCGATCCTGCCGACGTCTTGAACAGCGACCGCCTGTCCGCTGGCGAAAAGGAGGAGGTGCTGCGCGAGTGGCAGACGTCTCTTAAGCAGTCGTTCGGCAAGGAATCCGGCGGATCGGCGGCGCAACGCCAGCACGAAACGCTGGACGAGGCGATCGAGCGGCTGGCGGGCGGGTGCACCTGAGGCAGGCTGTCGGGGTCCTGCCGGGCCCGGTCCATAGCGGTCGGTAAAACGACCGCACTTGAACCATCGCCCGTTTTGCGGTCTCTTCGGCGCCGGTTCAGTGGTTTGCCGAAGGCCAAAATTCGTTGGCGTCTATCGACCTTGTCGCTAAAGGCTTTACCTTGTCTCGCGAGGCCGCGTTCAATGGCAGACTCAATCATCCCGCATAGGTGACAATCGTGACTGACGTGCCGCAACCATCGGAGTCCGGGCTGAGCAAACGTATCGAGACGTTGAAGACGATGGGTCAACAGGCTGCGGCAAAAGGCACTCGTGCCCTGTTTGCCGAAGACGCCAAGCGCTTCGACACCCTGTCGTTCCGCTTCGACGATCTGCTGCTCGATCTTTCGAAATGCGCGCTCGACGCCGAAGGCCTGGCGGCCTTGTTCGACTTGGCGAAGGCCGCCGGGGTCGAAGGGCGGCGCGATGCGATGTTCGCCGGAGCCAAGATCAACGAGACCGAGGGGCGCGCCGTCTTGCATGTTGCGCTGCGCGGGACGCTTGAGGATGGTTATGCCGTGGGCGGCGAGCCGGTCGGCCCGGACGTCGAGGCCGTGCTTTCCTCCATGACGACGTTCGCTTCCGGCATTCGCGACGGGCGGATCGCGGGATCGACCGGCAAGCCGATCACCGATGTGGTGAATATCGGCATCGGCGGGTCCGATCTCGGCCCGGCGATGGCCGTGCTGGCGCTGGCGCCTTATTGCGATGGCCCCCGGCTCCACTTCGTGTCGAACATCGACGGCGCGCATCTCGCCGATACGCTGGCCGATCTCGACCTCGAGACGACGCTGTTCATCGTGGCGTCCAAGACCTTCACCACCATCGAGACGATGACCAACGCCCAGTCGGCCCGCAAGCGCATCGCCGAGGCGCTGGGCGAGGAGGCGGTCGGCGCGCATTTCGCCGCCGTGTCCACGGCGCTCGACAAGGTGGCGGCCTTCGGCATCGGCGAAGATCGCGTGTTCGGCTTCTGGGACTGGGTCGGCGGTCGTTATTCGGTCTGGTCCGCCATCGGCCTGCCCCTGATGCTCGCCATCGGTGCCGAGGACTTTCGGTCGTTCCTGGCCGGTGCGCGCGCCCTCGACCAGCACTTCAAGACCGCCCCGATGGAGGAAAACCTGCCGATGCTGCTTGGCCTTGCCGGCTGGTGGCACCGGGTGGCCCAGGGCTATCCGTCGCGCGCGATCATTCCCTACGATCAGCGTCTGGCGCGGCTGCCGGCCTATCTCCAGCAGCTCGACATGGAATCGAACGGCAAGCATGTTGGTCTGGATGGGCGCCGCACCGCCACCGTGACCGGCCCCATCGTCTGGGGCGAGCCGGGGACCAACGGCCAGCACGCCTTCTTCCAGCTTCTGCACCAGGGCACCAACTTCGTGCCGGTCGAATTCATCGTGGCGGCCAATGGTCACGAAACCGACCTCAAGCATCACCACGACCTGCTGCTCGCCAACTGCCTGGCACAGAGCGAGGCGCTGATGCGCGGCCGGTCCATCGAAGAAGCACGCCAGCAGCTGCTGGCCAAGGGCGCGAGCCCGGCTGACGCGGAGCGGATCGCGCCGCATCGCGAGTTTTCCGGTGATCGCCCGTCGATCACCATTCTGTACGATCGCCTCGACCCGTTCTCGTTCGGGCGCCTTGTCGCGCTCTACGAGCATCGTGTCTTCGTCGAAGCGGCACTGTTCGGCATCAATGCGTTCGATCAGTGGGGTGTCGAGCTGGGCAAGGAGCTCGCCACGGGTCTGCTTCCGATCGTAACGGGTGAGGCATCGCCTGACGGGAGGGACGCATCCACGACCGGTCTGGTCCGCACCATTCAACAGATGAGAGCAATATGACATCGACGCAGCCAGAAACGAAGACTGCCGCGCGCGCGCCGATCGCCCTCGGCGATGAGATCAAGAGCGCTCCCACTCCCAAGCCTCGTGGCGTCGACGCCGACACACTGGCCGAGGAGATTCTGGAGAAGCTGACCTATTCGGTCGGCAAGGATCCGATCGTCGCGCGACGCCACGACTGGCTGACCGCCACCACGCTGGCGGTGCGCGACCGGATCATCGACCACTGGTTCGCGACGAGCCAGCGTGGCTACAGGGAGTCGCTGAAGCGGGTCTATTACCTGTCGCTGGAATTTCTGATCGGCCGGCTTCTGCGCGACGCCATCTCCAATCTCGGCCTGACCGAGGCGGTCACCGAGGCCTTGGCGCGCTACAACGTCCATCTCGACATCATCGAGCTTCTGGAGCCCGATGCCGCACTCGGCAATGGCGGCCTCGGCCGGCTCGCGGCGTGCTTCATGGAGTCGATGGCCTCGACCGGCGTGCCGAGCTACGGCTACGGCATTCGCTACGTGCACGGCCTGTTCCGTCAGGAAATTGCCGACGGCGCCCAGGTGGAGTTGCCGGAGAACTGGTTGGCGCATCAGAACCCCTGGGAATTCGAGCGCCAGGAGGCGTCCTACGAAATCGGTTTCGGCGGCAAGGTCGTGACCATCCAGGAGGAAGGCCGCCCGCCGCGGCAGGTCTGGCGGCCAGCCGAGCGTCTGCTCTCCGTCGCCTACGACGTGCCGATCGTCGGCTGGCGCGGGGCCTCGGTGAACACGTTGCGGCTGTGGAGCGCCCAGGCGCTCGATCCGATCCTGCTCGATGCCTTCAATTCGGGGGACCACATCGGCGCCCTGCGCGAAGCGAACAAGGCCGAGGCGATCACCCAGGTGCTCTATCCGGCCGACTCGCATCTCGCTGGACAGGAACTGCGGCTTCGTCAGGAGTATTTCTTCTCCTCCGCCTCGCTGCAGGACATCCTGCGGCGCCACATGCAGCAATACGGCACGCTGGACAATCTCGCCGACAAGACCTCGATCCAGCTCAACGATACGCATCCGGCCGTATCGGTGGCCGAATTGATGCGTCTGCTCGTCGACGTGCACGGAATGGAGTGGGACACGGCCTGGACGATCACCCAGGCGACCTTCTCCTACACCAACCACACGCTGCTGCCCGAAGCGCTGGAGACGTGGCCGGTCCACATCTTCGAGCGGCTTCTGCCGCGGCAGATGCAGATCATCTACTCGATTAACGCCAAGGTCATCGCCGAGGCCCAGGGCAAGGGCTTCGACGACGGCAAGATCGCCGCGATCTCGCTGATCGACGAGGGCCACGGCCGGCGTGTGCGCATGGGTCAGCTCGCCTTCGTCGGCTCGCACGCCATCAACGGCGTCTCGGCTCTCCACACGGAGCTGATGAAGGAGACGGTGTTCCGGTCGCTGCACGAGCTCTATCCGGAGCGGATCGAGAACAAGACCAACGGCGTGACGCCGCGGCGCTGGCTGATGCAGTCCAATCCCGGTCTGACCAAGCTTCTGGAAGATACGATCGGGCCGGAGTTCAAGGACAACACCGACAAGCTGCGCGACTTCGACGCGTTCGCCACCGACGCCCAGGTCCAGGAGCGCTTCGCCCAGGTCAAGCTCGACAACAAGAAACGGTTGGCGCGGCTCATCGGCGAACGCATGGCGATCAACGTCGATCCGAACGCGATCTTCGACATTCAAGTCAAGCGTATCCACGAGTACAAGCGCCAGCTTCTCAACGTGATCGAGGCGATCGCGCTCTACGAGCAGATCCGCTCGCATCCCGAGCAGAACTGGACGCCCCGCGTGAAGATCTTCGCCGGCAAGGCGGCGCCGAGCTACGTGAAGGCCAAGCAGATCATTCATCTGATCAACGACGTGGCGCGCGTGGTCGACGCCGACCCGGCGGTGCGGGACCTCCTGAAGATCGTGTTCATCCCGAACTACAATGTGAGCCTCGCCGAGAACATCATGCCGGCGGCGAACATCTCGGAGCAGATCTCGACGGCGGGCCTCGAAGCGTCCGGCACGGGCAACATGAAGTTCGGGCTCAACGGGGCTCTCACGGTCGGCACCCTCGATGGCGCCAACGTCGAGATGCTGGAGCACGTGGGCGCGGAGAACATCTTCATCTTCGGCCTCACCGCCGACGAGGTCGCCGACCGGCGCAACAACGCGCACACCGGCCGCAACATCATCGAGTCGACGCCGCTCCTGAAGAGCGCGGTCGATTCGATCGCCTCCGGCGTGTTCTCGCCCGACGATCCGCAGCGCTATCGCGATCTGGTCACCGATCTCTACGATCGCGACTGGTGGATGATCTGCGCCGACTTCGAGGCCTATTGGCAGATGCAGCGTCGAATGGACGCGCTATGGGTCGACCAGCAGAGCTGGAACGAGAAGGCGATCCGCAACACCGCGCGCATGGGCTGGTTCTCCTCGGATCGCTCGATCCGCGAATATGCTCACGACATCTGGAACGTTCAGACCCGCGCGTGACCTCGGCGGCCGGAAGGTTCTGGTCTTTTTGGCCGGGCCGACCACGGGCGCCCAGCGAAAAAACGGGAGCCGGCGGTGCGCGAACGCGCTGCCGGCTCCATCACGTCTGCGCCGTCGTTTCGCGGGCAGAATAATTCCGAGATTGACCGGGTTCGCCGCTTGCGGAAGCCCGGGTTTCCGGCACTATCTACATCCAAGGGGTGCGAACGCGCTACGGGCATCGACGGCCGATGCGGCCGGAGGAGTGGTGGACGCTCGCCCACGCGAAACGGGAGACGAACATGCCGGAAGGAAGGCGCATCGCGCCGATTTCACGTGATACCATGGCCTATGTTTTGGCGGGCGGACGTGGGAGCCGCCTGCTCGAACTGACCGACGGCCGCGCCAAGCCGGCCGTCTATTTCGGCGGCAAGTCGCGCATCATCGACTTTGCCCTGTCGAACGCCATCAATTCCGGCATCCGGCGTATCGGCGTCGCCACCCAATACAAGGCCCACAGCCTGATCCGACATATGCAGCGAGGCTGGAACTTCCTCAGGCCCGAACGAAACGAGAGCTTCGACATCCTGCCGGCGAGCCAGCTGGTCTCGGAAGAGTGGTATGCCGGCACCGCCGACGCGGTCTATCAGAACCTGGAGATCCTGGAGGAATACGCACCGCACTACATCGTCATCCTGGCCGGCGATCACGTCTACAAGATGGACTACGAGATCATGCTGCAGCAGCATGTCGACACCGGCGCCGACGTGACGATCGGCTGTCTCGAGGTGCCGCGCATGGATGCGGTCGCCTTCGGCGTGATGCATGTGGACGAAAACGACCGGATCACCGACTTTCTGGAAAAGCCGGCCGATCCGCCATCGATTCCGGGCCGGCCGGATACGGCGCTCGCCTCCATGGGCATCTACGTGTTCGAGACGAACTTCCTGATGGACCAGCTCCGGCGCGACGCGGCCGATCCGCAGTCCAGCCGCGACTTCGGCAAGGACATCATTCCCCACATCGTCAAGCACGGCGACGCCTACGCCCACTATTTCAGCCGATCGGTGGTGCGCTCGGCGGCGGAATCGGAGGTCTATTGGCGCGACGTCGGAACCGTCGACGCCTATTGGCAGGCCAATATCGACCTGACCGACGTGGTGCCGCCCCTCGACATCTACGATCGCGACTGGCCGATCTGGACCTATGCCGAGATCACGCCGCCGGCCAAGTTCGTCCACGACGAGGAGGGGCGGCGCGGCCAGGCCTTCTCGTCGCTGATCTCGGGCGACTGCATCATCTCGGGCGGCACGTTGCGCAGCTCGCTGCTGTTCACCGGCGTGCGGCAGCGCTCGTTTTCCTATCTCGACCACGCCGTGGTGCTGCCCTATTGCCACATCGGTCGCGGGGCGCGCATTCACCGCGCGATCATCGACCGCGGCGTTCACATCCCCGACGGACTCGTCATCGGCGAGGATCCCGAACTGGACGCCCAGCGGTTCCGCCGCACGGCCAGCGGCGTCTGTCTCGTCACCAAAGCGATGATCGATCGGCTCAACTATCGATGACGACCAAGGTCCTGTCCGTCGCCTCGGAGGTGTTCCCGCTGGTCAAGACCGGCGGACTGGCCGACGTTGCCGGTGCCCTGCCGCTGGCGCTGGCCGAGCTCGACGTCGAGACCCTGACGATGATGCCGGCCTATCCGAGCGTCAAGGAAATGGCCGGTCCGATCCTGGCGCGTCATCCCCTCGGCGAGTTGTTCGGCGGACCGGCGGAGGTCTTACGCGTCCACGTCCACGGGCTGGAGGTCCTGCTCCTCGACGCGCCGCATCTCTTCGATCGGCCGGGCGGGCCCTACATCACGCCGGGCGGCTACGACCATCCAGACAATTGGGCGCGGTTTGCCGCCCTGTCGCAGGCGGCCGCGTCGGTGGCGCTCGGCGCGATCCCCGGCCACCGGCCGGATATCGTGCACTCGCACGACTGGCAGGCGGCGTTGGCGCCGGTCTATCTGGCGTTTGCCGGCGGCGCGCGCCCGAAGACGGTGCTGACCATCCACAACCTCGCCTTCCAGGGCAACTATCCTTACGAGGTGTTTCCGGAGCTTGGACTGCCCGATTCCGCCTGGGCGATCGACGGCGTCGAGTATTACGGCCATGTCGGCTATCTGAAAGGCGGCATTCATGCCGCCGATGCGGTGACCACGGTCAGTCCGACCTATGCGCGGGAAATCCTGACCGAAGGCGGCGGCATGGGGCTCGGCGGCCTTCTGCGCGGCAGCGTTCACCGCCTTCTCGGCATCGTCAACGGCATCGACGTGGAAACCTGGGATCCGCGCACCGATCCCGATGTCGCCGCGACCTATTCCAGCCGGCGGCTCGCCACGCGTCGCGACAACAAGCGCGCGCTGGAGCTGGAATTCGGCCTGCCGCAGAAGGATGGGCCGATCCTGGCGGTGGTGAGCCGGCTGACCTGGCAGAAGGGGATCGACCTGCTCGTCCCGATCCTCGACGACATCGTCGCGATGGGGGCGCGGGTTGCGATCGTTGGCAGCGGCGAGCCGGCCATCGAGGCGGCGCTCAGGGCCGCCCAGGCGCGCCATCCGCACCGGATCGGCTTGCGGCTCGGCTATGACGAGACGATTTCGCACCGCGTCCAGGCCGGCGCCGACGCGCTGCTCATCCCCTCGCGGTTCGAACCCTGCGGTCTCACCCAGCTCTATGGGCTCAGATATGGCTGCATTCCGATCGTTTCCCGCGTCGGGGGACTGGCCGACACGGTGATCGACGCCAATTTTGCAGCAGTGACGGCGGGCGTCGCGACCGGCATCGTGTTTTCTCCGGTCGATTCGGTGCATTTGCTCCAGGCCGTGGAGCGTGCCGTCGCATTGTATCGGGATCCGACCGCTTGGCAGCGTCTGCAGCTTCGCGGCATGGCGACCGATGTTTCCTGGTCGGGCAGCGCCAAGCGCTATGCCGACCTCTACCGTGGGCTGCTACAGCGCTGAACGACGGCGCGACAAGACAAAGAAGCTGATCCGACCATGATCGAGACCGTCGCAACCGACCCTTATGACGACCAGAAACCGGGCACCTCGGGGCTCCGCAAGAAGGTTCCGCACTTCCAGAAGCCGAACTATGTGCAGAATTTCGTCCAAGCGATCTTCGATGTGGCGGAGCGGCCGGACAGGGCGGTGCTGGTGCTCGGCGGCGACGGGCGCTTCTTCAACCGCGAGGTGGTCGGCATCGTCCTCAAGATGGCCGCGGCGAATGGCTATGACCGGGTGATCGTCGGCCAGAACGGGCTCTTGTCGACGCCGGCGGCCTCGAATCTCATCCGCAAGCGCAAGGCCTCGGGCGGCATCATCCTGTCGGCGAGCCACAATCCCGGCGGCCCCAAGGGCGATTTCGGCATCAAGTACAATGTCGGCAATGGCGGCCCGGCACCCGAGAGCGTGACGGGCGCGATCTTCGAGCGCACCCTGGGGATCGACAGCTATAAGATCGTTGATGCGGCCGCGCCCGACATCTCCGCGCTCGGCGAGACCGAGTTCGAGGGCATGGTGGTGGAGGTGGTCGATCCCGTCGCCGACTATGCCGAGCTGATGAAGGAGCTCTTCGACTTTCCGAAGATCCGCGAGTTGATCGCCTCCGGCTTCACGCTGTCCTTCGACGCGATGCACGCGGTCACCGGGCCGTACGCCAAGGCGATCCTGGAGGGCGAACTCGGAGCGCCGGCCGGCACGGTGGTCAATGGCGAGCCGAAGGCCGATTTCGGCGGCGGCCATCCCGATCCCAACGCCGTCCATGCCGCCGAGCTGATCGGCCGGTTGATGGCGCCGGACGCGCCCGACTTCGGCGCGGCGTCCGACGGCGACGGCGACCGCAACATGATCGTCGGCCGCGGCATCGTGGTCTCGCCCTCCGATTCGCTCGCGGTGCTCGCCGCCAACGCGCATCTGGCGCCCGGCTACAAGGACGGCATCGCCGGCATCGCTCGCTCCATGCCCACCAGTCAGGCGGCCGACCGCGTGGCGGCCAAGCTCGGCGTCGGAATGTACGAGACGCCCACCGGTTGGAAGTTCTTCGGCAATCTGCTCGACGCTGGCAAGGTGACGATCTGCGGCGAGGAAAGCTCCGGCACCGGGTCCGACCACGTGCGCGAGAAGGACGGCGTCTGGGCCGTGCTTCTATGGCTCAACATCCTGGCCGAGCGACGCGAGAGCGTGAAGCAGATCCTGGAAAGCCATTGGGCCGAATTCGGCCGCACCTACTACCAGCGCTACGACTACGAGGAGATCGACAAGCGCGCTGCCGACAAGCTGATGGCCTCGCTGCGCGATCGCCTCGCCTCGATGGCCGGCCAGCGCTTCGGCACCCTGGTGGTCTCCGAGGCCGACGATTTCTCCTACAAGGATCCGGTCGACGGTTCGATCTCGACCAGCCAGGGCGTGCGCATCATCTTTTCCGGCGGATCGCGCATCGTCATGCGCCTGTCGGGCACCGGCACCAAGGGCGCCACGCTGCGCGTCTATATCGAGCGCTATGAGCCCAATCCCGACAAGCATGGCCTCGATCCGGCCGAGGCCCTGGCGGAGCTGGTGGAAACCGCCAACGCCGTGGGCGAGATCGAGAAGCATACGGGCCGGACCGCACCGGACGTGATCACCTGATCGGGGCGCCGATGGCAAACCGGATCACCGCCGAGCGGGGCGTGCCCGCCGCGCTCGGCGCGACGGCACGCGACGGCGGTGTCGAATTCGCCGTCTATTCGGAAAACGCCGACGACATTCACCTCTGCCTGTTCGAGCCTTCGGATCTTACGGAGAGCCAGCGGCTGGTTCTGCCGGGTCGGGACGGCGGCGTGCGCTACGGCTTCGTGCCGGGGCTCGAGCCCGGCGCACTCTATGGGCTCAGGGCGACCGGACCGTTCCGGCCGGACGAGGGGCATCGCTTCGATTTCTCCAAGCTTCTGGTCGACCCTTACGCGGTGTCGCTCGACCGGCCCTTCGCCTATCATCCGGCGCTGTCAGCGCCGCCGGGCGAGAGAATCGACAGCGCGCCCTTCGTGCCGCGCGCCATCGTGCCGGATGTTCCGGGCGATGCGCGGCCGCTGCCTTTCGCTTCGCCCGGCTTCACCTATGAGCTGATGGTGCGCGGCTTCAGCCGGCGTCACCCGACCGTACCCGCGGCCGTGCGCGGCACGATCTCGGCGCTGGCCGAACCGGTCATGCTCGACCATTTCGAGCGGGTGGGCATCGACACGGTCGAACTGATGCCGATCGCCGCCTGGCTCGACGAGAAGCATCTCCACGAGCTCGGCCTCACCAATGGTTGGGGCTATAATCCCATCACCCACATGGCGCCCGATCCGCGCCTCGCGCCGGGCGGGCTGGCCGAGGTGCGGCGCGTCATCGAGACCCTGCACCAGCGCGGCATCCGGGTCCTGCTCGACGTCGTCTTCAACCATTCGGCGGAGGCCGACGAGGACGGGCCGACAGTCTGCTATCGCGGCCTCGACAACCGGCTCTATTATCGCTTTCCGGAAGACAATCCGCGGCTTCTGATCAACGATACCGGCTGCGGCAACACCTTCGCGGCCGATCGGGAGCCGGTGGCGCGGCTCTTCGTCGATGCGCTGCGCAGCTGGGTCACGCGGACCGGGATCGACGGCTTTCGCTACGACCTCGCCACCGTGCTCGGCCGGTTGTCGGACGGATTTTCGACCGATGCGCCGTTCTTCCGGATGGTCGCGGCCGACCCGGTGCTCAAGGACCGCATTCATGTGGCCGAGCCCTGGGACATCGGTCCGGGCGGCTATCAGGTCGGCAATTTCCCGCCGCCCTGGTTCGAATGGCAGGACCGGTTCCGTGACGACGTGCGCCGCTTCTGGCGCGGCGACTCGGGCATGGCGGGCGCGCTCGCCACCCGGCTGGCCGGTTCCGCCGACATCTACGACCGCAACGGCCGCAAACCGTCGACCGGCGTCAATTTTGTCGCCGCCCATGACGGCTTCACGCTGACCGATCTCACGACCTATCAGGAGAAGCACAACCACGCCAACGGCGAGCAGAACCGCGACGGCCACAACGACAATCATTCCTGGAACAACGGGATCGAAGGGTCGACCGGCGATCTGGCGATCCGGGAGGCGCGCGCCAAGGACGTGCGCGCCCTGGTAGCGACGCTTCTGGTGTCGCGCGGCACCCCGATGATCGTCGCCGGCGACGAATTCGGCCGCAGCCAGAAGGGCAACAACAACAGCTACTGCCAGGACAACGAGACCACGTGGCTCGACTGGGAAAATGCCGACCAGCGCCTGATCGCCTTCACCGGCAGGCTTGCGCGGCTCAGGCGCCAGCATCCGGCGCTGTCGCTGGATCGCTTCCTGACCGGCCGGCCTCTGCCGGGCGGCGGCGGCCCCTTGCCGGACGTCCAATGGCTGCGCGAGGACGGCCGGCCGCTCGAGGATTGCGACTGGGGCAGCGAGCGTCGCTTTCTCGGCATGGCGCTGATCGCGCCGCGGCCGAACTGGGACCTGCGCAGCACCCGCGTCGTGGTTTATTTGAACGCGGCTCAGGCCGACGCCAGGGTGCGTCTGCCGCCTCCGCAGCCGGCGCACAGCTTCACCCTGTTCATCCAGTCGGACTGGCCGGACCTGAAGCCGCGCCGGATCAATCATCGCGCCGATCTCGTGGTCAAGGCGCGCTCCGTCTTCGTGCTGATCGAGGAGTGGACAGGCTGACGGCACGGTTTGCGCCGTCGTGCTCCGCCGCCTAGAACGGAACCCCCAGCAAGCGGCAACAGCGAGTCGCCCATGCCGATCCGCCAGCTTTCGGAAACGATGATCGACCAGATCGCCGCCGGCGAGGTGGTCGAGCGGCCGGCGAGCGTCGTCAAGGAGCTGGTGGAGAACGCGCTCGATGCCGGCGCACGGCGCATCGAGATCGTCACCGCCGGCGGCGGCAAGAGCCTGCTCCGGGTCTCCGACGACGGCTGCGGCATCGCGGCGGACGAACTGCCGCTGGCGGTGCGGCGTCACTGCACCTCCAAGCTCATCGACGATCTCGCCGACATCCGCACCCTCGGCTTTCGCGGGGAGGCGCTGCCCTCGATCGGCTCGGTCGCGCGTCTCAGCCTCAAGTCGCGGGCACGCGGCGCCGACGGCGCGCACGAGATGGTGGTTCACGGCGGCCGGACCGAAGGACCGCGGCCGGCGGCGTTGTCGCAAGGGACGATGGTGGAGGTTCGTGACCTCTTCCACGCGGTGCCGGCGCGGCTCAAATTCCTGAAGAGCGACCGGGCCGAGAGCGCCGCGATCACCGACGTGGTGCGGCGGATCGCGATCGCCGCTCCGTCGGTGCGCTTCGAATTGTCCGGCGCCGACCGCACCACGACGATTTTCGAGGCGGTGGGCGAGGACGAGGCGATCCGCCGGATCGGTGCGGTGCTCGGCGACGATTTCGCCGACAACAGCCTGACGATCGACGCGCTGCGCGAAGGCGTGCGGCTGTCCGGCTTCGCCGGCCTGCCGACCTTCAACCGCGGCAATGCGCTCAGCCAGTATTTCTACGTCAACGGTCGGCCGGTGCGCGACAAGGCGCTGTTGTCGGCGTTGCGCGGTGCCTATGCCGACGTCATGGCGCGCGAGCGGTTTCCCGTCGCGGTGCTCTTCATCGACCTCGACCCGGCGCTGGTCGACGTCAACGTGCACCCGGCCAAGGCCGACGTGCGCTTCCGCGATCCCGGCCTGGTGCGCGGACTGGTGGTCGGCGCCATCCGCGAGGCACTGGCGGGCGCCGGCCTGCGCGGCTCGACCGAGCGGGCGGCCGGGATGATGGCGAGCTTGCGTCCGGCATCCCAGCCGCGGGAACCGGCGAGGGCGAGTTTCTGGAACAAGGGCTTCGGCGAGACGCGGCAGGCACCCTTCGATCTCTCCGGTTCGGCCTTCCGTCCGCTGGAGGGCGGGGCCGACGGCGCCGAAACCGCGCTCGAGGCGGGGTTGCCCGAGCTGGCCCAGGATCTGGCGCCCGCCGCGCGGATGGTCGCGCCGGAGTCGGCCGACGAAGACCTTCAGGAGTATCCGCTCGGCGCGGCACGGGCCCAGCTGCACGACAATTATATCGTCGCCGAAACGACGGACGGGCTGGTCATCGTCGACCAGCATGCCGCCCACGAGCGTCTCGTCTACGAGGCGCTGAAAAAGGCCCTCTATGGCAAGCCGTTGCCTTCGCAGCTGCTGCTCCTGCCCGAAATCGTCGATCTGCCGGAAGAGGATGCGGACCGGCTTGCGGAACAGGCCGAAACGTTTGCCCGCTTCGGGCTCTCGATCGAACGTTTCGGCCCCGGAGCGATTGCGGTGCGCGAGACGCCGGCGATCCTCGGCGAGGTCGATGCGCAAGCCCTGATCCGCGAGCTGGCCGATCAACTCGCCGACAGCGACAGCCCGGATCGCTTCAAGGAGCGGATCGACCATGTGGCGGCGACGATGGCCTGCCACGGCTCGGTCCGCTCTGGCCGCAGGCTGCGCGGCGAGGAGATGAACGCGCTGCTGCGCCAGATGGAGGCGACACCGGGATCCGGCGAGTGCAATCACGGCCGCCCGACCTTCGTCGAGCTGAAGCTCGCCGATATCGAACGGCTGTTCGGCCGCCGCTAAGAGGGCGGCGCCTATCCAACGCGGCGGAGGGAGGCGTTGACTTCGTTTCTTATCGGGGCGAAGACGGCTCGAACGCCCGAACGATCGAAGGCAGGACGGATGATGAACCGGATGGACAGCGGCGGCGAGGCGAAGCTGCGATATCTCGACGGGGACTTCGAGATCGTGCGGCCCGGAAGCTTCGTGCGCTGCGCGGTCACCGGCGAGGCGATCGCGCTGGAGGCCTTGCGCTACTGGAGCGTCGACCTCCAGGAGCCTTACGCCGACGCCGAAGTGGCCCTGAAGCGCGAGCTGGAGACCAACGCGGCGCTGCGCGAGCGCCTCGGGCGATAGACGCCGCTCAGCCTCGGCGTCGTTCGAACGTCGCGAGCGCGGCGCGGACGATCTCGTCGGCCGCCGCCTCCGGGTGAAAGATCAGATCCACGTCGAAGGTCTCCAGCCGGTCCGCCAGGGCTTGGGCTCGGCCGGTTTCCCCGTGCAGCCGGGCGGCGTCCTTGGTCGTGGTCACGAGCTGCAGGCCGTGGCGCTCGGACGCCGCGATCAGTGCGCGCATGTCGTCGTCGGAAAGCCGATGGTGATCGGGAAAGTCGAGGGTCTCGACGAGATCGGCCCCGGCAGCGCGGAGCGAGCGGTAGAACTTGTCCGGATCGCCGATGCCGGCGAAGGCGAGGACGCGGCGGCCGCGAAAGCGGTCTGGATCGCGCGGGTGCATCGCCGCTCGGATCAACGGTTTGCCGTGGTCGGCGGCGATCCGGGCGACCGGCTCGCCCGCTCGCCCTTCGCCCACGAGCAGCAGCGCGTCGGCATGAGCGAGCTGGGCGTCGAGCGGCGCGCGAAGCGGCCCGGCGGGAAAGACGGCGCCGTTGCCGAGGCCGCGCATGCCGTCAATCACCAGGAGCGCGTAGTCGGTGGCCAGACGCGCGCTCTGAAAACCGTCGTCCATGATGATCAGATCGACACCGGCTTGCCCGCACAGAAGTTCGGCGCCTGCTTTGCGGTCGACGGCGATGGCGGCCGGACCGGCATCGGCCAGCATGAGCGGTTCGTCGCCGACCTCGTCGGCGCGATGGCGCGTCCGGCTGACCAGCGTCGGCGCCTCGAGCGAGCCACCATAGCCGCGTGACAGAAAGCCGGGCTGCAGGCCGAGCCGCTTCGCGGCGCGGCCGAGGGCCAGGACCGTCGGCGTCTTGCCGCTGCCGCCGAGGGTGGGGTTGCCGACGCAGATGACCGGCGCGGCGACGTGGGCGCGACGGCCATTGTCCAGTCGGCGGCGTGCGACCGCTCCGTAGCTCCAGGCGATTGGCGCCAGCAGAGACGCCTGCCAGCCGAAGGGATGCCACCAGAACGGCGGCGCTTTCACTTGCCGAATCCCAGCGGCTCGCGCGCGCCCAGGCTGAAGGACAGTTTGAGAGGGTGCAGGAAGGGCTGAAGCGCCTGCATGGTGCGGTCCAGGGCGCCGCGCATGTCGGCGGTCGTCGCATCGGCCGCCCTGATCATCTTCTGGCGCATCTGCGACTGGCTCAGCAGCCCGTCCACCTGGACGCGCAGGCCTTCCTCGTCGCGCACCAGCCGTGCACCGCCGTTCTTGACCAGCCGCTGATAGGCGTCGCGGAAGTTCTGGACATAGCGCCCCGACAGGATAGCGGTGCCGAGCATCGCGGCCTCCAGCGGGTTCTGTCCGCCCTCGGCGGCGAGCGACTTGCCGATGAAGGCGATCTCGGTCAGGCGCAGATAAAGGCCCATTTCACCGATCGTGTCGCCGAGCAGGATGTCGGTTTCGGCCGTCGGCAGGTCGCCTTTGCTGCGGCGAACGACACGAAGCCCATGGCTGGTGAACTCGCGTTCCAGGGCGTCGGCTCGTGCGGTGTGGCGCGGAACGATCAAGGTGAGGAGCCCCGGATGATCCTTCTTGAGAGCCCGGTGGATATTGGCCGCGAGCTTCTCCTCGCCGGCATGGGTCGACAGCGCGGCCCAGACCGGCCGGCCGGCCAGTGCCTTTTGAAGCGGTGCCAGTTCGGTCGGATCGACCGATGGCGGCGGCACGTCGGCCTTGAGATTGCCGGCGACCGTGACGGCCGGAGCGCCCAGGACGCGGAAGCGCTCGCCGTCGATCTCCGATTGGGCCACGACCTGCGACAGGTTTTCGAGCAGCGCTTCGGCGAGCGATGGCAGCGCCTTCCAGCGCCGGAACGAGCGGTCAGACAGGCGGGCGTTCACCAGCACCTGGGGAATGTCGCGGCGCCCGAGTTCGGACAGGGTCGTCGGCCACAACTCGCTCTCCGCGACGATCGCCAGATCGGGGCGCCAGTGGTCGAGAAAGCGGGAGACGGACGGGCCGAGGTCGAGTGGCACGTACTGGTGCAGGACGGCCTGGGCCAACCTGTCGTGCACCAGGGCCGCCGATGTGACGGTGCCCGTCGTCATCACCAGGGCGAAGTCCTCGGCAAGCCGCTGGATCATCGGTGTGACGGCCGCGGTTTCGCCGACGCTCGCGGCATGCACCCAGATCAGCGGCACATCGGCGGGCCGCTGCTTGTCGGTATAGCCATACCGCTCGCGGCGTCGCAGCTTGTCTTCCTTACCGCGCGAGGCCCGCCAGCCGATATAGGGCCCGAGCAGCGGGTAGGCGAGCGTCCCGACCGTGCGATAGAGGGCAAGCGCCCCGCGCGCCCGCAAGCTGCTCATGCGCGGCCTCCGACGAGCGCGTCGGCGCGCCGGGCGGCCGCCTCGATCGCCTCGGTCACCTGCTGCCGCTTGGCCTCCATCAGCGCATCGTCGGCATCGGCCGGCACGAAGATCGGATCGCCCAGCACGACGGCCATGCGTCCGAAAGGCAACGGCACGGTGGTCTTGTCCCAGGATTGCTGGACCACATAGCGGCGGCTGGTGGTCGCTGCCGCCGGAATGATCGGCCGGCCGGAAATGCGGGCGAGCGTGACGATGCCCAGCCCCGCGTCACGCGGGGTGCCCTTTGGAATATCCGCAATCATCGCCACTCCCGTGCCGCCCGTCAGCACCTTGCGCAAGGCCAGCAAGGCCTTGGTGCCGCCCTTGCGTGCGGCGGCCTGGCGGACGCGGCCACCCGATCCTCGAATGGGCGCGATGCCAAATCGCTCGACGATGGCAGCGTTGATCTCCGCGTCGCGACTGCGCGACAGCAGGGCCGCATAGGCAAGCGAATTGGGCCGGAAAAAAGGCGCCAGCAGGTGCTGGCCGTGCCACATCCCGACGATCGCGGGATGGTGCCGAGCCAGGACGGTCTCGTGGTCGCTCGACCCTTCGACCATCCGTTGCGTGGCACGGATCAGCAGAAGCAGACGATAGATCAGCCACGCACCGACCTCGGTCGTCACGTGCCAGCGCAGCATCCGCTTGCCGCGACGACGCAGCCGGCGCCATAGCCGCTTCGTCGGCGACTTGCGCCGCGTGCGGGGATCGGTCGGCACGTCGCGGCCGCTCAGCTGCTCCTCGGACACCATCATGATCTACTACGCTGAACGCCTAATCCGCTCAGGTGCCCGGGTCCAGCAACCGATGCATGTGAACGATGAAATAGCGCACCTGGGCGTCGTCGACGGTCTGCTGCGCCTTGGCCCGCCAGGCCTTGTGAGCCGTGTCGTAGTTCGGAAAGATGCCGACGATGTCGAGCTTCTCGAGATCTTGGAACTCGATCCCCTCGACGCTCTTCAGTGCGCCGCCGAAGACGAGATGCAAGAGTTGCTTTGGTTGCTGTTCGTCAGCCATCGCCGTCTCCGCTTTTTAGGAAGCCGAACGACCTCGACCGGCCGCTTCGGCTGTTCGCCTCTGTCTCAGTCCATCTGCAAGGGCCGGATCGCCCGGAGCGTTCCATCCGGCGGGACCTCACGCATCGTCGACGAGGCGGCCGAGGTGCTGAAACTCGTCCAGGGCGTGGCGCGCCGCAGCGACGAGAAGGCCATGCCTCTTGCCTTCGAACTTGTAAACCCTCTGCCGTCCTTCGACGTCGATCAGCAGGCCGCCGGCGCGCTCCAGGATGAGGTCTCCGGCTGCGATGTCCCAATCGTTGGCGCGGGCCCGGATCAGCGTACCGTCGAGCCGGCCCATGGCGACGAGCGACAGGCGATAGGCCAGCGACGGAGCGTTCGTCTGGAAGTCGAGCCTGGGCAGATGATCGAGCTTGCGCTGCATCCGGTCGGGGGCGGAGAGGCGCAACACGCCAGTCTCGGGCGGCGGCGTCACCGCGATCGGGCTGCCGTTGCATAGGGCGGTTCCGCCGCATCTCGCGGTCAGTTCCTCGTGCTTGACCGGCGCGTAGACGACACCCGCGACCGGCCGCTCGTTTTCCACAACAGCGATGGAAATGCACCAGGCTTCCTCACCGCGCAGGAAGCAGCGCGTTCCGTCGATCGGATCGACGACGAAGAAGCGCGATCCGGCGCCCGGCCTGCGTTCGGTCTCTTCCGACACCCAGCCATATCGCGGTCGCGCGGCCACCAGCGTCCGTTCCAGGAAGGCGTCGACGGCCACGTCAGCTTCGCTGACCGGCGAGTGGCCCTCCTTGTACCAGACCTTCGGATCGTTGCGGAAAAAGCGCAGGGCGATGGCCGCCGCTTGGCGCGCCGCGTCGGTTATGAGGGCGAGATCATCCTCGTCGCGTGATCTGGCGTCGTCACCCACCGGCCACCATCATCGATTCGAGCCGCAACGTCGGCGCGACGATGGAGAATCGCGTATCCAGATCGTCGGCCAGCGTCATCGTACGATAAAGGTCCTTCAGATTGCCGGCGATCGTCAACTCCGAGACCGGGGCACCGAGTTCGCCGTTCTCGATGAGAAAGCCCGAGGCCCCACGGCTGTAGTCCCCGGTGACGAGATTGACGCCGTGGCCGATCAGCTCGGTGATATAGAGCCCCCGGCCGGTTTCCCGGATCAGCGCCTCGGGCGTCTTCGATCCGGGAGTGACGACGACGTTGGTCGAGGACGGCGAGACGCCCGACGACGAACGCGAGGCGCGTCCATTGGTCGAAAGCCCGAGTTCGCGGGCCGTGGCGCTGTCGAGCAGCCAGTTGCGCAGACGCCCTTCCTCGATCAGCGGCAGCGCCTGGCCGCGAATGCCCTCGCCGTCGAAGGGCCGCGAGCCGGGGCGGCGTTCGAGCAGCGGCTCGTCGACGATGGAGACCCCCTCGGGCAGGATGAGGTCGCCCATCCGGTCCTTCAGGAAGCTCGTCTTGCGGGCCACCGAGGCGCCGTTGATCGCGCCCAGGAGATGCCCGATGAAGCCGCGTGCCACCCGCGGATCGAAGATGACCGGCATCCGCCCCGTCGCCGCCTTGCCCGGATTGAGTCGCCCGACGGCGCGTTCGCCGGCGCGACGGCCGATCGCCTCGGCGGCGTCGAGGTCGGCGAAATGAATGCGCGAATCGAAATCGTAGTCGCGCTGCATCTTGACGCCTTCTCCGGCGATCACGCTGACGGAGCGCGAAAAGCCGGACCGCCGCTGGCTCCCGGAAAAGCCGGTCGACGTGGCAAGGACCAGGCCGCTCCACCCCGCCGAAACGCCTGCGCCGCTCGAGTTGGTGACGCCGGGGACGGCGAGCGCCGCCGCTTCCATGGCAAGCGCGTCCTCGAGCATCGCGTCGCTGGCGATCTCGGTCGCGTCGAAGAGGTTGAGATCGAGCGATTGCTGCGACAAGAGGGTGGCATCGGCCAGACCGGCGAACGGGTCCTCGGGCGAAACCCGCGCCATCGCGACGGCGCGTTCGGCCAGCCGCGCGGCGTCGACGCTGGCATCGGCCGAGACGGTGGCGTTGCGCCGGCCGACGAAGACCCGAAGAGCGACGTCCTCGCTTTCTGCTGATTCGGTCTCTTCGACCGCGCCGAGGCGAACCGAGACGGAGCGGCTGGCGGAGCGCACCACCGCGGTGTCGGCCGTGTCGGCTCCAGCCTTTCGGGCCGCCTCGATCAGACGGTTTGCCACTCCGAGAAGTCGCTCGGTCTGTTCATCCATGTGCTTGCCTGCTGAAAATGACGTTTGGACCATCTATGATGCGGCTGGACGGGTTGGTCCCTCATCCGCGTCCAGGATGGTCTGGGACAATAAGCCCACAACATAGGTGACCCGGTTCGAACGTGGAAGAAGTCGCGCCTCTTTTCGTCGACGCGCTGATGCTTCTGGGCAGCGGCGTTTTCGCTGGCGCGGTCTTCAAGCGGATCGGGCTGGGGACGGTGCTCGGCTATCTGTTCGCCGGCATCATGCTGGGGCCGGTCCTGCAGCTCATCGACCGCGGCAAGGACGGGCTGCTGCACCTCGGCGAGTTGGGCGTCGTGCTGCTGCTCTTCATCATCGGTCTGGAGCTGAGGCCGAGCCGGCTGTGGACCTTGCGACGTCAGATCTTCGGGCTCGGCCTGGCGCAGGTGGTGATCACCGGCCTGGTTCTGAGCGGCATCGCGATGGCGTTCGGCGAGGCCGGGGCGGCCGCCATCGTCATCGGCTTCGGGCTGGCCCTGTCGTCGACCGCTTTCGGCCTGCAACTGCTCGAAGAGGCCGGAGAGACCAACACCAAGCATGGCCAGGCGGCCTTTTCGGTGCTGCTTCTGCAGGATCTGGCCGTGGTGCCGCTGCTGGCCATGGTGGGGCTCGTGTCGCCGGTGTCGGACGGCGCGGTCGTGGGCGTCGTGGAAATCGTCGTCTCGGTGATCTCGATCCTGTTTCTGCTGCTGGCCGGCCGATTTCTCCTGAATCCCCTGTTCAGACTGATTGCCAGCGCCGGCGCGCGCGAGGTGATGATCGGAGCCGCGCTCTTCGTCGTGCTTGCCGCGGCGCTGTTGATGGAGGTCGCCGGCTTCTCGATGGCGCTGGGCGCCTTCATCGCCGGCGTCATGCTGGCCGAATCGTCCTATCGCCACGAACTGGAAGTCAGCATCGAGCCGTTTCGCGGCCTGCTCCTCGGCCTCTTCTTCATCGCGGTGGGGTTGTCGCTGGATCTCGAGACCGTCATCGAAAACTGGCCGGCTATTCTTCTCTATACGCCCTTACTGATGGTGGTGAAGGCGCTGCTCCTGTTCGGCCTCGCGCGTGGCTTCGGCGAGACCCGGACCACGGCGCTGCGGGTGGCCGCGCTTCTGCCGCAGGGCGGCGAGTTCGGCTTCGTGCTGTTTTCGGCGGCCCTGTCGCGCATGATCTTCGGCGAGGCGACCGCGACGCTGCTGATCGCCGTGGTGACGCTGTCGATGATGCTGACGCCGCTCGCCACCTTCATCGGCCGCCAGTTCGAGGACCACGAGGAGGAGGAGGAGCTCGACGAGGACTTCGAGGGTGCGGGCGCCGAAGTTCTGATGATCGGCTTTTCGCGTTTCGGGCAGATGGTGGCCCAGGTGCTCCTGTCGAGCGGCATCGACGTGACGATGATCGATTCGTCGGCCAACCAGATCCGCACGGCCGCGAGCTTCGGCTTCCGGGTCTATTTCGGCTCGGGGGTGCGGCGCGACGTGCTGGAGGCCGCCGGCATCCGGCGGGCGCAGATCGTCGCCGTGTGCACGAATCAGCGCGAGACCACCGACCGGATCGTCGATCTGATTCGCTCCGAGTTTCCCAATGTCCGGCTTTATGTGCGCTCCTATGATCGTAGGCACTCGCTGTCGCTCAGGGCGCGCGGGGTGGACTACGAGATGCGCGAGACAGTCGAATCGGCGCTCGCCTTCGGCGGCGCGGTGCTGACTGCGCTCGGCGCCGAACCGGCTCTGGCCCAGGCCATCGTCGAAGACGTCCGCCGGCGCGACGAGGAACGGCTCAATCTCCAGGAGGTGGAAGGCATCTATGCCGGTTCGCACATGATGACCACGCGGGTCGTACGGCCGGAGCCGCTGACCAAGCCGAAACAGCTTCCCCGGGCCGGCGAGGGCGATGGCGAGAGAGGACCGGACTCGGCGAAAAGCGGGCGGCCGCGGCGTGAGCTTGAACCCGGAGACCCGCCCGGCCGCTGATCGGCAGCACCCGACGACCACGTGACCCTCGAGGAAATTCTCCTGCGAAATCCGCCGGTTCCGACCCGGGAACCGGCAAGATCGGCTGCACGTTGTGCTGTCTCCCGGCGCAGGAGGCACCCCCGTCATGAACAAGCGTCTTGCGTACCATGCCGAGCGGTTTGGTCTGACGATGGTCGACCCGAACGGCTTCGACGTGGAGCGCAGGAAGCGCGGCAAGGGCTTTTCGATCTGCTTCTGCAATGGCGAGACCATCTCCGACAAGCGATTGCGTCAGCGCGTGAAGGCGCTGGTGATCCCGCCGGCCTGGACCGAGGTCAAGATCTGCATCGACGAGACCGGACATATCCAGGCGATCGGCCGGGACGAGAAGGGCCGGCTGCAATATCGCTACCACGACCGCTGGGTCGATGTGCGCAATGCGGTCAAGACCGAGCGCCTGCTGCGGTTCGGACGAGCCCTGCCGCGCCTTCGCCGGCGGGTGGAAAAGGATCTGAGGCGGCGCAAGCTGGACCGCGCTATGGCTTCGGCTGCCGCTGCCCGGCTGATCGACCTGGAGGCGATGCGGCCGGGGCACGAGAAATATGCGGCGGACGGCGGGCGCGGCGTCGCTTCGCTGCGCAAGCAGAATCTGAGGATCGTCGACAAGTCGGCGGTGCTGAAATTTGTCGGCAAGTCCGGCCGGACGCACCGCATCGAGGTGGCCGATCGCCCGCTGCTCAACGCTCTGAAGCGGATCCGCAAGGGAAAGGGGCAGCGGCTGTTCCGCTTTCCCGGCCAGTCGAAGAAGCAGCGTACGCTGACCGCCAGTCTGCTCAACGACTATCTGCACGAGGCGGCCGACGGCGCCCTGGTCTCGGCGAAGGACTTTCGAACCTTCCGCGGTTCGGCCGAGGCGCTGCGCTATCTGATCGAAGAGGCCGGCCCGCAGCCGACGAGCGAGGCGAAACGCCGGCGAGCCGTCGCCGCGGCCATGCGCTCGGTCAGCGAGGTGCTGCGCAACACGCCGGCGGTGGCCCGGTCATCCTATGTCCATCCGGCGATCATCGTCGCCTACGAGGACAACACGCTCGATCCCGATCTGATGAAGGGGCGCCGGCGCGAAGGCCTCAGCCGCACCGAGACGGCTCTGATGCGTTTCCTGGAGACCCACCGGGAAGCCTGACCGGCTTCCCGAAAGCTTGCTGGGACCCCCGAGTGGCCGGTGCCGGCGTGCACTCTGCCGCCGGCCCCCGCAAGACACAGGGCCTCGTATTATTTGTCGACCGCGCCGACCAGGACTTCCGGACCCGTCTGCACGCTTTGCCAGCGGGCCGGATCCACCGAGCTCTGACGCTTGAGATAAGTGTAGGGCGTCTCGGTCCAGGGTTTGATCTGCCAGTCGAGATTGTCGAGAATGAAGTCGCCCTGCTGAGCCCGCAGCGTCAGCACCGCGTGGCCCTCGCCATTCGGGCGGCGAACGACGGTGATCAGCAGATCCGACAACGGGATACCGGCTTCGTGCAGCTTGCGCCGCTTCAGAAGCACGAAGTCCTCGCAGTCGCCTTCCCGATCGGGATAGGCCCAGTATTCGCGAACACCGAAGATCTCGCGGTCGGATTTGGCCTCGATCGTGGCGTTGGTTCGCGTGTTGATCGCCGCCACGGTCCGCATCAACTCGGTGTCGAGCTTGATCGGGTTGCTTTCAGGACCCGTCGCAATGCATTCGGACGGATTCACCTGGCAGAAAAGGCGATGGCCGAGCGGAGGCTTTACATCGCCGCCAATCGTCATCGAAGCATCGCGGGCATCGGCTGCTGTTAAACTACAGACGAATACCACCGTGGCGCCAAACGCGCGAAGTAATCCCCTCATCGTCACCCCGTCCAGTTCTCCTGGTCTCTGGAAACGATGTTCGGTGCGGCGCAATAAATAGTCAAACCTCAAAATTGAGGATAAATGCGCCAGAACACGCTCCGGGTCAGGTTCGACGGAACTTTTCAGTTGCCGTCTTTGAGGACTCGGTTGCGAAGCGGTGGGAGAAACGGCTTATTTATCAGTAGGTTGAGATCTGTCTTTGGTAAGCGTTGCAAATTGGCAACAGGTGTTGCCATGCCGCTTAAGCCACTTCGGTAAAGCTCCTATGCACGAACTGCATATGGTTTCGCTGTGACGGCATTGTCACAGTTTCATGACGCGTAGGGAGAAATCCCGACGTTCATCGCGCTGCCTATAGGCCTTAAAGCTTATCCGATCCTGGATATCCGACGGGTGGGCGCTGCGGCTCACTCGCCACGAATGGTGGACAGCAAATTCGCAACCGCCTGCTCCATCCGTGCGAGATCGGCATCTCGCGACAGCCGGTGGTCGCCATCGCGCACCAGGGTCAGCACCACGCTTTCCGATGGAAGATGGGATACGAGGTCCAGCGCATGATTATAAGGCACGTCGGGATCGGCCATGCCCTGGATGATGTGGACCGGACAGCCGGTTTCGATCAGCCCGGTCATCACGCTGTTGGTCCGCCCGTCCTCGATCAGCGCCCGCGTGTAGATCGTCGGTTCCGGACCATATTCGGTGGGTACGGCGAAGAATCCCTGCTTGTCCAATGCGCGCTGCTGGTCGGCGTTGAGGGCCGGCTCGATCAGCCGGCTTGTGAAGTCGGGTGCCGGCGCGAGCAGCAGCAGACCGGCGACCTTGTCGCCCCCGCTGTGCGCTCGCAACGTCTGGATGAGCCGCAACGCGATCCAGGCTCCCATCGAAGAGCCGATCAGCAGGGCCGGCTCGTGCACCACTTCGTCCAGAACGCTCCGGGCATCCTCCAGCCAGCGGCTGATCGTTCCATCTTCGAAGCGGCCCGAGGATTCGCCGTGGCCGGAATAGTCGAAGCGACAGAAGCCCAGATCGCGCTCGGCCGCAAAACCGACCAGGCGCTCCGCCTTCGTGCCGAGCATGTCGGACTTGAAACCGCCGAGCCAGACCAGCGTCGGGGCCTTTCCGGCCCTCGCCCTGTAGGCAAGGCGGCGATGGGACGCACCTTGGCCGACTTCGATGAAGGACGGGGCGTCGTGAGAAGCTTCGGGCATTGGCGACACTTGCTTTTCGAATTGGGCGATCGGTTGGGCTTATGCCTCGAATTGCGTCACTTGTACCCAGGGAGATCGTGTCTTCAAGAAGAACGCTGCATCCCACGAATGGCGCACAAGCCTGAGACTTCGAGCGGATTTTCGATTTGGCGGGGATGAAATATCCGTGGCGTCCGGCTCCGAATGACGATTTCACCCCTCGGGTGCGTGAAAATCGAGCAGATGCATGCTATATTGCACAACGAGCGCTTTCCGAATGCCCGAAAACGGTATCGCCGTTTTCTCGAATACGAGGGCGCGAGCGTTTATTCGCTTTTGAAACCGCGTGTCGTCAACAGTCAGGGAGACAACGACCATTCGCAGACCATTCCGTGCGCCGCCGGCCCAAAAGGAGGGGCCGCGCTCGAATCGCGAAATTCGCGTGCCGCAGGTGCAACTCATCGACGTCGAGGGCAAGAATCACGGTGCCGTGTCCACGCAGGATGCGTTGGCCATGGCAGAGGAGGCCGGGCTCGACCTCGTCGAGATCGTGCCGACCGCTTCCCCACCGGTGTGTAAGATCCTCGATCTCGGCAAGCTGAAATACGAGAGCCAGAAAAAGGCGGCCGAGGCGCGCAAGCGCCAGAAGACCATCGAGGTCAAAGAGATCAAGATGCGGCCGAACATCGACGAGCACGACTACGAAACCAAGATGAAGGCCGTTCGCCGGTTCTTCGACGATGGTGACAAGGTCAAGGTGACCTTGCGTTTTCGCGGTCGTGAAATGGCTCACCAGGACCTGGGCATGCAGCTGCTCAACCGGGTGCGCGAGGAGACGGCTGAGATCTCCAAGGTCGAAGCCGAGCCCAAGCTCGAGGGCCGTCAGATGATGATGGTGCTTGCGCCGCGCGGCTGACCGTGTGAGGCCGGACCGGGAGGCTCGATCTGGCCAATCCTGCTGAGGTTTTCGTGAGATAAGCCGGCTTCCGCGCCGTTTTCGGGCGCGCTTCGTAGGCGCGTCGGGCGGTTTGGCGGGGTCTGATCCGCCTCGGTCCGTCGCCGGCGACAGAGTCTCTTGCGCCGCGCGGCAAGCGCGGGTATATCGCCTCGCGTTCAACGAGCCGTCCGGCAGGGCATGCCGTGGCGGCTCATAATGCTGTTGCGAGATCGCTTCGTCTGGTCCACCCCGTCCAGAGATGAATCGTCCGCCGGCCGAACGGCTGGTGGCGGATCTTGCGACTCCTTCGTCTCAAGGAGAGCAAAATGCCCAAGATGAAGACCAAGGGAAGCGCCAAGAAGCGCTTTCGTTTCACCGCCACCGGCAAGGTCAAGGCGACCCCGGCCGGCAAGCGCCATGGCATGATCAAGCGCTCCAACGACTTTATCCGCGACGCGCGCGGCATGATGATCCTGTCGGAACCCGACGCGAAGATCGTCAAGAGCTATATGCCCTACAACCGCTAGCGCAGGCGTTCCGAGGCCTTGGCGCCTCGACGGACGTCCACGTGGAATCAACATCGACGAGCGAGACGGCAGACCGATCCGGATGCATCGCTCGGGCGCATAGCGCGATCAGTTCAGGAGCTTTATCATGGCACGAGTGAAACGCGGCGTGACCGCCCACGCCAAGCACAAGAAGACTTTGAAGCAGGCCAAGGGTTTCTACGGCCGCCGCAAGAATACGATCCGCGCCGCCAAGGCGGCCGTCGATCGGTCCAAACAGTATGCGACGCGCGACCGTCGCGCCAAGAAGCGCAATTTCCGGGCGCTCTGGATCCAGCGCATCAACGCCGGCGTGCGTGAGCACGGCCTGACCTATGCGCGCTTCATCGACGGCCTCAACAAGGCCGGCATCGAAGTCGACCGCAAGGTCCTGTCGGACATCGCCATCCATGAGCCGGAGGCTTTCGCCGCCCTGTGCGAGGAAGCCAAGAAGGCGCTCGCCTATCTGAAGGACACGGGCTTCGAGGGCGAGTTTGAGCGCGCCGTCGGAGAAAAGCGCGCGGCTTAAGCCGGCCGCCCGCGCTTGTCGACATCGAGGACCCGCCGGCTGCCGCCAGCGGGTCCTTTTTCGTTTCGGCTTCCGGGTTTTCGGTTCGCCTGTTCCGCGCCTCTGCTATAGACATCCGCCATTATCCGTAACGATCGCATCATATCGCCATGTCCGACCTTGATACCCTTGAAACCAAGCTGAGCGCCGAGATCGAAGCCGCGCAGGACGAAGCGGCGCTGGAGGCGATCCGCGTTGCGGCGCTCGGCAAGAAGGGCCAGATCTCAGAGCTTCTGAAGGGATTGGGGCGGATGACGCCCGACGAGCGGCGCACCGAAGGGCCGAAGCTCAACGGTCTGCGCGACAGGGTCGCCGGCCTGCTTTCGGCCAAGCGCGAGGCGCTGGCCGAGGCGGCGGTCGCCGCCCGATTGGCGGCCGAGACGCTGGACGTGACGCTGCCCGTGCGTCCGGCTCCCGCGAGCCGGGGCCGCATCCATCCGATCAGCCAGGTGATCGACGAACTCATCGCGATCTATTCGGACATGGGTTTCTCGGTCGCCGAGGGCCCGGACATCGAGACCGACTACTACAATTTCACGGCGCTGAATTTTCCCGAGGGCCATCCCGCCCGCGAGATGCACGACACCTTCTTCATGAAGCCGGATGCCAACGGCGAGCGCAAGGTGCTGCGCACTCACACCTCGCCGGTGCAGATCCGTACCATGGAGGCGCAGAAGCCGCCGATCCGGATCGTCATTCCCGGCAAGACCTACCGGCAGGATTCCGACGCGACCCATTCGCCGATGTTCCATCAGGTGGAGGGGCTGGTGGTCGACACGCACGCGAACGTCGCCAACATGAAGTGGGTGCATACGGAATTCTGCAAGGCGTTCTTCGAGGTTCCCTCGGTCAACATGCGCTTTCGCCCGTCCTTCTTTCCGTTTACCGAGCCGAGCCTGGAGGTGGATATCCAGTGCGATCGGTCGGGCTCGGAAATCCGTTTCGGCGAGGGCAACGACTGGATGGAAATCCTCGGCTGCGGCATGGTGCATCCCAACGTGCTGCGCGGTGTCGGGTTCGACCCGGACGTGTATCAGGGCTTTGCCTGGGGCATGGGCATCGACCGCATCGCCATGCTGAAATACGGCATGCCGGACCTGCGCGCCTTCTTCGATGCCGACGTGCGCTGGATCGAGCATTACGGCTTCCGGCCGCTCGACGTGCCGACGCTGTTTGGAGGCTTGAGCGCGTAGGGCTAAAATCGCCAAGGATGCTATCGGCAACGAGGCGAGGAGATCGGAAATGGCAATTGTCGAAACATTGCGAATGTCGGAGGACGACGTACAGCGGATCGCGCGCGAACTGTTGAGTCACCGGTTCGCTGACTACGACTTTCAAAGCGTTTCCGTTAGCGCTGAGGAGGACTTTGACGGCGAACCGATTTTGCGGTTGGCAGTCGATGTTCGCGGGCATGTACCGGCAAAGGCCGTTATCGATGCCATCGATGCGATACGGGAGACGCTGCTGGCACGCGGGGAAAGTCGATTTGTGTTCTTAAGTACCAAGACGTCCGAGATCGACGATACGGATGAAGACGAACTGGATTGACCATGCCGGAGACGATGGTCGACCGCCTATTGAGTGCTGCTGAAACGCTGTTGGCGGAACGGCCAAAGAGTTCAGCCTTCCGACGTCGCGCGGTGAGCACCGCCTATTATGCGGTCTTTCATTCGCTAGCCAGAATCTGTGTCGGAAACCTTGCGCCTGGTCTCAGCAGGGGTTCGGAGGAATACTTGCGGGTCTATCGGGCGCTTGATCATGGCCCGATCAAGACGGTCTTCAACCAGTCACCGCTGAAAGAGAATCCCAACCTCCGCCGAATTGGCAGTGTCGTGGCTCGCCTTCAAAGTGAACGGCTGCGAGCCGATTACCTGCCACCGGATCCAATGCTGTTTTCTTTCTCTGAAGCGAAGGACCTCGTCGAGCAGGTTCGACAGATCATTACCGACCTCGGTGCTCTTCAAGTCCAGGACCGGCGGCTTTTGGCCATATGCCTGCTTTTCAAAACACGCAGAGACTGAGCAAAAGATGTCTCCTCGCATGATCATCCTGGAATCGATCGCCGTGCTCGTCGGCGCGGTGATCGGCAAGCTCGTCGGCGACGTTGCCGCATGGCTGTTCGTCGGCGAGAGCCTGTTCATGCTGCTGGCCAGCGTCGGCCGCTACCTCGTGGCGTTGATCACCGTGGCGCTCTTCGCGGTGCTCTATGCCAAGCTGCCGCCGACGCCGGCGGCGCTCGCGTCGTTCTTCGTCGGCGTCCTGGTGCCGGCGCTCTTTGCCAAGATTGCCCTCGGCACGCTGGCGAGCTGGCCGGCCGCTCTTCTGCTGGGCGTCGTGTTCTCGCTGGTCGCCCTGTTGACCTACCGTCTCGTCCATGCGAACGCCCGGGTTCGCAGCCTTGCGGCCGAGGCGCCCGAAGATTTCTGATGCAACCGTTTGGCTCCGCCGAACCCGCCCTATCAAGCGAATCGTCCGATGAAATTCACGCTTTCCTGGCTCAAGGACCATCTCGATACCGACGCGTCGCTGGAGGCGATCGTCGAGCGCCTCACCATGATCGGCCTGGAGGTCGAGGAGGTCGACGACAAGGCGGCGATGCAGCCCTTCCGCATCGCCCGCGTGCTCACCGCAGAGCGTCATCCTGATGCCGACAAGCTGCAGGTCCTGAGCGTCGAGGCCGGCCCCGAGGTCAACGGCGGCAAGCCGCTGCAGATCGTCTGCGGCGCGCCCAACGCCCGTGCCGGCCTCGTCGGCGTGCTGGCGCTGCCCGGCACCTATGTGCCCGGCATCGACACGACGCTCGGCGTCGGCAAGATCCGCGGGGTCGAATCTCACGGCATGATGTGCTCGGAGCGCGAGCTGGAGCTGTCCGACGCCCATACGGGCATCATCGACCTGCCGGAAGACGCGCCGATCGGACAACGCTTTGCCGACTACGCCAATCTCGCCGATCCGGTGATCGATGTCAGCCTGACACCCAACCGACCCGATGCGACGGGTGTCGTCGGCATCGCCCGCGATCTCGCCGCCTCCGGTCTCGGCACGCTGAAGCCGGGCGTTCCGGAGCGGATCGAAGGCGAGGGCGAGTGTCCGGTTCAGGTCAGGGTCGAGACGCCGACCTGCCTCGGCTTCGCGCTGCGCCTGGTCAAGGGCGTGAAGAACGGGGCGTCGCCCGAATGGATGCAGCGCCGGCTCATCGCCATCGGCCTGCGTTCCATCAACGCCCTGGTCGACATCACCAACTACATAACCTTCGATCGCGGCCGGCCGCTGCATGTCTTCGACGCGGCCAAGGTCAAGGGCGACCTTGTCGTGCGAGGAGCCCAAGACGGCGAAGAGGTGCTGGCGCTCGACGGCCGCACCTATGCGCTGCCCGAAGGCACCTGCGTGATCGTCGACGCGAACGGCGTGGAATCCATCGCCGGCGTGATGGGCGGCGAGCATTCGGGCTGCGACGAGACGACCACGGACGTGCTGATCGAATCGGCGCTTTGGGAGCCGGTCGACATCGCCCGCGCGGGCCGCACGCTCGGCATCATCACCGATGCGCGCTATCGCTTCGAGCGCGGCGTCGATCCCGCCTTCATGGAGCCGGGTCTCGATCTGGCGACCCGCATGGTGCTCGATATCTGTGGCGGCACGCCGAGCAGGCGCACCGTCGCCGGCGTCCGGGACATCGAGATGAAGACCCTGCGCCTGCCGTTCTCGGAAGTGGAGCGGCTGACCGGCCTCGCCGTCGAGCCCGGCGAACAGGCCGTGCTGCTGGAGCGGCTGGGCTTCGGCGTTCACGTCGATGGCGATGCCGCCGACGTCACCGTGCCCTCGTGGCGGCCGGACGTCGACGGCAAGGCCGACCTCGTGGAAGAGGTGATGCGGCTGAAGGGCGTCAACCAGATCGAGCCGGCGCCGCTGCCCAAGGCAGGCGCCGTGGCCGGCCGCATCCTGACCGTGCCGCAGATCCGCGACCGGGCCGCGCGCCGGGCGCTTGCCGCGCGCGGCATGGTCGAGGCGGTGACTTATTCCTTCATTCCGGAGGCCCATGCGGCCGCCTTCGGGGGCGGGTCGGAAGCGCTGAAGCTCGAGAACCCGATCGCCGCGGACATGTCCGACATGCGGCCCTCGCTGCTGCCGGGGCTGATCGCGGCGGCCGGCCGCAACGCGGCGCGGGGCTTCGGCGACATCGCGCTGTTCGAGGTGGCGGCGGTGTATCGCTCAGATAGGCCGGACGGTCAGCGCCGGGTGGCCGGTGGCGTGCGCCGAGCCACGGCCAAGCCGGACGGCGGCGGTCGTTTCTGGGCCGGCGGCGCGTCACCCGTCGGTGTGTTCGACGCCAAGGCCGATGCGCTGGCTGCGCTGGAGGCGGCCGGGGCTCCGGTGGCGCGCCTGACGGTCGAGGCGCCGGCCAGCGGCTGGTATCATCCGGGCCGCTCCGGGCAGATCAAGCTCGGTCCGAAGGTGGTCCTCGCCGAGTTTGGCGAACTGCATCCGACGACGCTGAAGACGCTCGACGTCGCCGGACCCCTATGCGGCTTCGAGGTCTTTCTCGATGCGATTCCGCAGCCCAAGGTCAAGCCGACGCGGACCAAGCCGGTGCTCAAGCTGTCGGCGTTCCAGCCGGTGCGGCGCGACTTCGCCTTCCTCGTCGACGAGAGCGTTGCGGCGCAGGCGATTCTCAAGGCGGCGGAGGGAGCTGACAAGGCGCTCGTCACCGAGGTGCGCGTCTTCGACGTCTTTGCCGGCGCAACGCTCGGCGAAGGTCGAAAGTCCGTCGCCATCGAGGTGACGTTGCAGCCGATGGAACAGACGCTGACGGACGAGGATCTGGAAAAGGTTTCGGGCCGGATCGTCGCGGCGGTCGAAAAGGCGACCGGCGGCAGCCTTCGGGCCTGATCTCCGATCGAAGAGGGAAGGACGCTATGTTTCGTTGGGGAATTCTGTCGACGGCCAAGATCGCGCGCGAGCAGGTCATTCCGGCCATCATGGAGGTCGAGAACGGCGTGCTGGCGGCGATCGCCAGCCGCGATCTCGGCCGTGCCCAGGCCTTGGCGACGCGCTTCGGCGCGCCGCATGCCTTCGGCTCCTATGAGGAGCTTCTGGCCAGCGACGTCGTCGACGGGGTCTACATTCCGCTGCCGACCTCGCAGCACATCGAATGGACGCTGAAGGCGATCGAGGCGGGCAAGCACGTGCTGTGCGAGAAGCCGATGGCTTTGAAGGCGTCGGAAATCGAGCCGCTGGTCGCAGCCCGCGACAAGGCGGGCGTGCTGGTCTCCGAGGCCTTCATGGTCGAGCACCATCCGCAATGGACCAAGGTGCGCGAACTGATCGAGGCCGGCGCCATCGGTACGCTCAAGCACGTGCAAGGCGCCTTCACCTACTACAATGTCGATCCGAACAATATGCGCAACAAGCCGGAACTCGGCGGTGGCGGCCTGCCGGACATCGGCGTCTATCCGGTGGTGACGGCGCGCATTGCGACCAAGGCGGAGCCGCTGCAGGCCATCGCCCGCATTGAGCGCGATCCGACTTTCGGTACCGACGTCTACGCCGACTGCCGGTTGCGCTTCGCCGATTTCGACATGACGTTTTACGTGGCGACGCAGATGGCGCCGCGCCAGGTCATGGTGTTTCACGGCGACAAGGGCTTCATCGAAGTGGAGACGCCGTTCAACGTCGGCGGCTACGGCTTTGCCACGGTTCGCCTGGAGGACCAGGCGCATGGGCACGGCGAAGTCTTCCGCTTCGGCGGCGCCAACCAGTACCGGCTGGAAGTGGAGGCCTTCGCCCGCAAGGCGGCCGGCGAGGACGCGATCCATTTCACGCTGGAAAGCTCGATCGCCAACCAGAGGGCGATCGACGCCTTTTACCGGGCCGACCAGAGCGGCGCCTGGGAAGCTGTCGGCTGACGACCTATGACGGTCAAGACGAAGGGCAGCGCGATCCGGACGCGCCGCCCTTCTTTTTCATACTGCGTTCGGCCGGCCGAAGCTCGTTCAGCGTACGCGCCGGGTGATGTAGCGGGTCGCCTCCGCCAGGATCTTGGCCTTTTCGCCATAGGGCTGGAGGAGCCCTTCCGCCTCTTCCGCAAGATCGTAGAGCTTGTCGCGGGTCCACTGCATCCCGTGCAATGCCAGGAGGGTCTTCTTGCCCTGGGAGCGATCCTTGTTCGTGGCCTTGCCGAGGGTTTGCGGATCGCTGGTCTCGTCGAGCAGGTCGTCGGCGAGCTGGAAGGCGAGCCCCAGAACCTCGCCGAAATGCCGCATGCGGGCGCGATCGTCATCCGCCGCACTGCCGATGATGGCGCCGGCCTCGCAGGCGAAGGCCAGCAGGGCGCCCGTCTTCATCGCCTGCATGCGGGTAATCTCGATGTCCTTGAGGTCGTGGTCCTTGGCGGCCATGTCGAGCATCTGGCCGCCGACCATACCGGACGCACCGGCGCGTCGGGACAGCGAAGAAATCAGGGCGACACGGGCCGTCGCAGGCATCGATTCGGCGTCGGCGATCAGCCCGAACGCCAGCGTCAGCAGCGCATCGCCTGCCAGGATGGCGGTGGCGTCGTCATAGGCCTTGTGCACGGTCGGTTTGCCGCGCCGAAGGTCGTCGTCGTCCATCGCCGGCAAATCGTCGTGGATCAGCGAATAGCAGTGGATGCACTCCAGGGCGACGGCGACGTCGAGGGCCGCCTGCCGGTCGCCGGAGAAGAGCTTGGCCGTTTCCAGAACCAGAAACGGCCGCAGCCTCTTGCCTCCGGTCAAGGCACCATGACGGATCGCGTCGAGCAGGCGATGCGGTGTGCCGACGACGAGTCGATGCGAACCGAGAATATCCTTCAAGAGCGCGGTGATCGTGTTGGCGCAGTCGTTGAGCCTCGCTTCGAAGGCGTCGTTGGAGCTCATCCGGCGTTTCCTTCCTCGTCTTATGGTTGCCGTTCCGCGTCCACCTCATCGGATCGGCATCTTCTGGTCGAACGGCGAGTTGCATACCGTGCTTAGCGCAGATAGGTAAATGCCTGCTTCTCGGGTGGGATCGTCTCGCCAGAACTCTTTGCGAAGGTTGCCAAGTTCGAAATGGTCTGGCGCTTGCTTCGTATGTTGGGCTTTGTTCTCGCCGTTCTCGTGGCGATACCCTTGATCCTGGTACCGCTTTACGCCGTTCCCACGCTGCATCCCGTCTCCACCCTGATGCTGGCCGACCACTTTACCTTTCGCCCCTATCAGCGCGAATGGGTGGCGCTCGACGCCATCGCGCCGGTCCTCGTCCATTCGGTAATGATGTCGGAGGACGGCCGCTTCTGTTCGCACAACGGCATCGACTGGGAAGAGATGTCGACGGTGATCGACGAGGCGATGGACGGCGAGGTGACGCGTGGCGCCTCGACGATCCCGATGCAGACGGTCAAGAACCTGTTCCTCTGGCCGGGCCGCTCCTTCCTGCGAAAAGCGCTGGAGGCTCCGTTGGCGCTTTATGCCGATGCAGTCTGGTCGAAGCGGCGGATGATCGAGATCTATCTCAACGTCGTGGAGTGGGACGAGGGCATCTACGGCGTCGAGGCGGCGGCACGCCATTATTTCGGCGTCGGCGCCAAGGATCTGTCGGCGCGCCAGGCGGCCCTCCTGGCCGTGGCGCTGCCGGCGCCGACCCGGCGCAATCCGGCCAAGCCGTCGCGCTCGCTCTCCCGCATGGCCGAGACGGTCCAGGCGCGAGCCCGCGCATCGGGCGACTATATCGGCTGCGTGCAACCGCCGGCCTGACCCGCGGCGGTATTTTGCCAGGGGGATCGCATTTGGGAATTTGAATTGGCATTTGTTGGTTGAATGGATTCGGATGAGGGCCTGGCTCTGAGAGGAGAAGGCCGATGTCCTGGTTCACGGCGAGCTTTGCCGAGGTTCCGGATCCGCGCACGGGTAATGCCAAGCGCCACGATCTTCTGGAGGTTCTGACGATTGC
>NZ_JAZHFT010000038.1:0-41035 GCF_036541425.1 Consotaella aegiceratis
ATCAAGAAAAAGCCGATAAAGCGTCTGACTACAACGATTTGTTCAAGCTGAACGCCTGATGTAGCAAAGCCACTTCTAGTGGCTCAAGCGCAGCGTTCCAAACCTCCGCCTCTGGCGGAGGTCATGACTTCGTATCGGTCGCGGGTCAGCGAGTTGTTGACGAGCGGCGTTCGCCGCCTTTCCGCGCCGGCAACGGGTCCGGCGACCGTGTTCAACGACGGCAATGATGATGACCTTCTCCCGCCTTTGGCTTCTCTTCCTTCTTCTTTTCACGGCGGTGGCGGCTCCGGCCGCGGCGCAGATCTTGAGTCTGCCCACCGCAGCCAGTTCCGGCGAAAGCCAGGATGAGGCCACCTCGCAGGACGCAGCCTCGCTCGACGACCTCATCGGCATTCTCGAGAACGACGAGGCGCGCGCGAAGCTGATCGATTCGCTGAAGGCGGCCGCGTCCAACGAGGAGCCTGCCGCGAATGCGGAGAGCGAAGGCGAGGGGGACTCGCCGCCCTCGGAGCTGGTGCAGAGCCTGCCCCGACAGATCGCCGCCTACAGCCGCAACGTGGTGGAGCTCGGCGTGGGCGTGGCCGAGAATCTCTGGGGCACGTTGAACCGGTCGTTTTCGCTGATGACGGGTGTCAGCAGCCTCGATCTGCCGCGCCTGACAGCCGCGATCCTGCCGGTCGTGCTGGTGATGGTCGTCGTGTTCGCCGTGCTGGGACTGACGCGTCTGATCAAGACGCCGATCTTTGCGCGGATGGCCGACCGGGCCTCGCATTCCGGCCCGCTCGGAAAGCTGTCGCTGCTGGTGATCTCGTCGCTGATCGACGCGGTCACCATCGTGCTCGGCTGGGCCGGCGGCCACATCGCTGCCGCGATCTACAATGGCGGTGCGCCGAACATCAATCAGACACTGTTCCTGAACGCCTTCCTGGCGATCGAAGGCGTCAAGGTGGTGCTGTCGATGCTGATGGCGCCGCGCTATCCGCAGCTGCGTCTTACCCCTTTCGGCGATCGTCAGGCGAGCTATTGGTATTTTTGGCTGTCCCGGCTGATCTCCATCCTCGGCTACACCTTTCTGTTTCTGGCTCCCATCGTTCAAGCCAATTCCAGTTTCGCGGCCGCCCGCGCGGTGCGCGTCATCGTGTCCCTGGCCTGCACCATCCTGGAAATCTGGCTGGTGCTGCAAAACCGCGTATGGGTTCGGGATCGGCTGGGGCGGTCCTTCGAGGCGGGCAATCACAGCTTTCGCGCGCGGTTCCTCTGGCTGCTGGGCCGGGTCTGGTGGCTGATCGCGATCGTCTATGTGGTTTCGCTGTTTTCGGCATGGCTGACCAGTCCACACAGCGGGCTGCAGTATCTGGCGGCCGCCAGCATCAAGACACTGATCGCCATGGCCGTCGGTGGTCTCGTCACGTCCGTCCTGACGTGGCTGACCGAGCGAGGCATCAAGGTGCCGCAGTCGACGAAGGAGCGGCTTCCGCTGCTGGAGCGGCGGGTCAACTCCTTCATTCCCGCTTTGCTGACGGCGGTGCGCGTCCTCGTCGTGGTGGTGGTGATTGCCGTCATCTTCGAAGCCTGGCAGATCCTGGATTTCAGCGGCTGGATCGCCACGTCCGTCGGGCAGCGCTTCGTGGGCGGCCTGTTGGGCGCCGGCATCGTGCTGATCATCAGCTTCGGCATCTATCTGGTGGTTTCGTCCTGGGTGGAGTACCGGCTCAACCCCAATTTCGGCTCCGTCCCCACGGCGCGAGAACGGACGTTGCTCGCCCTGTTCCGCAACGGCTTCACCATCACGCTGGTGGTCATCGTGGCGATGCTGGTGCTCTCACAGGTTGGCATCGACATCGGGCCGCTGCTCGCCGGTGCCGGCGTCGTCGGCCTGGCTGTCGGCTTCGGATCCCAGAAGCTCGTTCAGGACATCATCACCGGTGCCTTCATCCAGCTCGAGAACGCCATGAACGAGGGGGACGTGGTCGAGGTGGGCGGTGTTTCGGGCGTGGTGGAACGGCTGACGATCCGGTCGGTCGCACTGCGCGCGCTCGACGGCACCTACCACCTCATCCCGTTCTCTTCGGTCGATCAGGTCGCCAACATGACCAAAGACTTCTCGCAGTTCGTGATCGATCTCGGGGTGGCCTACCGGGAAGACACCGAGGAGGTCAAAACGGTGATGCACGAAGCCTTCGAAACCCTCCGCAACAGCGACCACGGACCGGAGATCCTGGGCGACTTCGAGATGTTCGGGGTCAACGAGCTCGGCGATTCGGCCGTCGTGGTGCGCGGTCGCATCAAGACGTTGCCGGGCAAGCAGTGGGGCGTCGGCCGGGCCTACAACGAAGTCGTCAAGCGGCTGTGCGACGAGCGCGGGATCGAAATTCCGTTCCCGCACATGACCGTCTGGTTCGGCGAGGGCAAGGATGGCACGGCGCCGCCGATGCGCCTTCAGCGCACCCCGCGCGACGAGCGCGCAACGGTCGTCGAAGGTGAGGCGCGGGCGGCTTTGCCCGACGAGTCATCGAGGCCGGAGCCGACCCTGCACGGATCGATCGACGCCGAAGGCAAGCCGATTCCTCCCGATCACGATGACGTTGACGATCGTTGAGGTGCGAATCGGCTGGTTTCAGGGGGCTGACGGCGCCCCATTCACTGTGAAATCCGCAGAGGACGGCTGATCCCTTGCGCAGGAGCTTCAGCACGCCCTATCTACAGACCATACGCCGACAGCCATTCCGAATCGGCAGGGCTGCTCCGATCATTCCATTCCTGCCAGAATTGAGAGCATATCGATGAAAGACCCCGTGGAAACCGCGATGAACCTCGTGCCGATGGTGGTCGAGCAGACCAACCGGGGCGAGCGGGCCTACGACATCTTCTCGCGCCTCCTGAAGGAGCGCGTGATCTTCATCACCGGGCCGATCGAAGACGGCATGTCGACCTTGGTCTGCGCCCAGCTCCTGTTCCTCGAAGCCGAGAATCCAAAGAAGGAGATCGCGCTCTACATCAACTCGCCGGGCGGCGTGGTGACGAGCGGCATGGCGATCTACGACACCATGCAGTTCATCAAGCCGGCGGTCTCGACGCTGTGCATCGGCCAGGCGGCCTCGATGGGCTCGCTGCTTCTGTGCGCCGGGCACAAGGACATGCGATTCGCCACGCCCAACGCGCGCATCATGGTGCATCAGCCGTCCGGCGGTTTCTCCGGGCAGGCCTCCGACATCGAGCGCCATGCCCAGGATATCATCAAACTGAAGCGCCGCCTCAACGAGGTCTATGTCCAGCACACCGGCCAGGACTACGAGACCATCGAGCGCACGCTCGACCGTGATCATTTCATGACGGCCGAGGAATCGCGCGAGTTCGGCATCATCGACAAGGTCTATTCGTCGCGTGAGGCATTGGAGACGGCCGTCTCGTCCTGACGGGGCCGGCCATCAAGCCTCGGGCAAGGATCGGCAGCATCTCGACGGTTGAGTTAAGTGTCACTCAAGGGTTGCCGCGTTATTGTCTGCTGTAAAAGCGTCACATTCGCACCCTTGGTTCAGGGTGCTTCGCGGTTGCAATGATATTGTCCCGATCCTAGAACTACAATTTGGGTCCGCAAGGACCGTCTGGATGACCGGACCGGAAGGAACAACGAATGAGCAAAGTGAGCGGCGGCGACTCCAAGAACACGCTCTACTGCTCTTTCTGCGGAAAGAGCCAGCATGAAGTTCGGAAGCTGATCGCCGGACCGACGGTGTTCATTTGCGACGAATGCGTCGAATTGTGCATGGACATCATCCGCGAGGAGAACAAGTCCTCGATGGTCAAGTCCCGCGAGGGGGTTCCCACCCCGCAGGACATCATCGCGGTCCTCGACGATTACGTGATTGGCCAGTCCTTCGCCAAGAAGGTGCTGTCGGTCGCGGTGCATAACCATTACAAGCGCTTGGCCCATGCGCAGAAGAACAACGACGTCGAACTGGCGAAGTCGAACATCCTGCTGATCGGCCCGACCGGCTGCGGCAAGACGCTTCTCGCTCAGACGCTGGCGCGCATTCTCGATGTGCCGTTCACCATGGCGGACGCCACGACGCTGACCGAGGCCGGTTATGTCGGTGAGGACGTCGAGAACATCATCCTGAAGCTGCTGCAGTCGGCCGACTACAATGTCGAGCGGGCCCAGCGCGGCATCGTCTATATCGACGAGATCGACAAGATCAGTCGCAAGTCGGACAATCCGTCGATCACCCGCGACGTGTCGGGCGAGGGCGTGCAGCAGGCGCTCCTGAAGATCATGGAAGGCACCGTCGCCTCCGTACCGCCCCAGGGCGGTCGCAAGCATCCACAGCAGGAGTTCCTGCAGGTCGACACGGCCAATATCCTGTTCATCTGCGGCGGCGCGTTCGCTGGTCTCGACAAGATCATCTCGGACCGGGGCCGTAAGACCTCGATCGGCTTTGCGGCGACGGTTGCGGCGCCCGACGATCGCCGCACCGGCGACCTGTTCCGCGAGGTCGAGCCGGAGGATCTCCTGAAGTTCGGGCTGATCCCCGAATTCGTCGGACGCTTGCCCGTCATCGCCACGCTCGAGGACCTCGACGAGGCGGCGCTGGTGCAGATCCTGGAGCAACCCAAGAATGCGCTGGTGAAGCAGTATCAGCGGTTGTTCGAGATGGAGAACGTCGAGCTCAGCTTCCATGAGGCCGCGCTTAAAGCGATCGCGCGCAAGGCGATCGAGCGCAAGACGGGGGCTCGCGGCTTGCGCTCGATCATGGAAGCGATGCTGCTCGACACGATGTTCGATCTGCCCACCTTGGAGGGCGTTCAGGAAGTCGTGATCTCGGAAGACGTGATCGAGGGCAACGCCCGGCCGCTGTACATTTACGCGGATCGCAAGGACGAGAAAGAGAACGTCAGCGCCTGATGGCCTTTCTCGCGTTCCGGCGTCGCTGCTGAAAGCGGCCCGTCCCGGCGCCGTTCGCGCCGAGACGGGCCGTTTGTTTGTCGGGCGGCCGGCTGCCGTTCGCGGGCGGTGACGACGGAACGGTTGAAGGAGGTAGGGGCGGGGCCCACATACCCCGAGCGAAGGCGTCCTGTCGGGTGCTCTTGGATGAGGCTCGACGCGTGGCGGCCTGACGCGGCTCAATGCCGCAGAAAGGGAATATCATGCCGAATACGACTTACGATCAGACCTACGCCGAGGCGTCGCTCTATCCGGTCCTGCCGCTGCGCGACATCGTCGTCTTCCCGCATATGATCGTGCCGCTTTTCGTGGGACGCGAAAAGTCGATCAAAGCGCTCGAAGAGGTGATGGGCGCCGACAAGCAGATCCTGCTGGCGACGCAGATGAACGCCGGCGACGAGGATCCTGCGCCGGACGCCATCTACGACGTGGGCACGGTCGCCAACGTCCTTCAGCTGCTGAAGTTGCCGGACGGGACGGTGAAGGTCCTGGTCGAGGGTATCTCGCGCGCCAAGATCGACCGGTTCACCGATCAGACCGAATGGCATGAGGCGGCGGCTCGCATCATCGAGGAGACGGCAGAGGACCCGGTCGAAATCGAGGCTCTGGCGCGCTCGGTGGTCGCGGAATTCGAGAATTACGTCAAGCTCAACAAAAAGATTTCGCCCGAAGTCGTTGGCGCGGCTGGGCAAATCGAGGACTACTCGAAGCTTGCCGACACTGTGGCTTCGCATTTGGCGATCAAGATTCACGAGAAGCAGGAGATGCTGACGCTCATCAGCGTCCGCGACCGGCTGGAAAAGGCCTTGGCCTTCATGGAAGCCGAGATCTCCGTGCTGCAGGTGGAAAAGCGCATCCGTTCGCGGGTCAAGCGTCAGATGGAGAAGACGCAGCGCGAATACTACCTCAACGAGCAGATGAAGGCGATCCAGAAGGAGCTTGGCGACGGCGAGGAAGGCCGCGACGAGGTCGGCGAGCTGGAAGAGCGCATCAAGAAGACGAAGCTGTCGAAGGAAGCGCGCGAGAAGGCGCAGGCCGAGCTCAAGAAGCTGAAGCAGATGAGCCCGATGTCGGCCGAGGCCACGGTGGTGCGCAACTACCTCGACTGGCTGCTCGGGCTGCCGTGGGGCACGCGCTCCAAGGTCAAGATCGACCTCAAGAAGGCGCAGGAGATCCTCGACGCCGATCACTACGGCCTGGAGAAGGTCAAGGAGCGCATCGTCGAGTATCTCGCGGTCCAAAGCCGGCAGACCAAGCTGAAGGGGCCGATCCTCTGCCTCGTCGGCCCTCCGGGCGTCGGCAAGACCTCGCTCGCGCGCTCCATCGCCCGCGCCACGGGCCGCGAGTATGTCCGCATGTCGCTGGGCGGTGTGCGCGACGAGGCCGAGATCCGCGGCCATCGCAGGACCTATATCGGCTCGATGCCCGGCAAGGTCATCCAGTCGATGAAGAAGGCGAAGAAGTCCAATCCGCTCTTCCTGTTCGACGAGATCGACAAGATGGGCATGGACTTCCGCGGCGATCCATCGTCGGCTCTGCTCGAGGTGCTCGATCCTGAACAGAACTCGACCTTCATGGACCACTATCTCGAGGTCGAGTACGATCTGTCCGGCGTCATGTTCGTGACCACCGCGAACACGCTCAACATCCCGGCGCCGCTGATGGACCGGATGGAGATCATCCGGTTGGCGGGCTACACCGAGGACGAGAAGATCGAGATTGCCAAGCGGCATCTGCTGACCAAGGCGATCCGCGACCACGCCCTCAAGCCCGAGGAATTCTCGGTCGGCGACGATGCGCTTCGCGAAATCGTACGGCGCTATACGCGGGAAGCCGGTGTGCGCAACTTCGAGCGTGAGCTGATGACGCTGGCGCGCAAGGCGGTGACGCAGATCCTCAAGGGCGAACGCACCACCGTCGAGGTGACGGCGGAGAACATCTCCGAGTATCTGGGCGTGCAGCGCTATCGCTACGGCGAGGCGGAGCTCGACGATCAGGTTGGCGTGGTGACGGGCCTGGCGTGGACCGAGGTCGGCGGCGAACTGCTGACGATCGAGGGCGTCATGATGCCCGGCCGCGGCAAGATGACGGTGACCGGCAACCTGAAGGACGTGATGAAGGAATCGATCTCCGCCGCCGCGTCCTACGTGCGGTCGCGGGCCCTCGATTACGGCATCAAGCCGCCGCTGTTCGACAAGCGCGACATCCACGTGCACGTGCCGGAGGGAGCCACCCCGAAGGACGGACCGTCGGCGGGCGTCGCCATGGCGACGGCCATCATCTCGGTGATGACCGGCATTCCCGTTCATCGTGAAATCGCGATGACCGGGGAGATCACGCTTCGCGGACGTGTCCTGCCGATCGGCGGCCTGAAGGAGAAGCTGTTGGCGGCGTTGCGCGGCGGTATCAAGAAGGTGCTGATCCCGGAAGAGAACGCCAAGGACTTGGCCGATATCCCGGACAACGTGAAGAACAACCTCGAAATCGTGCCCGTATCGCGCATGGGCGAGGTGCTTCGACATGCTCTGGTCCGGGAGCTCGAGCCGATCGAATGGTCGGAGGAGGAGGAGCCGCTGGCCCCCCGGCCGATCCCTGACGAGGACGGCGCTGTGGCCGTCGCTCACTAATCGTTCAGGATACGCATTGAAAAACCGCCCTCCGGGGCGGTTTTTTTATCGAAAAACACCCAAAAAGTCGGGGCTTTGCGTTCACGGAGCCTTGAATGATGAGTGAGTCTGCCCCATCGTTCCACCGGGCCGAACCAATTTTGCCGAGTCAGGAGAATGAGGCATGAACAAAAACGAGCTCGTTTCCGCAGTTGCGGAAAAGGCCGAACTTTCCAAGCAGCAGGCGACCCAGGCCGTGGACGCTGTTTTCGACGTTATCAGCACGACCATGTCGAAGGGCGATGACATTCGTCTCGTCGGATTTGGGACCTTCTCGGTTGCGCATCGCGCCGCTTCCAAGGGACGCAACCCTTCGACCGGCGCAGAGGTGGACATTCCGGCCCGTAACGTGCCGAAGTTCGCTCCCGGCAAGAGCTTGAAGGACGCCGTCAACAAGTAAGGCGAATTGGTCCGCCGGAGACCCGATCGATGTCGGGTCTCCGAGCAGAGGAACGTCCGGCCGGCCGCCGGAAGTTCAGGATGGCGTTTCGGGAGCTTCTCCCGTGAACAGTGATAACGGTGTGCGGATCGTCGTTGGACAGAACCGTATACAGGTTGGTTTGTGCAGCGCTACGTCCACATCTCTGTGGAGTGCCATTTGCCGCCGCCGCAGGCAATCGAAGCCGATAAAATTGGTCGATTAGGCCAATTTGCAAAGCTGGACTATTCCTGCCGCCTTCGGCGCAGAATTTCATCGGGCGCTGCCCGAAAAAAGCCAGCTCCTCGCTCGACATTTCCGCGTGACCTTGAGGAAGAGATCGCGATGCTCTGCCGTGGTCGATGGGCGGACTGTCGATGATTAGCGATCTGGCAACAATCCCGATTAGGAATCGTCGGATACAATTTTCGCAAGTTCGTCGCTGATGCGAGCAAAATGCGGTGTCAGCGCCTCGGCAACTGGGCTGAGAGCAAGAACCGCGACGGAAACCAAAGCCGCGATCAGCGCATATTCAACGGCCGTAACGCCATCGCTTTTTCGGTAAAGCTGCCGAACTCGGTTGAACATCGCTGAAGCCCTCGGCGGTAGCTGAGAGACGACAAATCGCCGTCCCACGGCTAGTGAAAAGGCCGCTTTTGACGGAGCGGCCTTTTGACGATGAGGGCTCCGAAATGGGCCTCGATGATGGACGAAGGCGTTGACTAGCTGGTGGCAACGTCCTGCAATTCGTCCGAAATTTTGTTGAAAGTGGCGTCGAGCTTGCCGCCCATCGTGGTCAGCGCCGTGATGATGGCGACGGCCACAAGGCCGGCGATCAAGCCGTATTCGATAGCGGTTGCGCCGGATTCGTTCTTCTTGAAACGGCGAAGAAGATTGATCATGAAATTTCCTTCCTGTCCTCGAAACACCAGGTGGCCGGGACCAATCCCTGGGCTGAGAGGCACTATAGGATCGAGACGTTTCACCTCCCTTAAATTCCAAGGTTAATATTTGAAAAATGACCAGATTTTTGATTAGTTCAAATTATAATATTTGTTTTGCACGATTTTATTCAAGAATAAGACGATAAGTCCGCGGATTTGTCGCCGAGGCGATGGTATAGTCGAGCGTGACGCCGAGTTATCTTTTGCATTGATCGTCGGCCGAGAAGGTGGCCAGAGCTTACAGGCGTGTTAGTCGGCGTGGCCAACCCCTTGTTGGCCTTGGCAAAAAGCCTTTGATCGGCATGATGTCTGTGAAAGCTGGTGGACGGTCTAGGCCTGATTGATCAAATCGCCGACTGTTTGGCGCAGGATCGCGATGCCGCTGTCGGCGTGCCGCGTTGGATGGACGCGGTTGGTCAACAGCGTCCAGGAGAGCCCGCGGTCGAAATCGATCCAAAGTCCGGTGCCGGTGAATCCGGTGTGCCCAATTGTCGCATCCGAGCAGCGCTCTCCTCCCGACCAACCGGGGTGCGGCCGCTCCCAGCCAAGAGTGCGGATCGCATCGGCCGGAGCGCGCATCGCTTCGATGGCGTAGGCAGACGCGCCCGATCCGTCGAGCAGGCCGAGGGCAAAGTCGAGCACGGCATCGACCGGGCCGAACAGCCCGGCATGGCCCGAGCCCCGCAGGGCGGATCCGTTTTCGTCGTGAACCTCGCCGCAGAGCATTCGTCCGCGCCATGGACACCCTTCGGTCGCCGCCGTCATCGCCGGCGCCGCCGACCAGGCGAATCCCCGCCCAGGGTTCATATCGCGGATGGTCTGGCCGCTCAGCCGCTCCAAGGCGAGGCCGAGCAGGATGAAGTTGATGTCCGAATAGACGGTTGGACCGGGCCGCCAGGCGTGTTGCAGCACGAAGGCGCGCAGTCGGGCCGGATCGTCGCCATAGGTGTAGATCGGCTCGACGGCGGGAAAGGCCGTCTGATGTCCCAGGCATTGGCGAAACGTCACCTGCCGTTCCCACGCGTTCATATCGTGTTGGCGCAGGTCCGGCAGAGCCCTGGTGAGCGGGGCGTCGAGATCGATGCGACCGGTCTCCGCGAAGGCCAGGATGCGAGGGGTGGTGAAGATAACCTTGGTCAGCGACGCGAGGTCGAACCAGATTTCGCGGCGCATCGGCCGGTGGTGCGGAACGATCTGGGCGGCGCCCGCGATCCGCACGGCGCGATGCCCGTCACGGTCGACGAGCCCCAGGACCCCGCCGGGGATGCGGCCTTCGTCGATGGCCGCCTGAACGGGAGCGTAAGCTCGGTCGCAGAGGACCTCGACGTCCGAACTGTCCAGGCGGGATGACATGCGTCGTCTCCGATAGGGCTGGAAGCGGTTCGCCCGAGGGCAAGCCGGTCATGAGCCTTGATTGAGGGTGAGCTCCGCGATGAAGTCGAAGCGATCGCCGCGATAGTGGGAGCAGGTGAACTCGATGACGGTCCCTGCCTGATCGTGGGTGATGCGTTCCATATAGAGCGCCGGCTCGCCGGCGGCGGCCTGCAGCAGCGCCGCCTCGCGCTCCGGCAGCAGGCAGGCGCGCATCAGCTGGCGGGCGGTGACGGGAACGATGCCCGACTTCTCGAAGGCCTGGTAGAGCGAGTCGCCCAGCGTATCGAGCGACGGCAGACAGCGTGCCGGCACCACGGCCAGTTCCACGGCCATCGGCAGGCCGTCGGCGAGCCGGATGCGATGCAGCCGGATCACCTGATCACCGGACGCGAGCGCCAGAACCGCCGCTTCGTGCGGGGAGGCATCGCCATAGTCCTTGGCCAGCCAGTGGATCGATGGTTTGCGGCCGTAGGAGACCATGTCCTGGGTGAAGCTCGTCAACCCGGCCAGCGGCTGCTCGATGCGGGCGATCGGGGCTTCGACGTAGGTGCCCGAGCCTCGACGCTGGCGCAGCAGTCCCTCGTGCACCAGAAGCTCGATCGCCTTGCGGATCGTCACGCGTGACAGCGCCGTGAACTCGGCCATGTCGCGCTCCGGCGGCAGGGCCGTCCCAGGCTGCAGATTGCCCTCCTGGATGAAGGAGCGCAGCGCGTTGGCCATCTGGACGTAGAGCGGCGTCGGATCGTCCGGATTCTGGGCGAACCGGTCGCGGAAGAACGCGACGCCCGGATGGGTCGGTGGCTTGCTCACACTCGGGCCGTCACTTCGTCTCCGTCACCTTGCGCAGCCGCGGCGGCTGGTCCGGGTTGAGCCCGCGATGACGCGCGAACGCTTCCACGAAGGCATAGAAGGGCAGAGCAAGGCACAACGCATCCGTCAGGGGATGGCCCGTGGCCACGAAGGGCAGCCGGCTGGCGGCCGGTGCGCCATCGGCGCTGACGAAGACGGCCGCTCCGGACGCGGCCAACTGTTCGGCCGCCGATGCGCAGCTCTTCTCCGCCGCGTCGCGCGCGGCCAGAACAAGCACCGGAAAGCCGCGGTCGACGATGGCGACCGGACCGTGCATCACTTCGGCCGCGCTGTAGGCTTCGGCATGCAGGCCCGAGGTCTCCTTGAACTTCAACGCAGCTTCGCTGGCGATCGCCATGGCCGGGCCACGCCCCAGCACATAGAGCGAGTCGTGGCCGTCCAGCGCTTCGATCAGACCATGCCATTCGCAGGCGAGCGCTTGTTCAGCGTGGTCGGGCAGCGCCGCCAGAGCGCTGCGAAGGGCGGCGTCCTGCTGCCATTCGGCGAGAACGGCCAGCCCGGCGACGATCGAGGAAACAAACGTCTTGGTGGCGGCGACACTAAGCTCGGGGCCGGCGGCGATATCGATCGGATGGCTGGCGGTCTTGGCCAACGGCGAGGCCGGCTGGTTGACCAGCGCCAGCGTCAGGGCACCGCCTTCGCGCGCCGTCTCGGCCATGGCGACGATGTCCGGGCTCTCACCCGACTGCGAGATCGAGATCGCGGCCGCCGCCCGCATCTGCAACGGCGCCTGAAAGATCGAGGCGACGGATGGGGCGAGCGAGGCGACGGGCCGGTGCGCGGTGAGTTCGATCGCGTATTTGAGGAAGCTCGCGGCGTGGTCGGACGAGCCGCGCGCGATGGTTGCGATCAGCGCCGGGTCGCGCTCGCGCAGGGCCGCGCCGGCCGCCGCGATCGCCTCGCGCGACCGATCGAACAATCGAGCGATCGCCGTCGGAATCTCGGCGATCTCGGTCTTCATGTGGGTGGAAGAAGTGCCGCTCATGATCATCAACCTCAGGCCGACAGCCGCTTGCCGCTGACGGCGTCGAAAAAATGCAGGGCCGCGGGGTCCAGCTTGACGCTGGCCCGGCTGCCGGGGCGATAGCTGCGCGACGGATCCTCGCGGACCACCAGTTCCTCTCCGCCGTCGAGGCGCACCAGGACGTAGCTGGCCTCGCCGAGATACTCCTCGATCAGGACCTCGCAGGGCATTCCGTCGCTCGCCGTCTGGTCGCCCAGGCTGCAGCCGCTGGGCCGTACGCCGATGACCGACTTGCCACGGGAGCCCGGCGTACCGCCGAGATGCGCAACGCGCGCGCCGTTGACCGTGCGCAGCTCGCCGTCGACGGTCTCCACATGGATGAAGTTCATCGCCGGGGAACCGATGAAGCCGGCGACGAAGAGATTCGCCGGCCGCTCGTAGAGGTCGCGCGGCGTGCCGACCTGCTGGATCTGGCCGGCGTTCATCACCACAATCCGGTCGGCCAGCGTCATTGCCTCCACTTGATCGTGGGTGACATAGACCATGGTCGCCGACAGCCGCATGTGCAGCCGCGCGATCTCCAGGCGCACTTGGCCGCGCAAGGCGGCGTCGAGATTGCTGAGTGGCTCGTCGAACAGGAACACCTTGGGATCGCGGACGATAGCCCGGCCGATGGCGACGCGCTGGCGCTGGCCGCCCGAAAGTTCGGACGGCTTGCGGTCCATCAGGGGATCAAGCTCCAAGGCCTTGGCGGTTGCCGAGACCCGGGCTTCGATCTCGTCCTTGGAATAGCCCGCCTGCTTCAGCACCAGCGCCATGTTGCCGCGCACCGTGAGGTGCGGATAGAGCGCGTAGGTCTGAAAGACCATGGCGATGCCGCGCTTGGCCGGCGGCAGGTGGGCAATCGACTGGCCGTCGAGGAGCACGTCGCCGGACGTTTCGTCCTCCAGCCCCGCGATGATCCTGAGCAGCGTGGACTTGCCGCAGCCCGAAGGGCCGAGCAGGACCAGGAACTCGCCGGACGGCACGTCGAGCGTGATGCCCTCGAACACCGTCGTCGGGCCGAAGCTCTTGTGAAGATTGTCGATTTTCAGACTCGGCACGGTCCGATCCTATAGATCCAGAATTTCAGGATTGCCGGTGCGCACCGACCGGTCGGCGGCGAGCACAACGGCAAGCGAATTGACGGCGTCTTCCATGTGGCCCGTCAGGTCGATGTCCTCGCGGATCGCCTTCAGGACGAAGGCCTGCTGGCGCTCGCAGAGCGCCTGATGACCCGGCTCGTCGTCCATGGCAAGAAGCGTGTCGGGCCGGGCGAACTCGCCACCCGCATCGGTTTCGGCATGGTGGATGCGGATGGTCGAGGTCTTGGTGTGGGCGTCGATGTCGTCGGACTTCGCCGCCTTGTCGACGACGATCGAGACGCTGCCTCTCGGCGTCATGATGTCTTTGACGAAGAAGGCGGCTTCCGAGACCATCGGCCCCCAGGCCGCCTCGTACCAGCCGACGGAGCCGTCGGCGAAGAGCACCTGCAGGTGGCCGTAATTGTACATCTGCGGGGCCACCTCGTCCGAGAGGCGCGCCCCCATGCCTCGGACCTCGACCGGTTTGGCGTCGGTGATCTGGCACATTACGTCGAGGTAGTGCACGCCGCAGTCGACAATGGGCGAGGTGGTCTGCATGAGCTGCTTGTGCGTCGCCCAGGCCTTGCCGGAGGACTGCTGGTTGAGGTTCATGCGGAAGACGTAGGGGCCGCCCAGCGCGCGCGCCTCAGCGATCAGGCGCTGCCACGAGGGGTGGTGGCGCAGGATGTAGCCGACGACGAGCTTGCGGCCGTTCGCCTCGGCAGTGTCGACCACCCGGCGGGCGTCCTCCACCGTCGTTGCCAGCGGCTTTTCGACGAAGACATGGGCGCCGCACTCCATTGCGCGGATCGCATAGTTGGCATGGCTGTCGGAATAGGTGGAAATGCAGGCGAGGTCGGGCGCCGTCTCTTCTAGCGCGGCGTCGAAATCCCGATGAACCCGATAGTGCGAGAGCGCCGGATCGAGATCCTGCGGGTTCGAGCGGTTGACCAGACCCACGATCTCGAAGCCCGGATCGCGGTGATAGGCCAGGGCGTGGCTGCGGCCCATGTTGCCGAGCCCGGCGACGAGGACGCGAACGGGGGCGTTCATTTGACCGCTCCCGAGGTGAGGCCGCGGATGAGCTGGCGCGAGAAGACGACGTAGAGGATGAGGACCGGGATGATCGCCAGCGCCATGGCGGCCAGGATCGCATTCCAATTGTTGAAGTACTGGCCGACGAACACCTGGGCGCCGAGCGTCAGCGTCTTGGTGCTCTCCGACGGTGCCAGGATCAGCGGGAACCAGAGATCGTTCCAGATCGGGATCATGGTGAAGACGGCGACCGTGGCCATGGCCGGGCGCACCAGCGGCAGCACGAGGCGGAAGAAGATCGCGTATTCGCTGAACCCGTCGACGCGGCCGGCGGCCTTCAGGTCGCGCGAGACGACGCGCATGAACTCCGCCAGGATGAAGATCGACAGCGGCAGCCCTTGCGCCGTGTAGACCAGGATCAGCGCCCAATGGGTGTTGACGAGACCGGTGGCCACCATCAGCCGAAGGATGCCGACCGTGCCCAGGCGGATCGGGATCATGATGCCGAGCGCCATGTAGAGCCCGAGCCAGCGATTGCCTCGAAAGCGGTATTCCGACAGGGCGTAGGCGGCCATCGCACCGAACAGGAGCACGAAGAACAGGCTGGCGACGGTGACGATCAGCGAATTCAGGAAATAGAGCGGAAAATTGCCCTGGGTGAGAACCGTGGTGTAGCCGATCAGGTCGAAGCTCTCCGGTCCGGGCAGGGCCATCGGCTCGCGGAAGATCGCGCGCTTCGACTTGAACGAGTTGATGACGATCAGCACCACCGGAAATAGCGCCAGCACGGTGAAGACGAGCAGGATCGCGTGCGCTGCGATCTCGGCCGGGATGTTGCGTCTTGCGCGGGATATCGCCATCGGGCTGCCGCCTCACATCTCGTAGCGGACCAGCTTGCGCTGGACGAAGAACAGATAGATCGCGACGCCGATCAGGATGATGAAGAACATCACGGTGGCGATCGCGGCGCCCAGATAGGGATCGCCCGGCTGCGTCTGCTGGCCGTAAAAGGTGCGGTAGAGCAGGGTGCCCAGAAGATCGGTCGAAAAGTTTGGCCCGGCGAGTGGCCCTTGCGTGGTGTAGACCAGATCGAAGGCATTGAAATTGCCGACGAAGGTCAGGATCGAGATGATGCCGATGGTCGGCAGGATCAGGATCAGCTTGATCTTGAAGAACTGCGACAGGCCGGTGACGCCGTCGGTTTCAGCCGCCTCGATCACCTCCTCGGGAATCGACAATAGCGCGGCGTAGATCAGCATCATCGGAATGCCGATGAACTGCCACACCGAGATCAGTGAGACCGTGGTCAGTGCCGTCTCTTCGAGGCCCAGAAACGGTGCGAACCAGGACCCGAGCCCGACACCGGCGAAAAGCGTCTTGCCGACGCCCCAGAGGGGCGACAGGATCAGCTTCCAGATGAAGCCGACGATGACGAAGGACAGCAGCGTCGGCATGAAGATGGAGGTGCGATAGAAGCGCTTGCCGGGCAAATGCGCCATCGACAACAGCGCCGCGATCAGGATGCCGATCGGATTCTGCACCAGCATGTTGATGATGAAGAAATAGAAGTTGTTCCAGAGCGCGTTGAAGAACTGCTCGGACCAGAACGCGTCGAAGAACAGCTTGGTGTAGTTCGCCAGCCCGACGAAGAACACGCTCTGCTGAGCCGTATTCTGCTGATAGGCCGAGAGCCGCAAGGTCTCGAACAGCGGCAGGATCATCACGATGGTGTAGACCAGCACGGCCGGCGCCAGGAACACCGGAATGTGCCAGGGAAAGGGCTTGCGTTTTCGCTTGGCCCGCGGGGCCGTCGGCTCGGTCATGCCGCCTCTAGAGCGAACACGCGTTCACGTTGAATCGCAATGTCGCTCTAGCCTCTCGTTCTCCGGTATGATGTAGGTCCGAAAAGTCTGCAACTTTTCGGCATCATGCTCTGGGTGCGCTGAAGGTGATTGCAGGGACCGGAACGCCTCCGCGCTCCGGTCCGGCCCATCGGGGTCAACCTATTTCTGCTGCGGCTCGTACCAGGAGGCGAGGCCGCTCTGCAGCTGCTCGGCGGCTTCCTCCGGCGTCTGCGAGCCGTTGATCACGTTGGCGGTGACGACCCACATCTCGCTCCACAGGTTCGGCGTGCCGCGCGCCAGTATCTGGCTCGCCGAGCGAATCGTCGATTGGCACTCCTTGCGCCAGGAGAAGAACTCCTGCGCCAGCGGGTCCTCGAGCGTGATGTCGTGGTCGGACAGCGAGAAAAAGCCCGGCACCGCGTTGGAATAGAGCTGCGCGAATTCCTGCGTGCCCATCCACTCCAGGAACTGCTTGGCCTCTTCCTGGTGCTCCGACTTGGCGTTCAGGCCCATGCCGATATCGGTGTGGTCGGAGATGTAGCAGGTGTCGCCTTCCTCCGGCAGCGGCGGCGGGAATGCGCCCATTTCGAAGTCCGCGTCGCGGCGGAACGGCGAGATTTCCCATGAGCCGGCCGGGAAGATCGCGGCCCGACCGAGGGTGAACATGGTCTGGCTGTCGGGATAGGTCTGGGCCTGATAGCCGTCGGGCAGATAAGGCGCCCAGGAGGCGATCACCCGCAGCGGTTCCACCCAATCCTCGTCGGTCAGCTTCTGCGTGCCGTCGATGATCGCCTTGCGGCCTTCCTCGCCATGCCAGTACATCGGGCCGACGTTCTGGTAGCCCATGGTGGCGGCTTCCCACTGGTCCTGGGTGCCCATGGCGAGCGGAACGTAGGTGCCGTCTTCCTTGATCTTGTCCAGGACGTCCATGAACTCGGCCTGGGTCTTCGGCTCCTGGAGCCCGAGTTCGTCGAAGATGTCCTTGTTGTAGATGAAGCCGTGGATCACCGAGGCCATCGGGATGCAGAAGGTGGCGCTGCCGTCGTCGGTGCTCCACGCCGCCTTGGCGACGTCGGAGAAGCTGTTCAGCGCGTCGAGGCCCGAAAGGTCGGCGAGCAGGCCCTTGTTATAGAGGTCGAGCGACGCGTCGAAGGCGCGGCAAGCCACGATGTCGCCCGCCGTGCCGCCTTCCAGCTTGGCGTTGAGCGCGGCGTTGTATTGCGTCGGCGCGGTCGGCGAGAAGGTCAGCTTGATGCCGGGATGGCTCTTCTCGAAGGCCGGGATGATGGTGTCCTGCCAGACGCTGATGTCGTCGTTGCGCCAGCTCTCGATGACGAGTTCGGTATCCTGAGCCAGTGCCGCGCCGGACGCGCTCATCAGCAGGGCGGCGGCGAGACCGCCGGTGACCGAGTATTTCATGGCTACCTCTTCCTGTTGTCGTCGTTTCTTGTTCTGCTGGCGCGGATCCTCACGATCCGTCACCCCACACCGGCGGCACCGGTTCCTCCCATCGCCGCCCAGCATCCTTTCGTTCGACGCTTCGGTCCGCAGGAGCGGACGATCACGCCGGAACGTCGTTCAGCGCCGCCCGCAGATTGCCCTTGTGGCGGCCAAGCAGCGCCGTGGCCTCATCTGGCGTCGCGCCGTTGACCACGAGCACGGCCGGCTTGACGCTGTTGCCGGTCTGCGCCAAGGCGGCCCGCGCCGCCTCCGGCCGGCAGCCGGACAAGGCCACGACCATGTTCTCGGCTCGCTTGACGAGTTTGGCATTGGTCGCCTGCACGTCGACCATGTAGCCGCGATAGACCTTGTGAAGGCCGATCATCACGGCCGTGGAAAACAGGTTGAGCGCCACCTTCTGGCTGGTGCCGGCGGCCATGCGTGTCGAGCCGGCGAGCACCTCGGGGCCGGTGCGTAAGAGGATGCCGATCTCGGCATCCTCCAGGAGCGGGCTGCCGGGATTGTTGGCAAGCGCAATGGTCAGCGCGCCGGCTACCCGTGCGCTCTGCAGCGCGACCCGCGTATAAAGCGTGGTGCCGCTGGCGGCGATGCCGATGACCACGTCCTGCACGCCGATGCCTGCTGCCTCGATCCCCTGGCGGGCTGCCTCGGCGTCGTCCTCGGCGCCTTCCCGGGCGCGAGAAAAGTCCGTCCCGCCGCCGGCGAACAGGTAGACGAGCCGCTCACGCGGCCAGCTGAAGGTCGGCGTCAGCTCGACGCCGTCGAGCACGGCCAGGCGGCCCGAGGTGCCGGCGCCGACATAGACCAGCCGCCCCCGCGAATCGGCCAGCCGTCCGACGGCGGCCTCGACGGCCGCTTCGATCGAATCGAGGGCGCCCCATAGCGCGTGCAGGGCATGCTGCTGGCCATCCAGCAACGCCTCCAGGACATCGCGGCGGCTCCACAGATCGAGGTCCTCGAAGCGAGGGCTGCGCCGCTCGGTCTCGCGCCACTCGCCGAGGCGGTCGGCAGCCTGTCTGTTGCTCGAAATATCCGTCTCAGGCATGCCGTGGTCTCCATGCATACCAAAATGCTACCAAATGGATTATCAGGTAGCAACGACCAACTTTCGTGAGCCCGTTTATCCTTGTTGATCGTTGGTTGCGAAGCGTCGACGGGCGTTTCTGCTGATGCCGCGCTGGATTATCTTATCGCGTTGAAAGATAAGCTGCGTTTGGGTCAGGCAGAGTAGGCTGCAGAGGACAGAGCGATGCATGCGGACGCCTTGTTTCTGGGTGTTGACGGCGGCGGGACCGGCTGCCGCGCCCGGCTGGTCGATGCTGAGGGGCACGTGCTCGGCGAGGGCCATGCGGGTCCGGCGACGACACGGCTGGGAATCGACAAGAGCTGGGCCGCGATCGAGGTAGCTTTCCGTCAGGCGATCGAGGCCGCCGGCGTTCCTTCAGAGGATCTGACGCGCGTTCATCTGGGCGTCGGCCTGGCCGGGATAACGCGCAAAGGCAGCCGCGAAGCGTTGCGCACGATCATACACCCCTTCGCCTCCGCCTCCTTTACCAGCGATGCGCTGATTGCCTGTATCGGTGCCCACGGCGGCGCCGATGGGGGAATCGTCATCGTCGGGACGGGCAGCTGTGGTGCTGCGGTGGTTCAGGGTCGCGAGATCCAACTGGGAGGATACGGTTTTCCGATTTCCGACGAAGGAAGCGGCGCCCGGCTTGGTCTCGGTGCCCTGCAACGCGCCATGCTGGCGCATGACGGCCGGCTCGAGCGTACGCCGCTGCTCGAAGCACTGCTCGGCCGCTTCGAGCACGATGCGCAGGCGGTGATCGGCTGGATGGATGGCGCCAGCGCCACCGACTATGCCGCTCTCGCGCCGCTGATCGTGGCACATGCGAATGCCGGCGATCCGATGGCGCGGCGATTGATGCGCGAGGCTGCAGACGCAATCGCACTCACCTGCCGGGCGCTGCTCGACATGGGCGCGCCGCGCCTGTGCCTGCTCGGGGGGCTCGCCGACGTGATCGCGGGATGGCTGTCGCCCGATCTGAAGCAACGGCTGGAGCCGAGGCTGGGCGACGCCCTCGATGGCGCGGTGCTGTTCGCGCGGCGCGGCGGATGAATCCACACTGGCGCAAGCATCGGATATTATTCGCCGAATCAATATGCGGCCTTTCGTGATGTGGCCTGCCGGGCCGGCATGGACCTTCGCGCGGGCCGCGAGCGCCGTGGCTCGTCCTTGTCTCGTGACTCGGACGGAACGTTAGGGACGGAAAGGGTATAGATGGATCGGATCAGGATACGGGGCGGGGGTGCGTTGCGAGGGGTGCTGCCGATATCGGGGGCGAAGAACGCGGCGCTGCCTTTGATGATCGCGTCGCTTCTGACGGACGACACGCTGACGCTGGAGAACGTGCCGCATCTGGCGGACGTCGAGCAGCTGATCCGCATTCTGGGCAATCACGGCGTCGACTATTCGGTGAGCGGCAAGCGGGCCGGGCAGGAGCCGAACGCCGGGCGCACCATCCATTTTTGCGCGCGCACCATCGTGGATACGACGGCGCCTTATGAGCTGGTGTCGAAGATGCGCGCCTCGTTCTGGGTGATCGGGCCGCTCTTGGCGCGCATGGGCCGGGCCAAGGTGTCGCTGCCGGGCGGCTGCGCCATCGGCACGCGGCCGGTGGACCTGTTCATCGAGGGTCTGAAGGCGCTGGGCGCGGCGATCGAGATCGAGGGCGGCTACGTGCTGGCCGAGGCCAAGGGCGGGCTCGTCGGCACCCGCTACGTGTTCCCGAAGGTGTCGGTGGGCGCCACCCACGTGCTGATGATGGCGGCGACGCTGGCCAAGGGCGAGACGGTTCTGGAGAACGCCGCGCGCGAGCCCGAAGTGGTGGACCTGGCGAACTGCCTGATCGCCATGGGGGCGAAGATCTCGGGCGCGGGCACGTCGACGATCGAGATCGAGGGCGTGGCGGGCCTGTCGGGGGCGCGCCATCCGGTGCTGCCGGACCGCATCGAGACGGGCACCTATGCGATGGCGGTGGCGATGGCGGGCGGCGACGTGGAGCTTCTGGGCACGCGGGCCGAGCTTTTGACCTCGGCGCTGACGGCGCTCGGCGAGGCGGGCGCCGAGGTGTCGGAGACGCCGAACGGGCTGCGGGTGGTCAGGAACGGCGGCGGCATTCATGCGGTGGATGTGGAGACGCGGCCGTTTCCGGGGTTTCCAACGGACCTGCAGGCGCAGTTCATGGCGCTGATGACGCGCTCGGGCGGGGTGTCGGAGATCACCGAGACGATCTTCGAGAACCGCTTCATGCACGTGCAGGAGCTGGCGCGGCTGGGGGCCCGCATTTCGCTGTCGGGTCAGACGGCGCGGGTGGAGGGCGTCGATCGGCTGAAGGGGGCGAAGGTGATGGCGACCGACCTGCGCGCCTCGGTGTCGCTGGTGATCGCCGGTCTGGTGGCCGACGGCGAGACCACGGTGCACCGGGTCTACCACCTCGACCGCGGCTTCGAGCGCCTGGAGGAAAAACTCTCCGCCTGCGGCGCCGACATCCAGCGCATCTCTGGATGAAATGGATAATGGGACGGTCGGCAGTCTCAGCCCGCACGCAGGGCCGTGCTGCCGCCGACCGCCTGCACCGAGCGGCTGCCGCAGGCGATGGCCGCCGTCAGGCTCGCCTCGGGCGAGCCGCCGCGCAGCCACGCGTCCAGGAACCCGGCATTGAACGCGTCGCCCGCGCCGGTCGTATCGACCACCTCGACCTGCGGTGCCGGAAGCCGGATGCGGCTTGACCCTTCAGCGAGGATCGCGCCGTCCGCGCCGAGCTTCAGCGCCACCACCGGAAAGACCGCAGTCAGAGCGTCGAGCGCCCGATCGATGTCGGCGAGGCTGGTGATTGCCTTGGCTTCCTCGACATTGGGCAGAAAGACGTCCGCACCCCGGCAAAGCGCCAGAAAGTCGGCATGGTGGATGACCGTGTCGTCCCAGCTCGGGTCGAGCGAGACGGTCAGCCCTCTTTCCTTGGCCGCACTCACGGCGTCGGGCATCTCGAACAGGGTGGCGGCCTCGGCGATGTGGAGATGCCGGGACGAGGGAGCGCCCAGCGCCTGGGCGAAGGTCGAGGGCCGCGCGCCGCTGGCGCGTCGCGAGAGGAAGGCCCGGTCGCCATCCCGGACGATGGCGACAGTCAATTGCGGTCCTGCTTCCGCCGATCGTTCCAACAGGCCGAGATCAACGCCGCTCTCGGCCAGAGGCGCTTCGAGAGCGAGCGACAGCGGATCGAGACCGAGACGCGCGAGCAAGCCCGTGGGCCGGCCCATCGCCGCCGGATAGGCCGCTGTGATGAAGGCGCCGCCGCCCGGCGTGATGGTGACGTCGTCGGCAAAGATCTCACGGCCGAGAGACGGCAGATCGGCAAGTCCGGTGAACAGCACGTCGCAATAGAGACGACCAAGGCACAGGATCGACGGGCCGACTTGCCCGGATTGCTCGTTCATTGCTGGCGCAGGCTCTTTTCGGTCGTCGCGTCGAAGATATAGAGGTGCTCGGCGGGAACGCTCGCCTCCACGTCCTCGCCGATCGCCGGCAGGGTTCGGCCGGAGCCCGTGGCAACGATCTGCTGACCCTCCGATTCCAGATGGATCAGCGTTTCCGAACCGAGAGGCTCGACGACCGCCACTCGGCCGCGGACCTTGAAGCCTCCCGACTGCGGTGCGCCGACGACGAGATCGTGGGGGCGGACGCTGAGCAGCACGCCGGCGCCGGGCGAGGCGGTGCCGGCGAGACGCTGCAGAGCGATGTCGTCACCGGCGATGCCATCGAGATGAACATGCGGCTGGCCGCCGTGGCCGACCAGCTGTCCCGGAAGAAGGTTCATGGTGGGGGAGCCGATGAAGCGGGCCGTGAACACGTCGTTGGGATTCTCGTAGACGTCCAGCGGACGGCCGACCTGGAGAATGCGGCCGTCGCGCATCACGACGATCCGGTCGGCGAGCGTCATCGCTTCCACCTGATCATGGGTGACGAAGACGATCGTCGTGCCGAGGCGCTGATGCAGCCGCTTGATCTCAAGGCGCATCTGGGCGCGCAACTGGGCATCGAGATTGCTGAGCGGCTCGTCGAACAGGAAGGCCTGCGGGTCGCGCACCATGGCGCGGCCGATGGCGACGCGCTGGCGCTGGCCGCCCGACAGCTCCGACGGACGCCGGTCGAGATAGGCTTCGAGGCCGAGGATCGCGGCCGTCTCGGCGACGCGGCGGTCCTTCTCCGCCTGGTCGAGCCTGGAGGTGTAGAGGCCGAAGCCGATGTTCTTGGCCACCGACATGTGCGGATAGATCGCGTAGTTCTGAAACACCATCGCGATGTTGCGGTGCTTGGGCTCGCGCTCGTTGACGACCTGGCCGCCGATCCTGAGCGTTCCGGCGGTAATGTCCTCCAGACCCGCGATCATGCGCAGCGTCGTCGACTTGCCGCAGCCGGAAGGACCGACCAGGACGATGAATTCGCCGTCCTTCACCTCCAGATCGATGCCGTGGACCGCGACCATCTTGCCGTAGCGCTTGACCAGCTTGTCGAGTTCGATCGTCGCCATCAGCGCTCTCCGGTCAGGGCATCGAAGCAGGTGTCGAGTTCGGCCGCCGCAACGGCTTCGCGCAGGCGGGTCTGCTCGGCTTCGCTTTCGAACCCGGCGAGGCGGGTGCGATAGCGGGCGAGCGAAGCCTCCAGCGCCGCCGGCGCAGGACCGCCGGTTCTGGCGCGAACGGCGATGAAGTGTTCGGGCGAAACGATCCCGGCATAGGTCGGTTCGTCGATCGTGGTGGTCCGGCCGGCGGCCTCGGCAAAACTGGCGGCAAAGGTCTCGTAGCCATCCTCGGCAAGCTTGCCGCGCGAGGCGGCGACCTTGCGGGCGACGTCCGCTGCGATCTCGTGGGCTTGGCGGAAGGAGAGATCTTCCAGGCGCACCAGGCTGTCGGCCAGTTCGGTGATGGTGATCGAACTGCGGGCGATATTGTCGCGCACCCGCGCCTCGTCGATACGGATGGCGGAAGCGAGCGCGGCGAAAAGGTCCAAGACGCGACCTGCCGAGGCGAACGCCTCATAACCCATGGCCTGGGTCTCGCCTTCGCTGTCGTTCATGTCGGTGAAGGGCGTGTTGTGCATCACCGTCAGCATCGAATGCGCCCGGCCGACCGTCTGCGAGGCGAGCAGACGCAGGTGTTCGATCGGCACCGGATTGCGCTTCTGCGGCATGATCGATGAGATCTGCACGAAGGCGTTGGGCACATAGACCTGACCGACTTCGAAGCTGGTCCAGACCTGCAGGTCCTGGATCGGCCGGCCGAGATGCAGGAACAGGAGTTCGATGGCGCCGTAGGTGGCCGTGACGTAGTCGACGGAGGCGATGCAGCCGTAGGAGTTTTCGAGTGGCCGCGCGAAGCCGAGAAGATGCGCCATGCGCTCGCGGTCGATGGGAAAGCCGGAGGTGGTGATCGCTGCGGCGCCCATCGGGCAGAGGTCGACGATGGCGCGAGCCGCCACCAGTCGCTCGATGTCGCGCAGAAGCACTTCGATCGCGGCGCCCAGATAGTGGCCGAAGGTGGTGGGCTGCGCCGGCTGGCCGTGCGTATAGGCGACGATCAGCGTCGCCTTTTCGCGCTCGGCGGCCGCGATCCAGGCGTCTGCGAGCTTTCGCGCCTGCGACAGGAGGAGGTCGAGCCGCCCCTTGAGGCCAAGCTTGAACAGCGTGTGGTCGATGTCGTTGCGCGAGCGCGCCGTGTGCAGCCGGCCGGCAAGATCCGGACCGAGCCGGCGCTTCAGCTCCGCCTCGACCAGAAAGAAGAAATCCTCGACTTCTCCGGTGTATTCGAGGCTGGCCGGATCGATCTCGCGGTCGATTGCGTCGAGCGCGCGGGCCAGCGGCCGCGCCTGATCGAGGCCGAGGATGCCGGCCTCCGCGAGCATCACCAGATGGGCTCGATTGATTTGGCGCAGGCCGTCGACATGGTGCGTCCTGGCCCCGTCGAACAGCGGCTGGAGCACCGTCTTCTTGTAGACCGGATCGGGAAAGGCGCTGGTGTCGGCGAGGGACGGGTGGGAGAACGGAAGCTTGGTCATGGGAGTATTGCCTATGCCTTCAGGCCGGCCATGACCACGCCGCGTACGATGAAGCGCTGGAGCACCAGGAAGACCAGGAGCGTCGGCAGGGTGGCGAGGCTGGCGCCGGTCATGATCAGCTCCCAGCGGATCGCCTGTTCGACCGAGAAGCTCGAGAGGCCGACCGGCAGGGTGTAGAGTTCGCGGCTGGTGGTGACGATCAACGGCCAGATGAAGGCGGTCCAGTTGCCGAGGAAGGTGAAGATTGCGAGCGCCGAGAGCGCCGGCGTCACCAGCGGCATGGCGATGCGCCACCAGATCTGGAACTCGTTCAGCCCGTCGATGCGCGCGGCCTCCAGGAAGTCGTTGGGTACGCTTTCGAAAAACTGCTTCATCAAAAACGTGCCGAAGGCCGTCATCATGCCGGGAAACATGATGCCCCAATAGGTGTCGAGCCAGCCGAAATTGCGCGACATCAGATACCACGGGATGACCAGCATCTCGGTCGGGATCATCAGGGTCGACAGAATGGCGATGAAGACGAAGGTGCGGCCGCGAAAATCGAACTTGGCGAGCGTATAGCCGACGAGACTGTCGAAGAAGACGTTCGAGACGGTTACCGTCGTCGCGATGATCGACGAATTGAGGAACCAGCGCAGGAACCGGCCGTCGGCAAGCACCGAGACGTAGATCTGAAGCGTCGGATGAGCGGGGATCAGGCGCAGATCGTAGACGTCGCCGGCCGGCTTCAGCGAGGTCAACAGCATGTAGAGGATCGGCGTGATCATCAGGAGACCGCCGATGAAGAGCAGGGTCCAGGTGACCACTCGTCCAGGCTTGATCCTGCCGAGCCGGGTGAAGCGGGCGTCATAGGCAGTGCCGTCGATCGCCGTCATCTCAGCGGTTCCTAAGGATGCGAAGCTGGATCAGCGAGATGATCAGAAGCACCATGAACAGGACCACCGTCTGGGCCGCGGCGTAACCCATGTCGAAGGATGAAAAGGCGGTTTGATAGATCATCAGCACCAGAGGCTTCGTCGCGTTGAGCGGGCCGCCGGGATCGTTGGTCGTCATGTTGTAGACTTGGTCGAAGATCCGCAGGAAGGCGATCGACGAGAACACGACCAGGAAAACGAAGGTGGGTTTCAGGAGCGGCAGGGTGATCTTGACGAGGATCGTCCAGTTGGACACGCCGTCGATGCGCGCCGCCTCGTAATAGCTCGTCGGAATGGCGCGCAGCCCGGCCATGAAGATCACCACCTGAAAGCCGAGGCCCGCCCAGACGGCCGGCGCCAGCACCGCCGGAAGAGCCTGGGTGATCGATCGCAGAAAGGGTTGCTGCGGCAGGCCCATGGCGGCGAGAACGTCGTTGAACAGGCCAATGGGAACCGGCTGGTAGAACCAGCGCCAGACCCACCCCATCACCGCCGCGGTGGTCAGGAAAGGCAGGAAATAAAGCGCCCGGATGAAGCCGTGCAGGAAGCGCGTCTTGTCGAGATTGTAGGCCACCACGAAGGAGATGAAGAGGCTCACCGGCGTGCCGATGATCAGATAGAGGAAGGTGTTCTTGAACACCTTCCAGAACAGCGGATCGCCCATCAGCCGGGCATAGTTGTCGAGCCCGATGAAGGCCGGCGGCCGGAGCAGGTTCCAGTCCGTGAACGACAGCCAGAAGGCGTGGAAGGTCGGATAGAACCGGATGACGACCAAGTCGGCACCTGGCTCCTCCGCCTGGGACTCGACGTCACCGAATTGGACGGTGAGACGCTGCGTGCCGGTCGCCTCGAAGCCTTCGATACGATCGTCGTGGGCATCTTCGCCTTCGGCAACCGTGCGGACCTCGCGGCGGCGCGGCCGAAGCTCCATGACTGGGTCGAAGCCGGCGGCCATCTGGTGACGCTCTATCATCGGCCGAAGGACGGCTGGGATCCGGCCGTCACGCCGCCGCGCCGCCTGGTGATCGGCTCGCCGTCCTTGCGCTGGCGCGTGACCGATCCCGCGGCGCCGGTCACGGTGCTCGAGCCGGACCATCCGCTGCTTTGCGGTCCGAACCTTATCGGCGAGCGGGATTGGGCGGTGTGGGACAAGGAGCGCGGCCTCTACTTCGCGGCAGAGTGGGACCTGGCCTATCGGCCGCTGCTGGCCATGCGTGACGCTGGCGAGGCGCCGCTGACCGGCGCGCTCGTCACGGCCGAAATCGGCCGTGGCCGGCACACGCACAGCAGTCTGGTTCTGCATCACCAGCTCGACCGTCTGGTGCCGGGCGCGTTCCGGTTGCTCGCCAATCTGGTGCAGCCGGCCTGAGCCGGATGCCGCGCGGTGGCCGGAGCGTCGTCAGGTGGCCGGGCTTGAGGTCCAGCGCAAGGCTTGCTGGCGCTGCAGCCCTTGCACCGCCAGCGTAAGGCCGAGGACGACCCAGAGATTGGCCGCCACATAGGAGATGCCCGAGACCGCGTCGACACCGAGGACACAGGCGAAGACGGCGCGCAGGCCGATCGAGAGCCGCGCCGTCCGCGTCGCGAATTGATCGTCGGCGGCGGCCGAGGCGCCGTTCGGCAACCCGCCGATCAGTGCGTAGAGGCAAAGCGCCAGGAAGCTGAGCCAGCCGACCGCGCCAACGTGATAGAGAAGTGCGCTCAGGACGTCGTAGGACGCCAGCTCGTCCCAACCGTGGCCGAACAGCGGATGTTCCCCGAACAGGCGGAGCGCTGCCAGCACGCTGCCGAATCGTTCGTAGAAGGATCCCGATGCGGCCTTGTCGCCGGTCATCCGCCAAAGGGCCGTCACGAAGCTCGGTTCGACCATCGCCAGCAGCAGAAGGCCGCCACTTGCGGCAATCGCCGCGATCCAGCCGCGTCGGACATCCATTGCGATCCAGAGGGCGAAGAGAAGCACCAGTCCGATATAGGCGCTGGTCGAGGTCGAGCCGATCGCGGTCAGAACGATGAGCGCCGCCGCAGCTCTGTAATAAAAACGTTCGCGGCCCGAGGAAATGTCGGCCATGACTAGCGCGATTCCGGCACCTGCCACGGCGTATCGAGCGAAGAAGGATGGCTCGACTGCAACCGAGCTGATTCGCGGGATTCCTCCGACGGACTGCGCGAACATGTCGGCGGAGTCGCTGATGCTGTTGTTGAACAGCCAGGCCGGATAGGGCAGGCCGATATAGCCACAAGCGGCCTGGAAGATCCCCCACAAGGCGACGGCCACGGCACTCCAGACGAAGACGCGCAGGGCCGCCAGCAATCGCTTTTCGCTCGAGCAGAAGAAGGCGACCATGGCGGCCGTGATAAGCCCGTCGACCGCGATTGCCGCTTGGGTGAAATTCGATATGGCGACGGAACTTTCGATCGCCTTAGCGAAGATCGACAGGAGGATCGCGATCAGGAACCCCGCCAGCAAAGTGGTGATTGCCGCTGCGTGGCCACTCGCCGGAATGCGAATCACACCGACCAGAAACAGGATGGCGAGCGCGGCAGAAAATAGGTGCCAGGGTTGCAGTCCGAAGGTGAAGCCCGGTAGGTTGACGACCGCCGTAGACGAAAAGGCCGTGAAGGCGATCATTAGATAAAAGACCGTCTGCGGCGCCCGCAGCATCAGAATGGCGCAGAGCGGAATGAGGACCAGTCCGATGAAGGTCATCGGGGGCCTCCCGTCCGAGCCTCTTGGTCGGTTCGGCCGTTCGGTCCGGAGAGACGGCCCATCGCGACCGCCGGGGGACTCGGGAAATCAGGCGCCGACATCGCGTGGGCGCTGTTCATTGGTTTCGAGTGGATCCGGCCTGCGCCGATGCGAGCGTGCCGGCGCGCGGCGGTTTTCCGGCGCCAAGCGACTGACGTCGCCAGCGCGCCCACTGTTCGCTCAGAAGAACGGCCAGCAGACCGAGGATCAGCGAGATCGTGACGGTCATCACCAGGATCAGGGCCGATTTCGGATGGGACTTGTCGCGCGGCACCTCGGCGGGCGAAACCGGCTCGAGGCTGATCTTGTAGAGATCGGCGCTCTGCATCTGCTGCAACAGGGTCTGGCGCTGGAGAAGCTGACGATAAACGGCTTCCGTCGCCGAAGCCTTGCGTTCGAGCTCCTGGGCCTGGTTCTCCGCTTCCTGGGCGGCGGCGATCATGGCTTCGAGGTCCTTGATGGCGCCGGCGAGCAGATCTTCCTCGGTGCGCGAGGCCCGGGCGTCCTGCTGCAGCGAATCGACCATGGTGGAGGTTTCGTCGTCCAGGCGCCGCTGCAGTTCGTCGAGAGAGGATTGGGCCTCCTGGACGCGAGGGTGCCGATCGCCAAGCGATGCGCGCAGGCTTGTGAGCTGGGCGCTGAGTTCCGAAATCTTCTGGCGCAGTTGCACCATGGCGGGCGAGCCCAGCATGGCCGAATCCGAGACGCCGCCGTCGGAGGATGCCGTGGGGGAGGCGAAGTTGACCGCACGCGAACGCGCCGCCAGTTGCTGGCTGCGGGCCTGGGCCAACTTCGCGGTGAGCGACGCGAGCTGGGCCTTGAGAGCGGCCGGATTGCGCGAGCCGTAGAGTTCGTTGTCCTCACGGAATTTCCGCGCGGCTTCCTGTTCCTGCCGCAACTGCTCGTGCAGGGTGCTCACCCGCTCGTTGATCGGCGACAGGCCCTTCTCGACCTGTGTCGCGGCCCGTTCGCGCGCTTGGTTTGCGGCGATCGCCATCGTCCGGTTGGCGATGTCGGCCGCCAGGGCCGGATCTCCGGCGGTGAATGAAATCGAGATGATCGACGACAGGCTGACCTGCTCGACCTTCATGGCCTTGACGAGCGCCTTCCGGATTTCCTGGTCGCGCGAAGTGGGCCTTGCGGCATCGCCGGCCTCGGCGAAAGCGGGAATGAGACCGTCGCTCTGCGCCAGCTTCCGCCGTTCGTCGGCGGACAGCCCGTCGGCGACGGCGCTAACGACGGCCGGCGCCCGGATGGCTTCGACCTGGGTCTGAACGACTTCCAGCTCGTTATAGGCGGCCGGCGCGGGCGTGTCGGCGAGCGCATTGCCGTTTTCGCCGGTGACCATAACCAGGGCCGTCGCGGTGTAGCTGGGCGGCACCAGCACGACATAGGCTAAGGCGAGTGCGATGGCCGGGATGACGATGGCGGCGACCAGGCGCCAGCGTTGCAATGCTCGAAACAGGAGTGCGAACACCGTGACGTCGCGGTCCGCCTCGGCCGGCATCGATTTCGGAAACGTCACGTGTTCCATTGTTTTCCCGTCGAAACTCATCGCTCGACGTCGGTCAGAGCAACATCCGAACGACGTTCAACCTCTTCCGATCGCTCAGCCCAAGTTATTTTTGATTTCTTTGTCGATCAACGACATGGTTTCTAAAGGGTTAATAGAGATCAATAAAGTAAATATACAAAATTTGACGAAAAGGTTTACTATTGGTATTCTATGGAGATCGTTTCGGGATCGAAGGGTGATCCGGCGGGGTCGACCAGCCAGCGGTGCAGTCCGGCCAGTTGGGCCTGGAAGTGCACGACATCGGCACGCCGCGGATTCATGGCGCCGCGCGGCAGCAGAAACGGCGCCGCGGCGTGCTCGGGAAACAGGCTTCCTTTGCGCGTGCTGTAGCCGCTGCGGAAGCCTTCCGCCTTGAGGAGGGCGGCGGTGCGCGGACTGCAGGCGGCGGCATCGCCATGCGGAAACGCGAAATGCGCCACCTCGCGATCGATCGCTTCCTCCAGGAAACGGCGGTTTTCGCCGATATCGCGGACCGCTTCCGCATCGTTCAGTGTCGCCAGAGGCCGATGCGTGACGGTGTGGCCGCCGATCGTCACCAGAGGGCTGCGTGCCAGTTGGCGCAGCTCCTCGAACGACAAGGCATCGTCGTTCAACCGGTCGGTCGCGGACACGCCGTATTGTCTGAACAGCGACGCCAAAGTCGGCGTCCGCGCATCGACGTCGGCTTCCACCCAGCGTGTGAGCCGGCGCAATGCCCGCTCTTTCTCACGATGGGTGCGTGTCGAAAGTCGCAGGCCCAACGGCGCGGCGTCGATCGTCTCATGTCGCTTGACCAGGTCGAGCAGGCCGCCCCACCAGTAGTCGAGCGTCCGGTCGATCATGCCGGTCGTCACGAAGACGGAGAACTTGGCGCCGTGGCGCTCGAACAGGGGTAGCACCCGTTGCAGATTGTCCCGATAGCCGTCGTCGAAAGTGAAGACGACGAACGGGGCCGGGACTCTATTGCGCAGCCGTAGAAGAGCTTCGTCCGTGTTGACGATGTCGATCCCCTGGCGTCGGCACAGCGTCAGGAGATCGTCCAAGGCGCGCTCGGGAAAGCGGATGTCCTGGTGCAGCCACTCCTCGGTCGAGCGGACCACACTGTGGAACATGAAAGCACAGCCCAATCCACCATGGGTACGATGGAGAAGATGGGCCGCGCCGGATCGCACGGCGAGCCAATCGGCAAGGGCGATGGCGTTCGAGCGCAGGTTCATCGTGTCTCTCTCTCCCATGAGATCCGGATGACGTTATCCGTCGTCAGTGCGCACGGCAGCGTTGTCGGGAGCGGAATCGGTCAGAGGTCTGACCCGCGCACCGGCGCTCTCCCATGATGGCAACGTGTCCGGGCGGCCGTGCCGCTGCAGGGAACGGATCAGGGTGCGCAGCTTCTTGGCTGCGGCAAAGAGCGGCCCGGAGCGTTGCAACTGGCGCTTGGCAAAGCGATAGCCGACGACCTTGGCTCTCGTGCTGCGGGCCCAAAAGTGGCCGCGCCACGTCAGGCCGCGGCAATGAGTGTAGAGCGGCAATGAATCGTTGGTCCATCCACACTTGTATTCCTCATCGCCCCAGGTGAAGTCGAGCACCGAGATCTTTTGTGCGTAGCACCAGTGGATGAGGTCCAGGATGAGCATTCGTCCTGGCGAAAAATAGCTGAAATCCGCGTCGAAGGTCGGCATCAGCAGGCACAGGCGTCCACGAAACTCAGTGCCGAACACCGTTCCCACCGGACGGTCGTCCAGCATCAGTCCTGAAACGTGGATGAGGCCGCCAAAGTCCCGCTGGGCGATCGTTCGGTAGAAATCCGCATAGGACCGGTCGTCGAACAGGTCGGCGACGCCGGTCGACCGATAGCGCCGGGACTTCTGCCGGATCATCGCTTCGACCAGCCGGTCCGCGTCCTGCCCATTCGTGGCATGGAGGAACGTCAGCCCCCCTTGTTTTGCCAGCTTTCGGCGCTTGCGCAGCGTGCCCTGGCGCGCGTTGGTCGATCGGCCGGCGAGATATTTTTCATAAGTGCCGTCGAGACGAGCGTAATGGCTTTGCTCCTCCTGCACGCACGAGAGGAAGGACATGGGGTTGGGCACGTCGTCGATCTTGGCCGGCATCTTTTCGAAACGAACCGCGTCGACGGCGCCAACTGCGGCCAGAATCTGGTGCCAGAGCCGCTCGAATGTCTGGGCGGTGAGAGTGCGCGCGAATTCCCTGCGAATGATCGGCGCGTTGTAGTCGCTGACCTTGAAGTCGATGAACTCGAGAAGGTGCAACCCGCGCGTCTTTCGAAGGGCGAAGGGCAACAGCATCAGCGGCCGTCCGGAGCCATCGCCGACCAGGACGATACGCGGCTCGACGCCCTGGACTCGGCCGACCGTTTCCAGGAGTGCGGAGACCCATTCGAACGTTTGGAAAGCGGTGCAGGCGGATACGGCCTGCAACCGTCGCCAGGTCTCTTCAAGATCGGCGCAGTTGTCGGCAACCCGGATTACCAGATCGCCTGTATCGGCAGTCCAGCGATAGTCATGCATGATTGTCGCCCTCCAAGGCCGACGCGCGAAGCACGCCGATCGCCGTGCGAAGCGTTTGGCGCTCGAACAGCAGAAGCGCCGCAATATGACCGACTGCCGCCAGCGCGAGGACGATCGCTGTCTGCGCGAAAACATCCATCGTGCCGTTCAAAACCTCCCAGGTCAGGGCCAGAAGCGGGATCAGCGCCGTCGTCGCGAGGACGCCGGGCAGGTATTGGCGCGTGCCGGCGCCGACCCGGATGCCGAGAACACGCGCCGTGACGATCGACAGGACGGGCATGAACAGGATGCCACGCGCGGCCAGAACGGTGAGCGCCAGGGGCAAGCCCATCGGAACCAGCAGGATGAGCACCAGCGTGTCGAGTGTGGTGGCAGCGCCGAAGACCAGCAGATTCATCTCCGGTCGGCCCACGACACGCATCGCGATGCCGTGCAGGTTAAGAGCGATCGAGCCTGCGCCATAGAAGCAGAGGACGGGTAGGATCCCGCCGGCCGGCGCCCATCGCTGGCCGAAAATCTCCGGCATGAGGTGCGGCCCCAACACCGCAAGCCCGCCGAGGATCGGAAAGGTGACGAGCGTCGTCAGTCGCAACAACTGGTGGAAGCCGTTCTCCAGCCTCGCCGCATCGGACTGTATCTGGCTCATGATCGCCAGAACGGCGCGCGACACGCCTTCGCAGAACGTGTCGACGACCATCCGCACGATACGCATGGCGGTGGTGTAATAGCCGAGCGCCAGGGGACCCAGGATCAATCCGATGATCAGCCGGTTGGCGTTGTCGCAAGCGAAGTAGACCAGGCGGAAGCCGATCGTATTGAGCCAGTAGGCGGCCAGACGGCGGACGCATCTCGGCCGGATTCGGAGCCGCGGCCGCCAGCGCGCTGCGGCCCAGACCAGGATCGTCTTGGTCGCCGTCTCGCCAAGCTGATTGGCCGCCAGGCTCCAGATGCCCCAGCCGGCGAAGGCGAGCGTGACCGCCGCGACGCCGCCGACGATCTGGGCGATCAGGCTCAGGCGTGTCACCTGCCTGAATTCCAGTCGGCGCTGCAGCAAAGCCAGCGGTATGTTGCCGAGAGTTCCGATGACCACTGCGACACAAAGCAGGCGGATGAGCATTGCGAGCTCGTCGTGGCCCATCACATCCGCAAGCAGGCCGGCAGCCATCGCCGTGGTTCCCGCGAGCACGACGGCGAGCCCGGTGTCCAGCCAGAAGGCTGCATCGAGATCCGACCGCTTGGGCGAGACGTGCTGGATGACGACCTCTCCCATCGGTCCGCTGACGAAGGCACCCAAAAAGGCCTGAACCACCATCGCCAGCGCGAACAACCCGATTTCGGCCGGGTCGAGCAGGTGGGTCAGCAGCAGAAAGAAGCCGAGCGAGATGATTTGGGCGCCGGAATTGCCGAGCGTCGCCCAACCGATCGCCTTGACGGCCCGGCCCGCACCTTGGTCGGGTGACGGTCCGCGGTGCGTCGCCCCGTTTTGGCGCGCGGGCGCTTGGGGCAGACGGCGCGCAAGTCGCCACTGCCTGTACGCCGCCGCGCGGTTCGACCACCACGCCCTCATGCCGCATTCTCTGCCGGCCGGCCCACAAGGGCCGGTCGCGCAAACATGGCGGTCGGGAGGGAAGCAGCGCAGGTCATCGCACGAAATAGCGCCGTATGAGCCGCGGGGCGGCGCCGATCCATCCGAGCGGCCCGACGGTTTCGACGAAGATCCTGGTATTGGCGACGTAGCTGCGATACCAGGCCGAGCGTCTGCCCGATCGCGTACCCCCCGTGGCATGCTGGCGGTGGATCATGATCGCGTCACCGACATAGCGGCCGTAGAGGCCTTGGCGGGCGAGCCGCAGACCCCATTCCGGTCCATAGCCCCAGGCATTGCCGGTGAAGCGCTCGTCGAAGCCGCCACTGGCCAGGAAAAGCGTGCGCGGAAACGCCAGATTGCCTTCCGCCGGCGCGTTGATGACGCAGCTGCCGGGAAGGTGGAAGTTGGCGAAGACGAAGCCGAAGGAATTCGTCCAGCCGATGATGCGGCCATGGAGTTTGGTGCGCGACGACAGGGGCAGGCCGAAAACCAGTTCGCCGGCGATGCGCAGGATTTCCGACCCGAGCGAGCGCCAACGCGACGTGTTGACCTCCCGGCCATAGGTGTAGGCGACGGCCGGTTCGCTGTTCAAACCCGTCAGGTGAGCCTCCAGCCAGCCGTCGCACGGCACGGCGTCGTCGTCGAGCAGGATGCAGATGTCGGCCCGGGAATTGGACACCGCGTGATTGAGCGCTTCGATCAGCGCTGGCGCGGGGCGGTATTCGACCGTGAAGTTGCCTGACCGACCGAAGCGTTCGTGCAGGAGCGGCCTGATGTCGTCGCCCTGCAGGGCGACACGGACGGCGAGGTTGGGATAGAGCTGCCGGATCGCGTCCAGCGTATGGATCAGCACATCCTGGCGGCCGAGGCTCGGGATGATGACTTCCACAGCCGGGCCAACCGGGACCGACCATCCACCACGCCCGGAAGGGATCTCGCCGGCCGACATTTCACCTTCCTCGAACATGACGCAATTCGCTTCGCAAGTTCATTCTCCCGTTAACAAAAATTAAACCATACTTACGTAGCGAACAATGACGGCTCTTTGAGCAATTGACGAATTAAAATATTTTCAGTTAACTATAGAGTTTTATTAAAACTACATTGGATTGACTGTTCTCGTTGAGGTTGTTCTTCTTGAGTTGTGTCGGTTTAGGCGGCGTTGCGTTGCCGTCATTGGCGGACGGTCTCTGCATTCGGCACATTCCGTGCGGCTATTGGCGGTGGGCATAGGCGCGGATGTAGTCGATCTCGAACGACGCGGGAAAAGCCGTTTCCTTCGTCGGGTTGCCCGGCCACTCGCCTCCGACGGCCAGATTGGCGATCATGTACATGGGACCCGGCAGGTGGACGGGCGCACTTCCGACCATGATCCGGTCGACATAGAAGTCGATGCGGTCCGGGCGCCAGTCGACGCCATAGGTATGGAAATCCTTGGAGCTGTCGGCGGCGAGCACCTCGATGCCCCATTCGACTCCACGGTCCGAGGTGTGGATCGAGTTGTAGATGGTCCTCGGTTTGTCGGCGAGCACCTCGACGACATCGATCTCGAGCGCCTCGTCGTGCGTCAGGCCGACCAGCCAAAAGGCGGGCCAGAGCCCTTGTCCCGCAGGCATCCGACAGCGAATTTCGAAATAGCCGTTGGTCTGCGCGAAGGATTCCTCAGTGGTGACCATGCCCGACAGATAGGGAAGATCGATCTTGCCACTGAGGGCCTCGGGCGTCGGTCGCGCGGTGATCGACAGGATGCCGTCGTCGACTGAAAACGGCGCCTCGACGTCGTGCGCGCCGAGCTCGTCGAGATAGGCGCGGTCGACGTAGAGTTCTTGTTCGAGATTGCCCGCAAGCGTTCGCAGGTCGCCCCAACGGCGGTAGTGGTGGATGAATTTTTCGTCGATGTCGCTTGGCCGATCGAACTCGGCGGAGAACGTCAGGTCGAACTGATCGAGGTTGATCTGGGCCTCGGCATGAACCGGGCCGATGCCGGCCAGGAGGATGCATACCGGCATCAGGGCGAGCGGCCTGACCGGGCGCCGCGATTCACCCCAATCGGTGGGGGTACCGGCCGACGCGGCGCGGCGGTAAGACTTTGTTAGGAATCGCATCTTCATAGTTTGGTTACGGTAATCAGGCTGAGACGGTCGGGACGGGGAGGCAGGCGGATGGCAGATGCCGGGTTGGCGCGCAACGTCCGTGCCAGCGCGCCGAATGACAAGGCTGTCGAGCGTCGTCCGCTTCGGCATTCGTGGCCGTGGGGGCGTCTTGTGCTGTTCGCGGCGATCGTCGGCTGTTTGTCTGTCTGGATCGGATTCGCCGTCGCGGTGCTCTGATCGGCGCTCCTTCCGACAGGTGCGTCCGAGGCGTCGCTTTCGGGGCGCTGGTCAGTAGTCGCCATCGGCCCGCAACACGATCGGAACGGTCTTGACGAGGATCTCCAGGTCCGACCGGAACGACAGGGTCTCCACATAGCGCGCATCGAGTTCGACGCGTTCGGCATAGGCGAGGGTGTTGCGGCCGCTGACCTGCCAGAGGCCCGTCAGTCCGGGCCGAACCTGGCAGTAGGTGATGAACTTCGCGCCGTAGAGGGGCACTTCGTCCTGTACGATCGGACGCGGCCCGACGATGCTCATGTCGCCGCGCAGAACGTTGATCAGTTGCGGCAGTTCATCGAGACTCGAACGGCGCAGGATCCGGCCCACGGTATGAATGCGGGGATCGTTCTGAAGCTTGCGCGTGCTCTGCCATTCCGCTCGATGCTTTGGAGACGCGGCGAGGAGATGGTTGAGGATGAGCGCGGCATCCTTGTGCATCGTGCGAAACTTCAGGCAGGAGAATGGCTTGCCGTGGCGCCCGATCCGCCGGTGGCCGTAGACGATCGGCCAGCCGTCCTGGACCAGGAGGCAAACGGCGATCACCGGCATCACCGGCAGGAAGAAGAGCAGGGCCGCAGACGCCAGGACCACGTCGACTGCCCGCTTCCAACGGCGCCGAGCCATTTCCGGCCTGGTCGTTTCCTTGGTGGAGATGGTCGCGAGATGATGGACTCGCTCCGACACCTCGCCCGAAGCCTCGAACGAGCCCACCGAGGCGATGGACAGATAGTCCTCCTCGTAGATCCGATCGTCGTCACGACGCGTCATGATACGGCCTCGTGCTCCAGCGAATCCCACGCCGAGCGCTCCCTTGGCTCGGCCAATCGGCTGACGATCGGGGCAAAGGCATCGCCGGACAGGGTCGACGACCGCTCGGCCCGCGCCGCCAGTTCGCGGCGAACCTTCCCGGCGAAGCGGTTTTTGAATTCGTCGCGGCCGAAGCGTTGGGCCCAGGCTCGTAGGATGGTGGGATCGAAGTCGGTCTCGCGCTTTTCGAACCGCGCGACGGCGGCCATCAGCGCCTCTACGCTCTGCTCGCCGAACAGAACGCCGAATGTTTCGGATGCGACCGTTTCCATCAGGCCGCCGCGGGCATAGCCGATCACCGGCCGCCCCGAAGCCAGCGCTTCCACCGGGACCATGCCGAAATCCTCCTCGCCGGGAAAGATCAGCGCGCGGCATCGCGACAGGTGCTGGCGCAGGACGTCGTCGGATTGGCGCCCCATGAAGACGATGCTCGGACCGGCGACCTTCCGCAGCGCGTCGATCTCCGCCCCATCGCCGACCACCACGAGCTTCTTGTTCATCCGCGTGAAGGCCTGCACGGCCAGATCGATCCGCTTGTAGGGGACGAGTTGACCGGCGCAGAGATAGAAGTCGCCGACCTCGGACGTCGGCGCGAAGCTTTCGACGGCGACCGGAGGATGGATGACCTCCGCGTCGCGCCGGTAGTATTTCTGGATCCGGTCGGCGACGTGACGGGAGTTGGCGACAAAGCTGTCGACGCGAGCCGCGGTGGTCACGTCCCAGGTCCGCATGGCCGGGGCCACGCATGCCATCGCCCAGCGGCTCAGGCGACCCGCGCTCACCTGGTAGACGTGCTGCTGATCCCACAGATAGCGCATCGGCGAATGGCAGTAGCAGATATGGAGTGCATCCGGCGGTGCCACGATCCCCTTGGCCGGCCCGGATTCGCTGGAGATGACGACGTCGTAGCCCGACAGGTCGAAGCTCTCGAGCGCCCAGGGCATCGCGGGCAGGAACTTTTGGTAGAGACGACGCGCGCCGGGCAGCTTTTGCAGGAAAGACGTGGTGATCCGGTGCTGTCTCAGACGCTCCGACAAGGTCTCTTCGTCACAGACCAGCGTGAAGATGTCGGCCTGCGGAAACAGTTCGCAGAGCGCTTCCAGCACCTTCTCGCCGCCGCGCATGGAGACCAGCCAATAGTGCACCAGCGCCACGCGGAGATGCGCGAATTCGTTCGGCCTCGCGGCTTCCAATTCCACCCAGGTTCGACGGGCAGGGATCGGTTGGTGCTTCATCGTCGCCTCCATGCAAAATTTAAATAAATTTGACGACTTTTCTTGATTTAAAACTTTATATAAGTTTTTTATTCTCGTTGTTGCTGTTAGTTTTCTATGAAAATCGACCTACCGAAAGAGTTTTTTTGTAGGAATTAATAATATGGTAACCATGACGCCATCGGCCCCGTACCACAGGGGAATCGGAGGCCGCGACAGGCGCTCCGCGCGCGTGCCCGGCCAAGTGCCGCTTGGTGGTGAGATAGGTTCAGGCCGGGAGGGAGCACCTTCGCCGGCTGGGTGGCCTCTTCGCCGGCGTGTGGGCATAACTCGACGACGCCCGTCGCCGTCACCGGCACTCGTCGACGACTGGGGCTATGTCCCGGTGAGCAGGCGGTGCCGTTCCAGATCCTTGGGCCGGCCGAAGAGGAGGAGAAGGTCGGCGAGTTCGGTCCTCTCGGGCACGAATAGGCGGTGGCCTCCGATCGTGACGGCGAGGCGGGACCGCGGCGCGACGTCGCGCCACTCGCCGCGAAAGCGGACCTGAAGTCCCGCCATGACGTCGAGGGCGAGCGGCGGCTGGCGCCATCGGCCATGAGCGTTGGATCGAAACCGCTCGTTGCCGCCATCGTCCTCGGGCGGTGTCCCGAGGCGTCGGAGCAGCGCGGTCGCGTCGCGCAGGCTCATCAGTACGTCCACGTCGCCGACCTGAATCGCCTTGACGCCGTGCAGGGCCACGGCGGCACTCGAAATGATCCACCAGTCGTCGCGGGCCGGCGCGATCACCTCGGCGGCCATCGTCAACGTCTTGATTAGGTCGGGTGAAAGGCGGGGCGCCGTCGTCACTGCTGTTCGACGGGGAGCGGTCGGGGAGGGGGCAAGTTTTCGCCGGGCCCATCGGTCACCCGCGACAGCACGTCGGCCAGAACGAAGAGGCGGATCGCCGACGACAGGTTAGTGGCAGGAGGTCTTTGCTGGTCGATCTCGGCAATCACCCCGGCGAGCGGCATGTCGCGGCGATCCGCGACGGCGCGCAGGAGTCGCCAGAATTCATCCTCGATGCTGATGGAGGTGCGGTGCCCACGGATCGTGACGGACCGCTTGACGATCATTCGCCGGAACCGGCGTCATCGTCGTTGGGCCGGGAACGCGCGGTGTTTCGTTCGTCCCGGTCCAGGCGGTGGCCTTCGAGAAGTCGCGCGGCTCTTTCCTTTTCGCTGGCTGCGCGCTTGCCGAGAGCCTTCGGCGTACCGAATCGGATGCGGTTGTCTTCCGCCTGCTTCTCGTCCTGCCGCTTGGCCGCGCGCTTGCGCGCCTGGCGCAGATTGACGATCTCAGCGGCCATCAAGGCTTCTTGCGGAATGCGTCGAGCGAGACCACCTCGGCGGACGCCTTTTCCTCGTCCTGGGCCGGGTCGGCCGTTGCGCTCGGCGCCGGCTGAGCCTTGGCGGGAATCTGCGTTGGCGGCTCGTCGATCTCGTCGGTCGCGGTGTCATCGGCCGTTTCGCCATTGGCCGCCTCGACGTCGCGGACGTCGAATTCCAACTCGAAGTTCACCGCCGGATCGTAGAAGCCGCGGATGGCGTTGAACGGTACCAGAAGCCGTTCCGGAACGTCGGAGAAGGACAGGCCAACCTCGAAATGGTTCTCGGTGACCTGAAGGTCCCAATACTGGTGCTGAATGACGATCGTCATCAACTCGGGATATTTTTCGCGCAGGCGGGTCGACAGACGCACGCCCGGCGCGCCCGTGAGGAAGGTGATGAAGAAATGATGCTCGCCCGGAAGCCCGGTCCTGGCCACCTCGCTCAGGACCTTGCGGATCACGCCGCGAAGAGCGTCCTGGGCAAGAATGTCGTAACGGATGAGATCCTGGCCCATGTGGCGTCCTGCGGTGCTCTTCTACTACCGGCCCTTACGGCGATGCCCGAGGCACCGACGAAACTTGAGTGGAGGCTTCTGTTGCCAGGCGCCTCCGAGCCCCGCCTAGAAGTGCGAACCCCTAGGGCTTTGAATTGAAGCTGTCGCGCTGCTTACGCGGCGAGACGTGCTTCCGCATAGTTGTCGTTGGCAACTATAAATTCGGCCCGATAACGGCGGAACCATGCCGAGCGAAAGTCCGATCTTTACACCCTCGTCGATCCTATTTCGCCCCCGCCTCAACCCGCCGCAGACGGGTTCAGGTGGAGGCGCCGGGTACCGCCCCCGGGTCCGATAGGTTTATTACATCGGCCGTTTATCGCCATAGCCGATCCGATGACCGGCGCTGCGAATATAGGGGTTCCGGCTCACGCTGAAAAGGCCGGACGGGCAAAAGGCAGGGCTCCGAATCCAAATTACTGAAGGGATGATGTGAGGAGTTCGGCGAGGTAGTCTGTCGACCATCCTGCGAGTTTACGGCGGGTTTTCAGGGAGTTCTTGTCGGTTGCGCTGCGGATGAGGTTGAGGGCGAAGTGGCGGACGACGGCCATATTCTTGGCGCCGTGGCCCTTTCTGAGGCGGGATTGATCGTCGGCGAAGGTGACGTCGAGCACCCAGTGAAGCCGGTTCTCGATGGC
>NZ_JAZHFT010000039.1:0-40611 GCF_036541425.1 Consotaella aegiceratis
TCGAAGGCCGAACCTCTGTCGTCTTCCCGCTCACCCATCGTATCCTCTTCCGCCAAGGTGAATCAGAAGGCTATCATCATCAGGCGACGCGCGAATCCCCCATCAACGACTTTGTGACTCAGTAAGATTAGTGGCTTGCTTAACTAGCGCTTGGTGGTTCTGGTCCTTCCGATCTTCTTTTGTAGAAGCAGTAATCCGTACAAAGGCGATTACGCCCTTGGCGGGCTGCCGGGAACATAGATGTCCACCGACAGAATGCGATCAACGCCGCGAAGAACGAATAGCTGTAGTTATACACCTGCCACCGTTCGCCCATGACCCCATCGAGTTCAGATAGCCCGGCTCGGGCTTCCGATCGTAGATTTTGCTTTAGCGTGTCGGCGCCATCTTGTTGGTCCCCGTCCCGGCAACGATCACTACACGTTGTTCGGGCCGACCGCCCAATCCGACCGAGCAGAGCGCCTCAAGCAAAAGACTGCCGCCAGTTCATCCGATCGGCCACGCAAGAGAAGGCAATATCGCAGCGACAGCGCCATCCGATTTCTACGCCACGCCTTCCTTTTGCCGCACGGCTTCGAACCAAGCCTTCCATCACACCGGCACCATCGCTTTCTATCGGGAGACATTCATTCCGAGGAGAACACTTATGACCCGGCCCGCGGAACCAACCATCAGGCGGACGATTCGGCGACACCAACTTCGCGAAATCGTGCCGCTAGCCGATACGACGATCTATGAAATGGAACAGCGAGGAGAATTCCCCCGTCGGTTTTATCTCACATCGCGTTCTGTTGTTTGGGATTTGGCCGAGGTCGAAGAATGGCTCGAAAAACGGCGCAAGGCGTCGGATGCCAAGGCCACGCGGCGGGCGCCCATGCCGGACGTCCGCCTGCGGAAGACCCGGCCCGTCAAACGCTAGGGTCCGGTGTCAGCAAGTCCATCGACGGCGGATAGAGGGTTGGCACATATTTCTGCCCAGCAGCCCAAGCGTCCACCAAATTGGCCCATTCCTGCAGCATGTGCCGGCGCTGATGCTCGTACTCGGCCTTGTTGTAGACACCTCGGGACGAGCGGCCGTCTTCGTGCGCCAGGCACTTCTCGATCCAGTCGCTGTTGAAGCCGAGTTCGTTGAGCAGCGTCGATCCGGTCCGACGCAGGTCATGAACCGTGAACGGCTCTAGCGGCAGATCTTCGTCCTTTGCACGTTTGATGATGGCCATCGTGACGCGGTTGAACGTGGCGCGCGACATCGGTGCATCGGCATCATAGCGCGACGGGAGGAGATACTTGGAATTTCCGGAGCAGGTCTTGAGGGCGACCAGGATGTCGAGCGCCTGCTGGGCAAGATAGACGTTATGCGGCTTCGATCGCTTCATGCGCTCCTTCGGTATCGACCACACCGCGTTCTCGAAATCGACCTCGTCCCAGACCGCATCCTGCAGCTCGCTCTTGCGCACCATCGTCAGCAGGATCAGCTTCAGGCCGAGCCGGATCGTCGGCAGCGTTGCGACATGCTCGAGCTGATTGAGCATGATGCGTATCTCCGCAGGCGAGAGCGCCCGGTCCTTCGGTACAAAGGTAGCGATCGACGAGGGGCCGACCTCATCCGCAGGGTTGGCGACCTTCTCGCCATGCAGGATGGCGAACCCATAGATTTGCTTGACGATGTCGCGGACGTGTATTGCAGTAGCAGGAGCGCCCCGATCCTTCACCTTGCCACATAGCACTCGGAGGTCATCGGGTTCGATCTCTGTGAGCAGCCTCTTGCGGAACTTCGGCACGATGTCGCGCTCATAGATCGTCCGGCGCATGGCGCGCGTGCTGTCGGCCATCGGAGCTTCGTGGAAGTAGCGCTCCCCGAACTCGCCAAAGCTCTTCGCTTCCTTCAGACGTCGCTTTTGCTGCTGCTTCTCTCGCGCCGGAGAACGTCCTTCCTGAACTGCCCGCTTCGCGTCGATCAGCTTTTCCCGCGCTCGCGCCAGGGAAAGGCCAGCGGGTCCGTACCGGCCAAGGATAACCGTCTCCCGGCGACCGTTCACCCGATAGTCATAGCGGAAGCTGATGGCTCCCGTCGGTATGACGAGCACGTATAGGCCATCGCGGTCCGTCACCTTATACTTTTTTTCTCGTGGCTTCAAAGCCTTAAGGGCTGTATCGGTCAGCATATTCCCTCCGATATCAGTGGAAAATCGAGGGAAAGTCGCTGAAATGTCCGTCAGGGCATTTTCGCACCATCTGAACAGAAAATTCCATTTACTTTCAGCGCGATAAGCTCAAAAAAAGTCCGTCAGCGGCTTTCACATCGTTGACGGTATTTTCATTTTCGATCTGCAGCAAGGTTTCGAAAGTCCGTCGCCCGGTCCGTCATCCATAACGCTTGCGGGGTGATAGCTCACGAAAGGCCATGTTGATATTTATTATTTCTTTCAATGACTTGTATCGCATCCCGGCGCGCCGCCGGATATTCCCGGCACGGCCTGAATCATTCCCACTCGATGGTGCCCGGCGGCTTGGAGGTGACGTCGTAGACGACGCGGTTGATGCCGCGCACCTCGTTGATGATGCGGGTTGCCGCGCTGCCCAGGAATTCCATGTCGTAGGGGTAAAAGTCGGCCGTCATGCCGTCGACTGAGGTCACGGCTCTCAGCGCACAGACATATTCGTAAGTGCGCCCGTCGCCCATCACTCCTACTGTTTGCACCGGCAGGAGAACGGCGAAGGCCTGCCAGATGGCGTCGTAGAGGCCGGCCTTGCGGATCTCGTCGAGATAGATCGCGTCGGCCTGGCGCAGGATGTCGAGCTTTTCGCGGGTCACCCCGCCCGGGCAGCGGATCGCGAGACCGGGTCCGGGGAAAGGATGGCGGCCGACGAATGCTTCCGGGAGGCCGAGTTCGCGGCCGAGTGCCCGCACTTCGTCCTTGAAGAGTTCGCGCAGCGGCTCCACCAGCTTCATGTTCATGCGCTCGGGCAGGCCGCCGACATTGTGGTGGCTCTTGATCGTAACCGACGGGCCGCCGGTGAAGGAGACGCTTTCGATCACGTCCGGATAGAGGGTGCCCTGAGCCAGGAAATCGGCGCCGCCGAGCTTCTTCGCTTCCGCCTCGAACGTCTCGACGAACAGGCGCCCGATCGTCTTGCGCTTGACCTCGGGATCGGATTCGCCTTCCAGCGCACCCAGGAAGGTGTCGGCCGCCTTCACGTGAACCAGCGGAATATTGTAGGCGCGGCGGAAGAGATCGACGACCTCCTCGGCCTCGTTCATCCTGAGCAGGCCATGGTCGACGAAAATGCAGGTGAGCTGGTCGCCGATCGCCTCGTGGATCAGCACCGCCGCGACCGCCGAGTCGACGCCGCCGGACAGACCGCAGATGACCCTGTCCGATCCCACCTTGGCGCGGATGTCGGCGATCGCCTGCTCGCGGAAGGCCGCCATCGTCCAATCGCCGGCACATCCGGCGATGCGGTGGACGAAATTGGAGATCAGTCGCGCGCCGTCCGGCGTATGCACCACTTCGGGGTGGAACTGCACGCCATAGAAGCGGCGCCGCTCATCGGCGATGGCGGCGAACGGCGCCCCCGGCGAGACGGCGATCACCTCAAACCCTTCGGGTAGACGGGTGACCCGGTCGCCGTGGCTCATCCAGACCTGATGACGCGTGCCCTCGGCCCAGATTCCATCGAACAGCGGCGAGGCCTTTTCGACTTCCACGAAGGCACGGCCGAACTCGCGATGGAGACCGCCCTCGATATGGCCCCCGAGCTGGGCGCACATGGTCTGCTGGCCGTAGCAGATCCCAAGCACCGGCAAGCCGGATTCGAAGATCGATTGCGGCGCGCCCGGCGCGTCGGCGTCCGTGACCGACGCGGGCGATCCAGAGAGAATCACCGCCTTCGGTTTCAGCCGGGCAAAACCTTCCTCGGCCGATTGGAAGGGGACGATTTCGGAGTAGACGCCGGCTTCGCGGACGCGCCGGGCGATCAGCTGCGTGACCTGGCTGCCGAAGTCGATGATCAGGACGGTTTCTGGATGGGCTGTCATGACGAGGCCTTAAGCAAGAGACGGGCGGAAGGCAAGATGGCGCGATGCTTCAGTCACAGCTATGGATTCAGCCTGCGGCAGCGGGGAACGTGGTCGAAGAAGGTCCGTTGACAGGCGACGGCCAGCAAGGCCGATTGTTTTTCAGGAGAGTTGACCATGCCCGTAAAGACGCTGGACGACCTTTTTCTGCATACCCTGCAGGATATCTACTACGCCGAGAAGACCATCACCAAGGCTCTGCCGAAGATGGTGAAGAAAGTCGCGTCGGCCGACGTGAAGAAAGCCTTCGAAAGTCATCTCGAAGAGACCAAAGGACACGTCGATCGTCTGGAATCCGTGTTCAAGGCGCTTGGCGAAAAGCCGAAAGCCGAGAAATGCCCGGCCATCGAGGGCATCGTCTCGGAAGCCGAGGAGCTGATGGACGAAATCGAGGACACCGAGACCCTCGATGCCGCCCTGATCGCCGCGGCCCAGGCCGTCGAGCACTACGAGATCACGCGCTACGGCACGCTGGTGTCGTGGGCCGAGACGCTCGGCCACAAGGAGGCCATCAACCTTCTCGGCGAGACCCTGAAGGAAGAATATGCGGCCGACGACAAGTTGACGAAGATCGCCGAATCCAAGGTCAACAAGAAAGCCGCCTGACGGCCCAACCGATGGGCGCTGCTGTTGCAGCCGCCAATCGATGCAATAGGGAATCCCGGGGCCGGCAGCGATGCCGACCCTTTTCTGTTCAAGCGTCCATCATCGTCACCGAGCCGTCATCGCGGCGTCAATCGCGCGTTACCCAAAGCGGATTTTCTCCTTGCGTCCCATCATCAGGAGAAACCGCGCATGAAACCGCTTCTCGCCGCCGCCACGGCCCTGACCGTGCTCCACCTCGCGCCGCCGGTCCTGGCTCAATCCTCCGAAGGACACCGGTTCGAGGCCGTGCTGGCGGCCCAGGCCATCCTGCCGGCCGATTCGGCCGTCGCCGTCCCCGAAGACGCTCCGGCCCATCTCCGGCAGGCCGGCAAATTCACCACACCCGATCGCAAGCGCACGGCCGAACTCGGCGCCATGAAGGGCAAGGACGGCGTCCGCGCCACCGGCTACGGCCTTCCGATCGAGGGCCAGAGCCTTCAGGGCTTTTCCGGCATCAAGGCGATGGACGACGGCACGTTCTGGAGCCTGTCGGACAACGGCTTCGGTTCGCAGATCAATTCCAGCGATTCGATGCTGATGCTGCATCATCTCGCCTTCGACTGGGACGCCGGCACGGTCGATCGCCAGGAGACGATCTTCCTGTCGGACCCCGACAAGGTGGCGCCCTTCCCGATCACCATGGAGGGCTCGGACACGCGCTATCTCACCGGCGCCGATTTCGACGTGGAATCGATCCAGCCGGTGGCCGACGGCTTCTGGGTCGGCGAGGAGTTCGGCCCTTACATCCTGAAGTTCGACTCGCAAGGCCATCTGCAGGAGGTGCATCCGACCAAGGTCGGCAACATCGACGTTCTCTCGCCGGACAATCCGACCATCCGGCTGCCCGGCAATCCGACGGAAGCGATGCCCGCCTTCAATCTGAAGCGCTCGGGCGGTTACGAAGGCATGGCGATCGCGCCGGACGGATCGCGCCTCTACGGCCTCCTGGAAGGCCCCCTCTACACGGACGGCAAGGCGGAAACCGTCGAGGACGGGCGCACCGCGCTCCGCATCGTCGAGTTCGACACAACGAAAGGCGACTGGACGGGCCGATCCTGGCTCTATCCGCTGGCCGAGGGCGGCGTGGCGATCGGCGATTTCAACATGATCGACGACAGCCACGGTCTGATCATCGAGCGCGACAACGGCGCCGGCCGGGCCGACCAAGCCTGTACGGGCGAGCCGGCCTCGGACTGCTTCGCGACGCCGGCCAAGCTGAAGCGGATCACCAAGATCGAGCTGACCGACGAGAACGCCGGCCAGGCGGTCCGCAAGATCGGCTATATCGATCTTCTCGATATCCGCGATCCGCAAGGCGTGGCGCGCCAGGGCGGCGTCGAGGGCGGCTACGACATGCCCTTCGTCACCATCGAGAACGTCGACAAGGCGGACGACACCCACATCATCGTCGGCAATGACAACAACTTTCCGTTCTCGGCCGGCCGTGCGCTAAACAAGGCGGACGACGACGAGTTCGTGCTGCTCGAGGTTGGCGACTTCCTGAAGGCGGAATAACGACCCAAAAGGAGCGCGGGTCGATGCCCGCGCTCCTTCTCAGGATTGCTGCGTTTCGAAAAATGCGGGCAGCGCGTCTTCGAGCTGATCGATGGCGTCGGCGAGCCGTTCGTCGATATGCGACAGCAGGCTCGCCCAGTCGTCGTAGTGATGGAGTTCGGCCGCGCCGTCCGAGATGCCGCGCAGACCGACAAGCGGCAGGCTGAACCGCTGGCAGGCCCGCAGGACCGCGAAGGTCTCCATGTCCACCATCTCCGCGTCGATGGCGTCGTAGGCGGGACCGGAGACGATGTTGGAGCCCGTGGACAGTCGAGCGCTGGCGACCTGCGCGATCGGCGTCGGCAGCGGCGTATCCACGGGATGATCGACGAACGGCGTCACACCCTTGGTAAAGCCCAGGGGCGAAGCGTCGATATCGCGCCAGGAGACCGACACGACCTGATAGACCTCGCCCTGTTCCAGCGCGCGCGAGCCGGCCGAGCCGAGCGAGACCACGAGATCGGGCCGGCGACCGGCATCGACGAGGGCCTGGAGCGCCAGACCGGTCCCCAGTGCCGCCTCGATCGGGCCGACGCCGGTCATCACCGGTCGAATTCGCCGCTTCAGCCGGGAGCCGTATTCGGCATGGGCGGCCATGACGAAGAGGACACGCCGCCCGGCAATGGCGTCGACGGCGATTTCAGCTTTTTCCGCCAGAGACATGAAGCACCCTCTTCCGCGTCCAGTGACGTCAGTTCAACCACCAGATGGCCGCATTGAGAACGGCGGCATAGGCGACCCACAGAGCATAGGGAACGAAGCAGAGTGCCGCCAGCCGATCATGGCGCCATGCCATGACGACGAAGGCCACAGCAGCACCCAACAGCAGGCAGATGATGACGAGCGCCGGGGCGATCATGTGGACGACGAAGAAGACCGGCGTCCATGCGAAGTTGAGCGCCAGCTGGATCCACCAGAGCGACAGCAGATCGGCCAGCCGCTTTTCGCGCACGCGCCATCCGGCAATGCCGATCAGGATATAGAGCGCCGTCCAGGCCACGGGAAACAGCCAGTCGGGCGGCGTGAAGGACGGCTTTGCAAGGGCCTGGTACCAGCCGGCGGTTTCCGTCATCGAGCCGATCAGCCAGCCGCCGCCCAGCGTCAGAGCGAGGAAGCCAATGAGCGACCACCAGCGGTTCATGTCGATCTCCGTTCCAAAGCGGCAAAGAAGAACCCGTCCGTACCGGTCAGGCGCGGGGTCAACGAAAGGACGGCGCCCTCCCCGATCGTGTCGGCGCGATAGGTAGCGGGCTTGTCCGGCAACGCCTCCGACCACGACCGCGTGGCATCCAGCAGCGCGAACTCCGGATGGCGCTCCAGGAAGGCCTCGATGCGGCCGGCATTCTCCGGGCGCAGCAACGAGCAGGTGATGTAGACGAGCCGGCCTCCGGGCTTGGTGAAGGCAGAGGCCGCATCCAATACCGCATCCTGCTCGGCGAGCCGCTTGTCGAGCGCCGTATCGCTCAAGCGCCATTTGGCGTCCGGCCGGCGACGCCATGTCCCGGTTCCTGTGCAGGGCGCGTCGAGAAGAACGAGGTCCATGCGCCCGGTCAGGTCCGACAGGTCGGCGCGCGGATCGTGAATTTGGACGTCGCGTGCGCCGGCGCGACCGAGGCGATCATAGATCGGCGCCAAGCGTTGGCGGTCGACGTCATAGGCATGGATCTGCCCGGTGTTTTCCAACATCGCCGCGAGCGCCAGCGTCTTGCCACCCGCACCGGCACAATAGTCGAGCACCTGCGAACCCGGGTTCGCGCCCGAGAGGAGCGTGACGAGCTGCGAGCCCTCGTCCTGAACCTCGAACCAGCCTTTCTGAAAGGCCGCCTCGGCCTGCACGTGCGGGTGTCGCCGGTCGCCGGTAATCGGTGCGATGCGAAGCCCGGACGGCGCGAAGCCGGTCTCGGCGGCACCAAAGCGATCCAACGCCTTCAGCACCTTGCCGCGCTCCGCCTTCAGGGTATTCACCCGCATGTCGAGCGGCGGCCGTTCCGCGAGGCACGACGCCTCGTCGACCCAGTCGGCGCCGAGCCCCTGCTCGAACAGCGGCACCACCCAGTCCGGCAGGTCGGCGCGGATCGACGGCGGCGCTTCATGGGGGTCCCGGGCCGCCAACCGCTGGAATTCTGCCTCGCTCGGCATCTCCGGCGCGAAACGATCGCCGTCGAGCGCCGCAGCCAGGCTTTCAGGTGTCTGATCGAAGACGGTGAGCATGGCGGCGAAGACCAGCGCACGCGGCGCTTCGTCGTCCATCCGCCAGGCCAGCGAGCGTCGTTTCCTGAGCACGTCGTAGACGATGTTGCCGATGGCGGCGCGGTCGCCGGAGCCTGCGAAGCGATGGCCGAGGCCCCAATCCTTCAACGCGTCCGCCGCCGGGCGGCGGCGCGCCTCGATATCTTCGATCACCTCGATCGCCGCGGCCATGCGTCCGCCAAGTCTCATTCGTCCCATCCCATGCACTGGTCGGCAGCGCCCTCTGTGGCACGTCCGGCGGCAAGAAAACAGACCCGAAAACGGCACGGCGCCGCGCCCGGCCGCCAGGATGGGACACAACGAAAACAGGCGCGGTCTCCCGCGCCTGCCAATTCCCGCCGATTTTCTCGGTCCGATGGTCTATTCCGCCGCTTCCTGCGGCGTGTTCGGCGTCACCGAAATGGCCGGCTCGCGGCCGGTCAGTTCCGCGCGCGCCTTGCGCACGCCCGCGCCATAATCCGGATGCACCCGGTCGAAATGGGCGATCTGCCGATCGGCGATCTCTTCGGGAATGCCGCTCATCGCGGCCGCGATGTTGGCGAAGAGGCGCTGCTTTTCTCCGGCATCGAACAGGTTGAAGAGCGCCGTGACCTGGCCGTAGTCGTCGTTGCCCTCGCGGTGGTTGTAGCGGTCGGCGTCGCCGCTGATGCGCAGCGCCGGCTCCTTGGCGGAAGGATCCTCGGCCGGGCCGTTCATCGAATTCGGCTCGTAATAGGCATCCGGATTGCCGGTCATGATGCCGCCGAACGTGTTCATCACGCCGTCGCGATGATAGTGCGCGACCTCGACGCGCGGACGGTTGACCGGGATCGTCTCGTAATGCGTTCCGAGGCGATAGCGGTGCGCGTCGGCATAGGAGAAGATGCGGGCCTGCAGCATCTTGTCCGGCGACCAGGAAATGCCCGGCACGATGTTGGACGGCGAGAAGGCCGCGTTCTCGATCTCGGAGAAATAGTTCTCGGGATTCCGGTTCAGCTCGAAATAGCCGATGTCGATCGGCGGGTAGTCCGCATGCGGCCACACCTTGGTGAGGTCGAACGGATTGTAGGGCGTCTTTTCGGCATCCAGCTCCGGCATGATCTGGACCTGGACCTTCCAACGCGGGAATTCGCCGCGGTCGATCGTGCCGTAGAGTGCCTCCTGATAGCTCTCACGGGTCTTGCCGATAACTTTGTCGGCCTCCTCGTTGGTGAAGTGCTTGTGGCCCTGTTCGGTCTTGAAGTGGAACTTCACCCAATAGCGCTCGCCCGCGTCGTTCCAGAACGAGTAGGTGTGCGAGCCGTAGCCGTTCATGTGCATCGGATCGGTCGGGATGCCGCGGTCCGACATCAGGATCGTCACCTGATGCAGGCTTTCCGGCGACAGCGACCAGAAGTCCCACATCGCCGTCGGCGAGCGCATGTTGGTCTTGGGGTGGCGCTTCTGGGTGTGGATGAAGTCCGGGAACTTGTAGGCGTCTCGGACGAAGAACACCGGCGTGTTGTTGCCGACGAGATCCCAGTTGCCGTCCTCGGTGTAGAACTTCAGCGCGAAGCCGCGCACGTCGCGCTCGGCATCGGCCGCGCCCTGCTCGCCGGCCACCGTCGAGAAGCGGGCCAGCATCGGCGTCTCGGCGCCCGGCTGCAGCGCCTTGGCCCTGGTGAACTTGGAGATGTCGCCGGTGATCTTGAGAACACCGTAGGCGCCCCAGCCCTTGGCGTGCACCACGCGCTCCGGGATCCGCTCGCGATTCTGGTGCGCCAGCTTCTCGATCAGCTGGTAGTCCTGCAGGAGCACCGGACCGCGAGACCCCGCAGTCCACGAATTCTGGTTGTCGGGTACCGGCGCGCCGGCCGACGTGGTCATTGTCTTGCGGTCTGCCATGATGGCCTCCCTCGCTTTTTAAAACCGTTCCAAGCCGTTCCAACATATCAGGCTGATAATTTCCAATCGTATTTTCTCGATAGCCCGATCAGGTTATCTTATGGCAATGATCACTATTCGACAGATGCGCTATTTCGACGCCCTCGCCCAGGAACTGCACTTCGGACGGGCCGCTCGCCGCCTCAATATCAGCCAGCCTGCCCTGTCGGCGCAGATCGCGCAGATGGAGGAATTTTTTGGCGGGCCGCTGGTCGAACGACGGCCGAATGGCCTCATTCTGACGCCCGAAGGCGGCGTGGTGGCGGCCCGTGTGCGCCACATCCTGGCGGAGGTCCGCGACCTGGAGGGACTGTCCGGCCACCATGGCGAGGTGTTGAGCGGGCGCCTGAAGATCGGCTTCATCGCCTCCGTCGCGCCCTATCTCCTGCCGGCGCTATTGCCGCTCCTGCGCGAGCGCCGGCCGCAGCTCGAGGTCGAGATCCGCGAAAGCGTCACCACTTCGCTGCTCGATGCGCTCGACGCCGGTGAACTCGACTGCGTGGTGCTGGCACTGCCCTACGAACAATCCGGCATCGAGCTCATCCCGCTGTTCGACGACCCCTTTCATCTCGCCGTCCCCGAAACGGATGCGGGCCGCTTCCCTCTCCCTGTCCAGCTCGGCGCCATCGCCTGCGAACGGCTGATCCTGCTCGAAGAGGGCCATTGCCTGCGCGATCAGGCCCTGAAGGTGTGTCAGATCGCCGATCCCGATCGGCTGGCGAGCTTCGGCGCCACCAGCCTGACGACGATCCTGCGCATGGTCGCGGAAGGCCTGGGGGTGACCCTCATTCCGCAGATCGCCGTGACCGTGGAAGGCCGCAGCGGCGGCGTTGCGGTTCTGCCGCTTGCCAAGCCCACGCCGACGCGGACGCTGGCCCTGGCGTTCCGCCGATCCTCGGTACGCCACCGGGACTTCGAAGCGCTGGCCGAAATCATCCAGGAATGCGGCGGATCGGCCTGACGGCGGAAACCCTGCCCGGCATCATTGCCGACCACCCCGAACTGAATATCTCCCTGCCAGACTATCCGATCGAGCCGACCATGCGCGCAGCCATCTACTTCACTCCGCCGGACGACGCCGAGCTGACGCGGGCCGCCGCGGTCTGGCTCGGGCGCGACGCCTTCACCGGCGGGCCGACGCGCGAGCCGGACCCGGATCTCGATCCGCGGGTCGCCGCTCCCGCGCGCTACGGCTTTCACGCCACCGTCAAGGCGCCGTTCCGGCTGGCGGAGGGCTGCACGCTGGCAGACTTGACCCAGCACATGGCCGTCTTCTGTGCCGCACGACAATCCTTCCGCATCGATCGGGTGGCGATCGACAGGCTCGGCGCGTTCTTCGCGTTCGTCGCCGCCCCCCAGCCGACGGCCCTGAACGCCTTGGAAGAGGCCGTGGTGCGAGAGTTCGATGTCGTCCGGGCGCCTGCAAGCCGCGACGAGATTGCCCGCCGGCAGCCCGAGCGACTGAGCCGTCGTCAGCGCCAGAACCTGGAAAAGTGGGGCTATCCTTATGTCATGGACGAGTTTCGCTTCCATATGACACTGACGGGACCGATCGCCGAAGCGGACCAAGAGGTCATGGAAACGACGCTGAAAAATCGCTTCGCCCGCTTCGACGGCGTGTCGCTGCCCGTCGATCGGCTCGCACTCTTCGTCGAGCCGGAGCCGGGTGCGCCCTTCGTCGTCCATTCGGTCCATCCCTTCGCTCCACCCGCGGAAAGCCTGTCGTGACAAACGAGTTCATTCTGGAAAATGCGCGGGTCGTCCTGCCCGAGTCCGTCATCGACGGCTACGTGGTGGTGCGGGACGGACAGATCGCAGAAATCGGCGAAGGACGTGTCGGCTCGGGCGAGAACCTGGAGGGCGATACGCTGATCCCGGGCCTCGTCGAACTCCATACCGATCATATCGAGAACCACTTTCTGCCGCGCCCCACGGTGCGCTGGAACAAGATGGCGGCGGTGCAGGCCCATGACGCGCAGATCGCCGCGTCCGGCATCACCACGGTCTTCGACGCGCTGCGCGTCGGCACGGATGGAGACAGCACGGCCTGGGCGGAAGAAATGCGCGCTATGGCCGAAACGATCGGCGAGGCGGTCGACGAGGGCCGCCTGCGCGCCGACCACTACATCCATCTGCGTTGCGAGGTGTCGGCCGACGACGTGGTGGAGGATTTCGACCGGATCGCCGGCAACGAACGCATCCGGCTGGTCTCGCTGATGGACCATGCGCCGGGCCAGCGACAGTTCCGCGATATCGAGACCTATCGCCTGTACTATCAGGCGAAGATGAAGCTTTCGGACCCCGAATTCGAAACCTTCTGCCGGGAGCGTGTGGCGCAGTCGGAGCGCAATTCGCCGGCGAACCGGACCGAACTCGCCAGTCGTTGTCGAGAACGCGGCATCACGCTCGCCTCGCACGACGACGCGACGCAAGAGCATGTGGCCGAGTCCATCGCGCTCGGCATCCACCTGGCCGAGTTCCCGACGACGTTGGAGGCGGCGGCGGCGGCACGGCAGGCCGGCATGATGACGCTGATGGGCGCGCCGAACGTGGTGCGTGGCGGATCACATTCCGGCAACATCGCGGCGCTTGACCTTCACCGTCGGGACCTGCTGTCGATCCTGTCCTCCGACTACGTGCCGTTCAGCCTGTTGCAGGCGGTCTTCCTGATGGCAGAAGAGGGCGAGGCCGAACTGCCGGACGCGCTTCGCCTCGTCACCGGCAATCCCGCCGATGCCGTCGGCCTGACCGATCGCGGCCGCATCGCCCTCGGCTTGCGCGCCGACCTCGTGCGCATCCGCGCCGAGAACGACAAGGTGCCAGTGGTCCGGGGCGTCTGGCGCGAAGGCCGCCGCGTGGCGTGAGGCGGAAGGATATTCGAGGAACCGCGCCGACGATGCCCGAAGTCAAACGGCCGGAGCGATGATCAAGGAGCCGCTGCCTGTCCTGGCGCCGACGTCGATGCCGGGAGTTCAATGTCGGTCCAATCGGAATAGTCCCAGTCGCCTTCGATCAGCCCCTCGGCTCCTGCACAGCTTTCGGCGTCGCGAAACGCCGCAACGATGCGGGCCGCCTGATCGCCGAACTCGCCGGGTGTGCGGTAAGCCAGAATACCGCGAGCCACGTAAGGGGCGCCGGAGGACTTACAGGCAGCGCGCAGGATCTCATCGACGGCGACGCGGTGATATTGCTTCTCGCTCAGCGACGGGCCGAGTGATTTTTCGAAGGGCGCCGCCGCCTCTTCGGTGGCGAGATCAGGATCCGCAGGCTTGGTCAAGGGGGCAAGGCGTTTCGCCACGCCGTTCCGCAACGATCCTGCGCGAACACGTTCCAGCCACGCCCCGGTCACCTTGGCCGCAACGTCGGGCGCGAGCCCTTCCACCGAGGCCGATGAACCAGAAGGATCGGCTGAAGACCGCCATTGCGCGCACGCGTCCAAATCATGAAGCGCGTCAGCGGCCGGCTGTTGCGTCGTGGCATTTGGGCTGGAACGCCCCCGCGCCCGCCAGACATAGGCCCCCTTCAGATTAACGCCTCGGAATTCTGCCGCGACGAGATTGGCGCCTTGAAGCTGTACATCGGACAGGTCGGCGCCCTGCATCTGGGCTCGAGCCAGGTCGCCACCCTGCAGTTGGGCGTTATGGAGTTTGGCTCCTTCGAGATGAGTCTCCGCGAGCACCGCGCCATGAAGGACGGCACCGGTCAGGTCGCTCGCCTCCAAGTGAGCGCGCTTCAGGAATGCCCCTTGAAGCTTAGCGCCATAGAGGCTGGCCCCCTGGAAGAATGCCAAAGACACGGTTGCTCCCTGGAGATCCGCCCAGTCCAGGGAAGCCTCCTGAAGTTCGGCCCCGGCGAGCCAAGCATCGAATAGCTGGGCTCCGCGAAGATCGGCTTCGCGCAATTCCGCCAGCGGCATGATCGCGTGCGCCAGATTCGTGCAGGTCAGGCCGAGCAGATGCGGCGACATATGCATCGATAGGAGCAATCCGGGAATATAGTTGGCTTCCGCTCCATCCATGCTGTCACAGCCAAATCGCGCATTATCGAACCGTCCTCGAGCCAGCACGGCATTCGACAGGTCTGCCCCAGTGAAATCGACCTTTCGAAAGTCACCGTGCATGAAGATGGCGTTGCGGAAGTCTCTGCCACGCAAACTGCGGCTGACAGCCTGGGTATCGAAGTTGTCACGTGTCTCGTCGACGATATCGACGTCCGGCAGAACCAAGCGATTGGCGAACCAACTTTGCGTGCCGCCGCGAACGAGGTCGACCCTACCCTCGAACAAAGCCTCGGAGGCCGGTACCAGCGCCAGCGAGCGGTTCGGTAACCGCACATGATCGGCAAGGCGCCGGGCGAGATTGTCATCGATCCACTCGCCCGGGTAGGTCGCGATCAAGATGGCGAACAACGAGATCGCCACGGCCGCCAGTCTGCCGATGGCTTCGCGGTCGGTCTCGCGCCCCGACCAGACCAGAAACGGCAGAAACCGGCGGATGAGCCGGAGCACGGCACGCCGACCGGCGGCGAAGACGTGTCCGAGGATACGCAGCCCCGTCCAAGCGCCACCCTGCCCTGCCGTGCGGCCAGCCGATGGGCTGTCCAGCGGCGTCGGATCACTGTTCGTACCGGTCTCCCCCGCCTCCTGCTGCCGCACCTTCGGCCAGAGGTCGCGCAGGCGGGCGCCCCCTATCCCACCCTCGAAGCCGGCCGGCGTCATGATCGGCGGCCAGAACCCCACGATCAGCGACAGGCCCGCCACCACGCAACCCCGGTGGAACCATGTCAGCATCGGGTCGTGATACGGTAGAAAGCTGAGCTGGACGAAGAGCAGCAGGACGATCGGCAGCGCCACCGTCGTCATGAGCGCGGCGGCGCGGATCAGCCAGGCAATGCCTGGTCTGTTGCCGTCGTGGAAGCCGCAGAGCAATTGGGTGACCAGAAAGCCGTCGATCCTCTGGCGGGCCACCCTGCGGTCAGCGGCGAGCGGGAATGCCGTCCTGATTTCGCTGTTGTAGGTCGCCGCCTTGCCCGACAGGATCAACAGTCGGACGAGAATGTAGAAATAGTTGACCAGGAAAAAGAGCGGTGCGGCGAAGAAGAAGCCCTTGAGCGGCAATTCGACGTCGAGAATCGGCAGACCGATCGGCGATTCCAGCAGCAGGTCGCGATGCGTCACCGAACCGACGGCGATGAAGAGATAGGTCAGGATCGTCAGAAAGCCGATCCACAGTGCGCCGACCTGAGCGGACGCGGTGTTCAGCGCGCTCTCGATCTCCGAGAAGTCATGAGGATCCGGTTTGTCTGCCATCGGCTCCACACCTCCACACGCCCAGGTGGCATCATAGCCGTGGTTTCCGCAGCGGCAAACCGATCATGGTCGCGCGGGTGGCCCCTCATTGGCGGGGCCGCCGCCATCGTGATCGGTGGAGGGATCAGCCCTCTTGTTTCCGCCCCCGTCCCAGCGCCACGTAGATCGCCGGGATCACCAGGACGGTGAGCGCCGTCGAGGACGCCAGGCCGAACAGCAGCGAGATCGCCAGGCCCTGGAAGATCGGGTCGGCGAGGATCACCGCCGCGCCGATCATCGCGGCGATGGCGGTCAAGAGGATCGGCTTGAAGCGGATGGCGCCCGCCTCCAGCAGAACGTCGATCAGCGGCCGGTCCTTCGCGCTCGAATGCCGGATGAAATCGACCAGGAGGATCGAGTTGCGCACGATGATGCCAGCGAGCGCGATGAAGCCGATCATCGAGGTGGCGGTGAACGGCGCATGGAACAGCCAGTGCCCGATCATGATGCCGATGAAGGTGAGCGGGATCGGCGTCAGGATGACCAGCGGCAGCTTGAACGAGCCGAACTGGGCAACCACCAGGATGTAGATGCCGAGGATCGCCACCATGAAGGCTGCGCCCATGTCGCGGAAGGTGACCCAGGTCACTTCCCATTCGCCGTCCCACAGCAGCGTCGGGCGCGACTCGTCGTTCGGCTGGCCGTGCAGCCTGATCGTCGGCTTCGGCACGTCGCCCCAGTCGATCCGATCGAGCACGTCGGCCACCGCGACCATGCCGTAGACCGGCGCCTCGAATTCGCCCGCAAGATCGCCGGTCACCATTTCGGCGTCCCGGCCGTTGTGGCGGAAGATCGGATAGGAGGCGGGTTCGCGCCGCGCCGACACGACGTCGCCGAGTTCGACCACGGAGCGGACGCCGGGCAGCGCATTGGCTGGTATCGGCGTGGTCAGCGCCGCCTCGTCCAGCACTTTGTCGCCCTTGGCAAGCGCGATGCGGATCGGAATCGGATGACGGCCGTCGCCGCGGTGCGAATAGCCGACGGTGGTGCCGGAATAGAGCGCGCTGATCGTATCGTACACGTCGGACTGCTCGACCTTGTAATATTCGAGATTGTCCTGGTCGATGCGCAGGCGCACCCGCTCGGCCTGGACGCCGAACGAATCGTCGGCGTCGACCACGTACGGCACCGCCTGGAAGGCCTCACGCACCTTGGCGGCCACCGCGCGGCGGGTCTTTCCATCCGGACCGTAGATCTCGGCGAGCAGCGTCGAGAGCACCGGAGGCCCCGGCGGCGGCTCGACCACCTTGATCGCCGTGCCCTCGGGCAGATCCAGGCCCGTCAGCCGTTCGCGCATGTCGAGAGCGACCGCATGGCTGGCACGATCCCGATCGCCCTTCGGCAGAAGGTTGACCTGCACGTCGCCCATCTCGGGCCGCGAGCGGATGTAATAATGACGCACCAGACCGTTGAAGTCGAAGGGCGCGGCTGTGCCCGCATAAGTCTGGAACGAGGTGATCTCGGCGATCGGTTCCAGCCGTTCCACCACCTGGTGCAGCACACGATCGGTCGCTTCGACCGACGACCCCTCGGGCAGGTCGACGACCACCTGCAATTCGGTCTTGTTGTCGAACGGCAGGAGCTTGACCGTCACGTCCTTGGTGTAGAACAGCGCCAAAGAGGCAATGGTGGCGATCCCGACGAGGATCAAAAAGATCCAGGCACGCCAGCGCGACAGCAGCACCGGGCGCGCCACCGCCATGTAGACGTGGCCGAGCGTCCCGATATGGCCATCCCCTTCTGCGCCGGCGGCCTCCTCTCCATGACCGCCGACCCGGACCATCAGCCAGGGCGTCAGCATGACGGCGACGAAGAACGAAAAGATCATCGCGGCCGAGGCGTTGGCCGGGATCGGGCTCATGTAGGGGCCCATCATGCCCGACACGAACAGCATCGGCAGAAGCGCGGCGACCACCGTCAGCGTCGCCACGATCGTCGGATTGCCCACCTCGGCGACCGCCTCGATCGCCGCCTGCCGGCGCGATCGCTTGTCGTGCATCGCCCAATGCCGGGCGATGTTCTCGATCACCACGATCGCGTCGTCGACCAGAATGCCGATCGAGAAGATCAGGGCGAACAGGCTCACCCGATTGAGCGTGTAGCCCATCAGCCACGAGGCGAAGAGCGTCAGCAGAATGGTCGTCGGGATGACGACCGCCACCACGATCGCCTCGCGCCAGCCGATCGCGATCACCACCAGGACGACGATCGAGATCGTGGCGAGGCCGAGGTGGAACAGAAGCTCGTTCGCCTTTTCGTTGGCCGACTCGCCATAATTGCGGGTGACCGACAGCTGCACGCCTTCAGGGATCATCTCGCCCTTGAGCTCGTCGAGCCGTTCGAGGATCTCGTCGGCGATGACCACCGCGTTGGTGCCGGGCCGCTTGGCGAGGGCGAGCGAAACGGCAGGCGAGCGCACGAGACCGTCCTCGGTCTTGGTGACGGCGCCGACGCGCGTCTCGTTGGGATCGGTGGCGAGCGTGATCGTGGCGATGTCGCGCACATAGACCGGCCGCTCGTCGCGCGCGGTGAGCAGCAGATTGCCGATCTCCGGCATGGATTGCAGTGTCTGGCCGCCGACCAGAACGCGCTGCGCGCCCTCGTCGCGAATGCGCCCGACCTGGAACGAGCGGTTGGCGCCGGCGATTTTGCCGGTCAGTTGTTCCAGCGTGATGCCGTAGAGCGAAAGGCGCTCGGGGTCCGGCTCGATTCGGATTTCCTCGGGCTGCTGACCGACCAGATAGGTGAGCCCGATATCCGGCAGCTTGACCAGTTCGACCTGCAGTTCGCGGGCGAGCCGCGTCAGGTCGCTGGCCGACCAATGGCCCGCCTCGCCATCCTCGGCCGTCAGGGTGACGACGACGATGGCGACGTCGTCGATGCCGCGGCCGACGATCAAAGGCTCGGGGATGCCGACCGGAATGCGGTCCATGTTGGCGCGGATCTTTTCGTGCACGCGCAGAATCGCGGCGTCGGCATTGGTGCCGACGAGGAAGCGCGCCGTCACCATGGCGCCGTCGTCCTCGGTTTGCGAGTAGACGTGCTCGACGCCGTCGATGCTCTTGACGATGGTTTCCAGAGGTTCGGTGACGAGCTTGACGACATCCTCGGCCTTCAACCCGTCGGCCTCGACCTGTATGTCGACCATCGGCACCGAGATTTGCGGTTCCTCCTCGCGCGGTAGCAGGACCAGCGCAATCAGCCCGAACGCAAAGGACGCGATCAAGAGAAGCGGTGTCAGCGGCGAGGCGATGAAGGCATGGGTCAGCCGACCGGCCAGTCCGAGCTTCATGACGGCATGCCCCCGCAGCCCTTGCCTCGGTCCGATCCTGTCACGAGAGTGCCGGTCAGGCGCGGCGGCATGACGTCGCTCTTGCGACCGGCGCGCTCATCGGCGCCGATATAATGCGGCGGGAAGCTAGTCAGGCTCCCTTCCCGCGCGGAACCGACGGCGAGCGCGGACCGAGGCCGGACCCGCTGGATGGCATATGGCATGATCGACCCGGGATAGACGGCAGCTGCCGGCCCGCGCGACGCAAGGCCGGCGGTCTCAATCAGGAAAAGGCGACGCCCGGCTTCACGCCGAGCTTCTTGAAGATGAGGGCAGCCGGGCAAAAGCCGGTGAACGCCGCCTGGATCTGGTTGGCGCCAACGAACACCGTCAGGAGATACCAGTAAGGCGAGAGAACATAGCCCAGCGCCAGCGATAGAAGGGTGATGGTGCCGGCCAGGGCCAGCACGGCGCGATCGACGGTCATGTGCTTTGCTCCAAAGTTGATCGGGGTGGCGGGCTAATCCGCCGTGTCCATGTGGTTGTCTTTCGGCGTCTCGATGCCCGGGAGATCGAGCACGGCGTTCTTGGTTGCGCTGTATATTCGAATATTATAAATTAGAAATTATGAATGTAAAGAGCCTGATCCCAGCCTCCGAGCGGGCCGCGAGCTTGATGCGAAGTCTGTCGCATCCGCACCGGCTGCTCGTGCTGTGCGCCCTGGGTCACGGCGAAAAATCCGTGGGGCAGTTGCGGGAAGAGTTGGGCGGTATCGATCAGGCCCCGATGTCACAGCATCTGATGCGACTGAGGCTCGACGGACTGGTGGCGTCGCGTCGCGAAGGCACATCCGTCTTCTACCACATCGCCCAGCCCGAGGTGCTGCAGGTCATCCAGACGCTGCAGGCGGTCTACTGCTTTCCCCAGGAAGCCGGTGAGGACTGAAACGGATCGGACCAGTCGGCCCGGTCGACGTTCAAGGCAAGAGTATCGTGTCGCCGGCGACAAGTCCGGTCAGCACTTCGATACGCCCGCCCTCCTGGGTCTGCATCGTTTCGCCGAGCACGACGGGAACCTCGGCGGCCCCCTGCCCGCTGGTCAATCGGACGGTATCGATGCCATGGTGAGTTTTCACGGCTTCCGGCGGGATCGCGATGACGGAGCGGCGGCCGACCGGGATCCAGACGAGGGTGCGCTCGCCGACGAAATAGTCGCCAAGGCCCTCCACTTCGACATCGGCCTCGACACGGCCGCCACTGATCTCCGGATAGACCTTCGCGAGCCGGCCATCGCGCGTTTCCATCGTCTCTTCGCGGCCGCCACTCGACAGGGTCCGCTGGCCCACGGCCACGGTGTCGCCCTCGCGAATGGCGGCCGCGTGTCTCTCGGGCAGAGACAGGCGCAGGAAGTAGCCGCCACCGGCAATGCTGGCGATCTCCTCGCCCGCCAAGACGACCGAGCCGGGCGTCACCGGCACGTCGAGAACGCGGCCGTTGGCCGGGGCGAGAACGCTGCCCTCCTTGGCTTGCTGCTCGATGACCGCCTGCTCGGCCTCGGCAGCGGCGAGCTGGTTGGTGTAGACCTGGACCTGGGTCTGCGCCTGATCGACCCGGCTCTGCGGGCCGGTGCCCCGCGCCAGCAGTTCACCAGCACGCTCCAGTTCGGTCTGCGCATTGTCGAGCTGGGAGCGGACCGCCTGAACCTGGGCGGCGGCGGCCCGACGCTGGATCGCCAGCTTGTCGTCCACGACGACCGCGATCACCTGGCCTTCCGTCACCTGGGCGCCCTCGTCCACCGTGATTTCGCGCACCGTTCCGCCGATGCGCGCGCGTGCCGGCACCACGGTGCGGCTCTTGACCTGGCCGAAGACCGCCTTTGTCTCGACCACCTTGGTCGGCTCTACGAGGTATTCCGTGGCGAGCGCGGGAGCGACCGTGAAGACCATCACGACCGCAGCTATGAGAGAACGAACTGACATGCTGAATCCCGCCGATCTATTAAGACTGGGTCACGCGGCTGGTACCTGCGGCCCCCTGCGCGTTTCTTACATTAGAAATATCTAATGTTATGGCGCTATTCAAGCCCCTGCCGCGCCGTCGCCCCCGCGGCGACGGCTGGAGAGCCGGCGACTCTCGGCGTCGCGGCATTTACGAACGAACATTTCCCGCACGGCCCCTGCGGCGCAACTTCCGTTCTTGTTTCGATGCCGGGCCGTCGACATCCTTGGACGACGGTCGCGAAAAGTCTGCGAAAAACCAGGCAATGGCGGCTCCATCCAAGCTGCGCCGCTCGAACGCGACGACAACCGATCCAGGGACTGCTCGATGGTCGACCCCCAATTCCACAGCCGTGCGCTGCGGCTTCGCGAAGCCCAGGAGGCCCGTGCCCGCGCGCCGCATATGACGGCGCTCGCGTCCCTGCCGGTGTTCTACGATCTTATCGGCAAGCGCGTGGTGGTGGCAGGAGGCTCGGCGGCCGCGGCCTGGAAAGCCGAACTGCTGGCAGTCGCCGGCGCGCATGTGGCCCTCTATGCGTCCGCCGACGCCTTGTCCGACGAGATGCAGGCGCTCCTCGCCAGCACTCCGGTGGCCGGCGCGATCGAACCCATGAACCGAGACTGGGATGCGGATGTCTTCAGTGGCGCGGCGATCGCGATCGGCGACTGCGAAGACGAGGATGAGGCCGCCGCCTTCGCCGCGGCGGCCCGGACGGCAGGCGTCCCCGTCAACGTCATCGACCGGCCGGCGTTCTGCGACTTCCGGTTCGGCTCGATCGTCAATCGATCTCCGGTGGTCGTCGGCATTTCCACCGATGGCGCCGCGCCCATTCTGGGACAGGCCATCCGCCGCCGCATCGAGACCCTGCTCCCGCCCGCCCTCGCCGACTGGGCAAGGCTGGCGAGCGCCATTCGCGCAGAGGTGATGGACCGCCTGACGCCAGGCGGTCCACGCCGCGCCTTCTGGGAACGCTTCGCCGATTGGGCCTTCACCGCCAAGGCGCCGGGACACCTCGCCGAGGATGCCGCCCATCGTCTCGTCCAGGATCTGGCCCGTTCTCCGAAAGCGGGGGGCCGCGTCACCCTGGTGGGGGCCGGACCGGGCGAAGCGGAACTGCTGACGCTGAAAGCCATGCGCGCATTGCAGGCGGCCGACGTCATCCTGTTCGACGACCTCGTCTCCGACGAAATCCTCGAATTGGCGCGGCGCGAGGCCAAACGGATGCTGGTCGGCAAGCGGGCGGCGCGGGAAAGCTGCCGCCAGGAGGACATCAATGCGATGATGATCCGCTTCGCCAAGGCGGGCAAACATGTGGTTCGCCTGAAGTCCGGCGACGTCTCCGTCTTCGGCCGGGCCGGCGAGGAACTCGCCGAACTGAAGCGCGCCGGCATCCCGACCGCCATCGTGCCGGGCATCACCGCCGCCTCGGCGCTCGCCTCGGCCTTCGGCGTCTCGCTGACGCATCGCGACCACGCCAGCCAGGTGCGCTTCGTGACCGGTCATTCGAAGAGCGGCGGTTTGCCGGGCGACCTCGATTGGCAGGCGCTCGCCGAGCCGCGCGCCACCACCATCTTCTACATGGGCGCGCGCATGGCCGGAGCGATCGCGGCGCGGCTGATGGCCGAAGGGTTGCCGGCCGATACGCCCGTAGCGATCGCCGCCAACCTGTCGCGCGAGGACGAAACGCGCGATGCCGGCCGTCTGTCGGACCTGGGTGATCTGGTCGACAGGATCGGCTATGGCCGGCCACTGCTCATCGGCGTCGGCCAAGTGTTCGCCGAGGCCGCCATGCAGGCGCGCACCGCCGACGAGCCACTTCGTACCCAAGCTCTGTAAAAGCGTCGGCGGCCATGTGCGCATGAGATGCCACGCGGATGGCCGCGAGCAGGAGACTCAGACACCATACCAAGCCGAATGCCAGGCCGACGACGAAGTCCGCCGATCAGCCCGCCGAGCTTCGATGAATGGTGAGGATCGGGCCTTCGTGGCCCAGAAGCCGCGCCACAGCTACAAACAAACTACTCGGTGGTCTTGGGCTTTTTCACCGACGTGCGCGTGCGCTTGGCCGGGGCGGCGGACGTCGACGCGTCATCGCTGGCAGCGGGCACGGCCTTGACCTTCTTCGCGGCCGCTTTCACAGCTTTCGCCGCGACGCTCGAAACGCCCTCGGTCGGCTTGGCCGCAGCCCTCTTGCGCGTTTTCTTGACCGCGGGCGCCGCCGCGCCGGCCGTACCGTTCAGCACCGGTGCCGGCTCGCTTGCCGGGGCGGATGCGCCCTGCACGTCCGTCCGCGCCCGGTCCCAGTGTTCCTGATCCCGGCCGTGCGGACGTCCTTCCTGTTCCCAAATCTCGTATGCGCGCTTGCTGATCTTATCGTGGTCGGCGACCGTCATGCCTTCCCCCGTGTCAAGGCAGTCGAAAATGAGAGGCGCTGCCTTTTTGAACAAGCCGCCTCATTAACCACGTTATCCGCAATCAAGGCGACGCTGCAAGCAAATAGCGCCGTTTGTTCTTATCGCAATGGCGCGACCTCTCCGTCTCCCGACTATAGGCGGCGCCAGGGGACGATGGCGTCCGATCGCTCGACTTGTAGGAAAGCGATAGGGCGACTGTTAACGGCTGGACGATAAGCTCTTCTGATGATGCATCTCGACCTGCGCGCAGTCCGGGCGGCGTTTGGCCGCCGATCCCCGACCGCAAGTGCCCGTCGCCCTTCGAAGGCGGCGGGTTCGTCTCGTTGGGGTCAGCGAACGCGGCGAAATTTCCGTGACGAAAGCGGCGTCACCGCCATCGAGTTCGCGTTTGTCGCTCCTGTGTTGTTCATGTTGCTCATGGGGACGATCGAGGGCGGTCTGGTGCTGACGGCGGACGTGATGCTCAAGCATGCGACCTACACGGCCTCGCGGACCGGGCGCACGGGCTATTCGACATCGGAAACGACGCGCGACGAACTGGTGCGTCAGATCATCGAGGAACAGGCTGGCATCCTGATGGACACCAGCAAGATCGACATCGACAGCAAATCCTATGACGGCTTCGATACGCTGTCGGCACCGGAACCCTTCGTCGACGCCAACGAAAACGGTGTGCGCGACGACGGCGAGAACTACACCGACGTCAACGGAAACGGCCAATATGACGGCGCCACCGTCGGCATTGGCGACGCCGATTCGGTGGTCGTCTATACCGTGACCTATCCCTGGACATTCTTCACGCCGTTGATTGGCGATCTGATGGGGACGGACGGCGTGCTGACGCTCACCGCCACGGCGATCGTCCAGAACGAGCCTTGGTCGTAGAGCGATGATCGGTACCCGCAAATCTCACATGGCAAACAACATCGCGGCCGAGTTTCTTCGCGCATGCCGTAAAACCCTGTTGTCTCGACTTCGCCGCTCGGTGCTGCCGGCGCTGGCCAGCCGGTCGGGCGTCGCGGCGGTTGAGATGGCGCTGGCGGCGCCGATGCTGCTCACCATGTTGTGCGGCACCGTCGAGATCAGCCGCTTCGTGGTCGCCCATTACCAGGCGGCCCAGATGGCGACGACCGTCACGGACGCCATTGCCCGCGAAGACACCGTCAATGCTGAACTGGTCGATGCGATCTTCGATCTGTCCGCCCAGGTCATGGGTAAGGACGACTTCAGCGACAACGGCTACATCATTCTTTCATCGGTCGCCCTCGAGGAAGATCAGACGGATCCCACGGTGGAATGGCAGTGCAGCGGCGGCGGCGACTTCACGCAGATGAGTGCGATCGGCCAAGTGGGACAAACGGCGACGCTGCCGGGGAATCTGACGATCGACGAGGACGACGACGTCATCGTCGCCGAAGTCTTCTACGAATACACGCCCGTTCTGAGCTGGCTGCCGATCGAGGACACCACGATCTACAAAACCGCCGTCTTTCGACCGCGTCTCGGCGCGTTGACGACAGCGCCGGGATGCTGAGGTCAATCATGAACGGTTCGACCCCCTTGTTCCACGACATCCTCCGACGCGTCGGAACCCTCGCGCGGCGCTGCCGGCCAGACATGTCCCGGCACGCTCCGGGCGCGACGCCGAGCAGCTCATTTCGCGGCGACGGCGGCAGCGTCCTGCCGATCATCGCCATCAGCAGCCTGGCGTTGATCGGCGCCATCGGCTGTGCGGTGGACGGGGCCCGCATGGCCTTGATGCAGTCGACCCTGCAGTCGGCGATCGATGCGGCCGGCCTGTCGGCAGCCGCCAAGCTGAACACCACCGATTTCACGACGGAAGCCCGGAAGTTCACCGAGGCCAACTTCGTCAGGGGCTATGTCGGCGCCGAGATCGTTTCCTTCGTTCCGACGAAGAGCGCCAATGGCGACGTCATGACCCTGACAGCCCAGGTCGAGGCGCCGACCGTCTTCATGAGCCTGTTCGGATATGACAAGATCACTGCGACCGCCCAGACGGAGATTACCAAGGCGACGACAGGCATGGAGCTGGCGCTGGTCCTCGACGTCACCGGCTCGATGGACAGCAACGGCAAGCTGAGCGGCCTGAAGACCGCAGCGAACGACCTCATGAATATTTTGTTCGGCTCGAACACGAGCGTCGACAACTTGTTCGTCGGCATCGTACCATTTTCGCAGACGGTCAATGTCGGTACGTCGCACACGGACTGGCTGGCGTCGAGCGGCGGAAGCTGGTCGGGGTGCGTGGACGCGCGCTACGATCACCTGTCGATCACCGACGACCCGCCGAGCGAAGCGCCTTTCACGAAATATAGCGGCTCGAACTGCCCGAATGCGATTACGCCGCTCACCTCGACGAAATCGACGCTGACGACCGCCATCAACAATCTCGACGCCGCCGGTTATACCCACATCAATCTCGGCGCCGCCTGGGGCTGGCGCCTGCTCTCCCCACGCTGGCGCGGAGAGTGGGGCGGCAGCATGGATACCGACGCCCTGCCGCTCGACTACGGCACAGACAACATGGTCAAGGCGGCTATCATCATGACAGACGGCGATAATACCATGCCGTCGTCACGAACCGCCTTTGGCGAGACCGACAAGAGTAACGAGGACGACTGGACCTGCACGGAGTATACGACGCGAACCAAGTCGAACGGCCAAACAGAAACCCGGTGCAGTCAATACGAGAATCGACGCCTCGAGATCACAGTTGCCTCAAGCGCGTCCGCGAGTTCAGCCATGGTCAAGGCCTTCGACGCCGATTTGAGCAGCATCTGCACGGCCATGAAGAATGCCGGCATCATCGTCTACACGGTAGCGTTCGGCGATCCGGACAACACCACCAAAGGACTGCTGCAAGGGTGCGCAACACAGCCGAGCTACTTCTTCGATTCGCCGACCTCCGCCGATCTGGCGGAAGACTTCGAAGCGATCGCGGACTCGTTGTCGAACCTGCGCGTCAGCCGTTGACGTCAGCGGCGGCACGGCCTGCGGTCATCACCGCCGGCCGCTGCCGTGCCATCATATGATGAACGCTCACGCAGCAGCGCCGATCCGCTTGCGCGCGGCCAGCCGCGCGGCATGCCTCGTCATAAGCTTGCTTCCGACAGACGCGTGGGACACGTATCCGTCGCTGTAGCGCACCAGAAAATCGCCGCAGGCCGGAATCGAGCGACGGAAAAATCCTTCGGGAACATCCACGGAGACGAATTGCCGGCGCTCGTCGACCACCGTGATCCTGCCGGCTTCGATATCGACCCATGCGATCTCCATCGCTTCGACGACCGATACATCCGGCGATTGGCCCAAGCGCGTGCTGGGAAGATGCTTCACCGTCATGCCATTACCTCCCATCTGACAACGCGTTAACGTCAACACTTGCAATCCTTCCACCGGGGCCCGAATCGTGGCCCCCGGTAAAGGCCGGGGCCGACCGAAGCCGGCTCCGAAATCGCCATCAGGCCGCCGAACGCCGTCCGGCAACCCGATCTGAGGACCGAGCGTGAATGGATTGCCGGTCGCTGCCGTAGCGAGGCTCGCCCGGAAAAAGCTCGACGCAGTGCGGCTGCGGCTCCCAGAGTGCCCGCCTCATCCGCTCGGCTTCCCGCTCGTTCGACGGACCGGCGCTCCAGGGCTGAACCACCTCGCGGCGGACCTCTTCCTGTTCGGCCAGGCGTGCTTCCGCGTCGATTTCGCGGGCCGCCTCCGCCCAATGTTCGTGCTCGCGACCGCTCGGGCACCCTTCTCGCTCCCAAATCGCATAGGCGCGATTGCGAACGGCCTCCGCATTATCCTTGATGACCATTGCGAAAGTTCCGCATCTTTTGAAAAGTGTGTCTGCGATACATTTATCGCGATGGCGCGCCTGTGGAAGGGGGCGACGCGCGACTCAAATCGATTTTTTCTTTATTTACGGAAGCTTATCTTAAATTCAGCTAATTCCAAAGAGGGTCTCGGGATGCTGGTGACGACGGTGAAACGACTGCTGGCGGCCGCGATCATCACGGCTGTGGTCGCCCCGTCGCCATCGTGGGCCGACGACGAGGTGCCGGCCGGATCCGGCACCTTGCGCGTGTCGAATGCGGCTGGGCAGGACGTCTCCTTCGACGCGTTGCTGCCGGATGCGCCGATCATCCTGCATCTCTGGGCGACGTGGTGCATGCCCTGCCGCGTCGAACTGCCGGCGCTCGACCGATTTTCCGCAACGCTCGACGAGGCCGGGGCGAAGGATCGGCTGATCGTGGTCTCCGTCGACGCACCGCCTTACGACAAAGTGGCGATGTTTCTCGACGATGTCGGCGTCGAACGCCTGACCTCTTGGCAGGTGACGGCCGGCAATCCCGGCTCCACGTTTCGTATCTTCGGCTACCCGACGACGATCCTTCTAGGCCCCGATCGAAGCATCGAAGAGCGCTGGGCGGGGCCGGTCGACTGGGACGCCCCGTCCGTGCGCCAACACCTGCTACGGAAGCTGGCTCCCACGGCTCGACAGGAGCAATCCGCCGGACGATCCGTCGAATAGCCGGCATCGCAACCGGCCGGCACGGCGATGGCGATCAATGATTGTGGCCGGCGTGACTATGCTGGGTGGCGTCTGCGGCCTCGACCTCGACATGCACGTCCATATGTCCAATGTCGAAGATGACCTCGATCTCGATCTCGTCGCCCTGCCGGAGGGCTTGCTTCAGACCGCCGAGTTGGAGGGCCAGACCGTTCGGCGCGAGCTTCATCGTGCCGCCGGCCTTGATCGGCACGGACGGCAGCGTCTCGTAGGTACCCTCGCCCTCTCCGCTCATCGTGAATCCGACGAGCGAAACCATTTCGGCGATGCCGCTCTCGCCCCCTGTCAGCGCCACATCGGCATCGCTGCGGTTCTGGACGTCGAAGAACACCTCCGTCGTGCGCGCCGACGTCGCGCGGGTCCAGGCATGGATCACGCGGACGCCGTCAAGCTCGCTGACATGATGATCGTCGTCATGATGATCGTCCTCCGCCAGAGCGGGCCAGGCGACCGAAAGACACGCCAGAATAAGGGCGAGAGACGAGTTTCGAGACATCGGACCACTCCTTCGCTGCCGATCAGCTTCTCAGGTCGGAGACCACCGGACGCGCCAGCACTACGGCTGCCGGCACCAATGCCATCATCACGGTGATGCTGACGAAGGCGGCCACCAGGTGAAATTCGCGCCAGCCAAGCGTTGCCGAGACCAAAATATCGGTGCGCGCCGTGACGACGTCGGAGATCAGTCGCGTCGCCAGCGCGCCGACACCGATGCCGAGCGCGGCACCGCCGGCGATCAGGGCGGCGGCGAAACACCAGACCACGGCGAAGACGAAGCGCCGCGGCGCGCCGAGCGCCCGCAACAACGCCAGTTGCCGGGAGAACAGCTGGGTGATGATGACGAGGCCCGTCAGCACGCCCGCCGCCACCAGGATCTCGGTGACGACGGCGAGCACCGACATGACCTGCCGGACGTCGCCCAGCAGGCTGTGAAGCCGGGCCAGCACGGCGCCCGGAAAGAACGCCATGGTGTTGGAGCGGGTGAATTCCGATTGGAGCGCGTAATTGGCCCACAGTTCGTCGGCGCGCACCAGCACGGCCGGGGTACCGGGAAAATAGTCCGGATCGAAGGGCGGACCGAGCTGGCCGGACCGTGCCGGCGCATGGCCGTCGGCCAGCCCGTGCACCTGCCAGACCGCCTCGACCGGCACCAGAACCGCGCGATCCCAGGGGCTGCCAGTGGCCGACATCCGACCGACAACGGTGAACTCGTAACCTTTGTGTTCTTCCCCCTCGCCGCCCACGCCGTGCTGCGGCGTGAAGACGTCGCCGAGCCCGACCGGTGCCGATGCGCCCGCGATCGCTTCGCGCGGCGCCGTAAACGGCCGTCCTTCGGCGAGATCGCCGGCAAGGTGCGTGATGAACTCCGCCGTGGTGCCGACCACCGGCGCGCCGTTGAGCGAGTCGCCGAAGGCGATCGGCGCCGCGATCTCCACATGCTCGTGACGGGCGATCTCGTCATAGACCTGCCCGGACAACAACGGCACGTCGCTCGGCTGCAGGTAGACGGCGGCCAGCAACATGGTGATCTCGCTGCCGGGAGCCGCGACGATGAGCTCGAACTTTTCGGCCGCGCGCGCCGTGCCCTGGCGCAGCGCCCTTTCCTGCGAGACGAGACCGACGCCAATTCCGACCGAAACCGCGATCAAAGCGGCAAACAGCAGGCTCGGCCAGCGAAACCGCCACAGCATCGCACCGGCGAGACCGAACGGACGGTAGCCGCCGACCACGACGACGCCGACCACGATGGCCGGCAACAGCAGAAGGATCAGCCAGATCGCGTCCTGCACGGTCGGCGACAAGGCTTCCCACCACAGCATCACCGCCTCAGGCACCCCACTCTTCCTCTCCTTGCAATCGGCCGTCGACGACGTCGACGATCCGGTCCATGCGGGCGTGGAGATGAGCGTCGTGGCTAACGGCGATCAGCGTCTTTCCCGTCTCGCGCACGAGCACGGCCAGATCGTCGACCAGCCGGTCCGCGCTGGCGCGGTCGAGACTTGCGGTGGGCTCATCAGCGAGGATGATGTCGGGGTCGTGCACCAGGGCGCGCGCCACGGCCACCCGCTGCCGCTCACCGCCAGAAAAGCTGCGCACGGTCCGCCGCTCCTCGACGTCGAGCGCCAGTCGCGCCAGCACTTCGCCGGCGCGCCGGCCGATCGGCGCCCGCTCGTGCGACGGCGAGAAGGCGGCGGCAATGGCCGCGTTGGCACGGGGTCCCAGTTCCTCGAACAACAGAAAATCCTGGAAGATCAGACCGACATGGTTGCGACGAAAGGCAGTGCGCTTGGATTCACCCAGGCCGATAAGCTCGGTCTCGCCCCAGTGGACCGCCCCTTCGGCGCGTGGAATCAGGCCCGCCAAGGTAAAGAGGAGAGTCGACTTGCCGGCGCCCGACGGCCCGCGGATGCCGAGACAGACGCCCGGTTGGACGGCAAGATGATCGACAGTCAGGATCGCCCGTCCACGCGGACTGCGAACTATGAGTCCCTCAACCCGCAGGGGCAGAACCATTGCACTCAGCTCCGCTCGTAGCCTGCATCCTCGAGACGAACCCGGCTGACGAAGCCTGTCTCGGAGTCCTTGAACCGCCCCAAAGCGAGGCGGCCGCGCGTGACGATCTTCACGTTGAACGGCACCACGTCGACGACCCGCTTGGTATAGATGGCCAGGATGTCGTCCGGCCACTGGGCCTCCGACTCACAGAACGGGCAGACGGCCATCGGCCGCTTCGTCAGGACGAAAAAGCTCGATTCCGCAAGCAGCGGCGGCGCCATGAAGCCTTGCACGGCAATCCGCTGGCCCTCCATCTTTTGCGCGTAATCCGAAAAGGAAAGATCCTTGTTGTAGAGATCGCGCATCCGCACCGGATCGTCGGCGTGGGCGAGGCTGGGACAGAGTGCGCCGACACCTGCGGCGAGGAGGAAGTCGCGACGTCGCATCGTGGTCCTTCCTTGAGACGGAGTTCCCATGCCGACACCGCGCCCTCCAGGACGCGGTGTCGATGAAAGTTTGCAGGCCCGGCGACCACCGGGCCCGCCATCTCCGGCCTCAGTTCGAGCCGGTCTGTCCGGCGCTCACCGCATAATCCATCACGTGGAAGATGTAGTTCTGCTCGATGACGCCGTCGAAGAGATGCGACCACGGCCCCTTGGCCCAGACCGCGACGTCCTCGCCCGAATGGCTTTCCGAGCTCATCGGGATCAGCGACTGCTGCAGATATTCGGTGTCCTCGGCTTCTTCCTGGGTGAGGTCCGGCCGCTCGCCCGAATAGGCGCCGCCCTCCTGCTCGATCAGGACCGAGCCGGGACCGTTCAGATAGCCGATGACCGTGTAAGGCTTGCCGTCGGAGCCGAGGTTCGGCGTGTCCGCATGTTCGATCTTGGTGGTATCGACCTCGTAGCACAGGCCGAGGATCGGCGAGCCGCGGCCGCAATAGCCGTTGAGGGCGATCGAATGCTCGTGGTCGGCGGTGACGATGATGAGGGTGTCCTCGTCGTCGGTCATCTCGTCGGCCATGGCGACGGCCTTGGCGAACTCGACGCCGTCGGTGACGGTCCGGTAGGCATTGCCGTCGTGGTTGGCGTGGTCGACGCGGCCCGACTCGATCTCCAGGTAATAGCCGTTCTCGCTGTTGTTCTGGAGGTATTCGATCGCCATCCGGGTCATCTCGGTGAGCGACGGCTCGTCCTCGTCGGTCCGGTCGGCCTCGTATTTCATGTGGCTGTCTTCGAAGAGCGCCAGGACCGGCGTCTCGCCGTCGAGCTTCAGCTGCTTGGCCGTCTCGGTGTTCCAGGCGTACTGGATGCCGGCAGCCTCCGCATCCTCGATCAGGTTGGTGCTGTCGGGGCGATGGCCTTCGGTCTGCTCCTGATCCGCGAGAGTGGTGCCCTTGGGGACGAAGTATTCGCGGCCGCCGCCCATGGCGAGGTCGATCTCGCCGGACTTCATCGCGTCGACGAGCTGGCTAGCGATGTCTTTCTGAGCGGTGCAGCCCTCGGACACCTTGTCTTCCCAATCGCGGTTGGCGGTCTTGGCGTAGACGGCGGCCGGGGTGGCGTGGGTGATGCGCGCGGTGGTGACGACGCCGACCGACTTGCCCTCTTCCGACATCATCTCGGCGAAGGTGGTCAGCTCGTTGCCGGCGACTGTCGAGCAGTCGTCCCAGCGAGCGTTCTCGTTGAGGTTGATCAGATTGAACTGCTGCTTGACGCCGGTGTTCATCGAGCCCGCGGTCGGGGCGGAATCGGGCGTCTGGGCGTTGATGTTGTAGGTCTTGACCAGCGCCAGATTCGGAAACGCCTCGTAAGGCAGGACGTTCTCCTCGCCCATCATGCCCTTCTGCTGGCCGTCATAGAGGCGAATGGCATAGTTGGTGCCGATGCCCATGCCGTCGGCGATCAGAAGGATGACGTTCTTGGCCCGATTGGTGTTCGGCTGCCGCGCGACCATCTCCTGGATCTTGGTCTGCGCATCCTTATACCATTGGCTGTCCTGCTGCGCGATGTCCTGGGCGTATGCCGCAGTCGTCATCAGCGCCGAAGCCAGCCCCAGTGCTACCAGCTTGTTCATGATTGCCTCTCCGAAAGTCCGACGGGATCTCTGTCGTACGGGGGCCTTCTAGCGGGTCGATGTGACAATCATGCAACAGCGGCGGGTGCAGCCGGCACCGGCTTCAGCGCGTCATCGATCCGTCAGAGATAGCGGTCGATCAGCGCGACGACCTCTTCGTCGCGGGCGCGCGCCGTCTTGCCGCCCAGGACGACGACGATGACGCGCTTGGAGCCGCGGCGGCAGGTCGCAACCAGGTGGAAGCCGGAGTCGCGGATATAGCCGGTCTTCATGCCGTCGACGCCGGGCACCTTGCCCAGGAGATGGTTGGTCGCCTTGTAGTGCTTGCCGCCGTAGTCGAAACCGGACTCGGCGAAGAGCGGCGTGAACTGGGGAAAGTGCGAGCGAACCGCGCGGGCCAGAAGGGCGATGTCGCGGGCGGTGGAAATCTGCCGGGGGTCCGGCAGCCCCGATGGATTGACGAAATTGGTGCGGCTCATGCCAAGCGCCTTCGCCTTGGCCGTCATGGCGCGGGCAAAGGCCTCGTCGGAGCCGGCGAGATTTTCCGCGATGACGCTCGCGACGTCGTTGGCCGACTTGACCGCCAAGGCCTGGATGGCGTCGCGCACGCGGATCGTCGAGCCCGCGGTCAGGCCGAGCTTTGCAGGCGGTTTGGAGGCGGCCTCCGCAGAGACCAGCAGATCATCGTCCAGCGACAGCCGCCCAGCCTGAATCTGCTCGAAGGTGAGATAGAGCGTCATCAGCTTGGAGAGCGACGCCGGATAGCGCAGCGCATCGGCCTCCTCGGCATAGAGCACCCGGCCGGTGGCGGCGTCGATGACGATGGCGGCCGGCGCCCGCTTTTCGACCTCGCCCGACAGGATCCGGCTCGGCGGCTCGGTCGCGGCCAAGGCCGTGACGGAGGGGATCTGCAGAACCTCGGTCGGTCCCGATGCGCTTTGACAGGCGGTCAAAGACAGCACCGTCAGGCCGGCGATGACCGAGCGGCAGATCAGAGACCTCAGCCGAAGTGAAATTGGAGCGCGCAATGGAAATCCCGGACAGTGACGCTCCCGACTATCGTCCGCCCGCCGCGCCTGTCAAACCGCAGCCGCGCAGGCGCCATCATTTGCAGCACGGCTGATGCGCCGCAGCCTCACCCGGATTCAGTGAGCCATCAAGACCGGAAGCGGGGCCTGGGCCAGGATGCTTCGGGTGGTGCCTCCGAGGATCCATTCGCGCAGCCGGGTATGGCCGTAGCCGCCCATGACCAGAAGGTCCCGCGCCCGTCGCGCCGCATTCCTTCAGGATGACGTCGGAGATGCGGCCCTCGCGCCGCACGCAGCGATGCTCCACCGCCAAGCCGTGCCGCTTGAGGTGACGCGCCATTTCCTCGACGCCCTCGCCCGGTTCGCCGCCGGTTTCCTCGGTGTCCGCGACGGCGGCCAGGACAACCGTGGCGGCGCGCTTGAGAAACGGCATGGCCTCGGCGATTGCCCGCGTCGACTCGAAGGTGTCGCGCCAGGCGATCAGCACCGTCTCCAGCTTGCCCGGCTTCGCCATCTCCGGCGGGACCAGATAGACGCCGCGCCCGCCGGCGAACAACGCGGCCTCGACCAGCTCCGGCCAGCGATTGCCATCGACTCCGTAGGGCCGCAGCGCCACGAAGAGATCGTGCCCGCGAGCCGCATGGGCGATCGCCTGCACCAAGTCGCCTTCAGAACCGTCGGAACGGCGCAGGTCGCTGGCCACGCCAAGGTTGGCGAAGCGCTCGCGCAGGCGATGTTCGCTTTCGTCGCCCAGTTGGCGAGCCTGCGCGAGAAGATCGGCGATGATGTCGGCCGACGTTCCGCCGCCAAGGTCGGCCGGCATGAACCTCGTCTGGAAAATATTGGTGTAGAGGCCGACGAGATGCGCCTCGAAACGCGCCGCCAACGCCTCTGCATGGGCCAGCGTGACCGTGTCGGCGGCCGACCCGTCGAGATGAACCACCAGATCCTTCAGCATGTCGATCACCTCTCCCGGCCGGCGCTACCGGCTTCAGGCCGGCTTCGGCGGCGGACCGATCTCAACCGGCGCGGCCACCTCGATTGTCGCCGTTCGCGATTTGTCGTTTGCATGACGGTTGTTTCATTTTTTCCGTCTATCCCCAGCATCCTGCCGAGCGCGTCTTGCCTCCTTGACATGGATCATGAGACGGCCGGTGGAAGGCACGGCAAAAGGCGACAGCCGGCGTGCCGGCCGCTCCGTCCACGAACGATCGGGATATCCGTGCCCAGCAGCGCTCTCGACAAAGACCTGAAGAAGATCGGCGGCCTGGAGAGCGTGACTCGGTCGAACGCGCGCGCCGCCGCGGCACCGGGGCTGACCATCGTCTTTCTCATCGGCGCCGTGCTTCTCGCCTATCTGTCGATCGTCAGCGGGCCGCTCAATCACCTGGTGATCCTCGCCGCGGTCGCTGCCGCCTACATGGCGCTCAACATCGGCGCGAACGACGTGGCCAACAATATGGGCCCGGCCGTCGGCAGCCGCGCCCTGACGCTGACCGGCGCACTTTTGATCGCGGCAATCTGCGAAGCCGCCGGCGCTATCCTGGCCGGCGGCGACGTCGTCGGCACGATTTCCAGCGAGTTGCTCCGCCCGGTTCAGGCCATGACGGCCTCCGAGTTCATCCTGGTGATGATGGCCGCCTCGCTGGCCGCCGCCTTGTGGACGCATCTCGCCACCTTTCTCGGCGCGCCCGTCTCGACCACCCATGCGGTGGTGGGCGGCGTGGTCGGTGCTGGCATCGCGGCCGCCGGGGCGGATATCGTCGCCTGGCCGATGCTCGGCTCGATCGTGGCAAGCTGGATCATCTCGCCGGCGCTGGGCGGCGCCATCGCATCGCTGCTGCTCGCCTTCATCGACAAGGCGATCGTCGACCGGCAGGACCGGGTCGCCGCCGCGCGCATCTGGGTGCCGGTGTTCGTCGGTCTGATGACCGGCACCTTCGCCATGTATCTCGCCAGCAAGGGATTGCGTCGGGTGTGGTCACCCGGGCTTGCGACCGTTCTGGTGCTCGGCGGCGGGTTCTTCCTGCTCGGCTGGCTGCTGTCCGTCCCTCTGATCCGCCGTGGGTCGGCCGGTCTGGAAAATCGCGTCAAGCATGTGAGCACGCTGTTTGCCCTGCCGCTGATCATGGCGACCGCCCTGCTCTCGTTCGCGCACGGCGCCAACGACGTGGCGAACGCCGTCGGCCCTCTCGCCGCCATCGTCCAGGCCGCCGCCAGCGGCTCCGGCGAGGCGAGTGTGGTGGCTCTGCCGTTCTGGGTGCTGGCGATCGGCGGCGTCGGCATCGCCGTCGGCCTGTCGCTGTTCGGACCGCGGGTCATCCGCACGGTCGGCCAGATGATCACCAAGATGAACGAGATGCGGGCCTATTGCGTCGCGCTGTCGGCGGCGGTGACGGTGCTCGTCGCCTCGGCGTTCGGCCTGCCGGTGTCCTCGACCCACATCGCCGTCGGCGCCGTCTTCGGCGTCGGCTTTCTACGCGAGTTCAAGTCCAACCGGGGCCTGCGCAATCCCGGCGTCCAGCCGCGCTCGACGTTTCTCAGAACGTCGAAGCTGAACAAGACGCCCGAAGAGGCGATCAAGAACTTCCAGAAACGCGAGCGGCGCCGGCTGGTGCGCCGCCATCACATGCTGGGCATCGCGGCGGCATGGGTGATCACCGTGCCGGCCTCGATGGCGCTCTCGGCGCTGCTCTACCTGCTGCTCTACGCCCTGGCGGGCTAGCTCCATCGAGCACGAAGCGGCAATCCCGTCGGCGCCGCGGCCGATGCCAGCGCCAGCCCGAACGTTTTGGACGATCCGATCCAGCTAGAGATCGCTCTCGGCCGCTGTCCGAAACTCGATCGGCGTGGTGGCAAACGACCGCTGTGCGGCAACCCGTTCGGCCAAGCGAACGGCAAGCGCCGCCAGTGCCTTGTCGGCGATCAGCCGCTTGGCCTCCGGCAGAATGGCCCAGTGGCGATAGCGCTGGCCGTTTTCCTGCCAGCTCTCATGCTGCACCGTCACCTTGAGCGGATAGAGCTCGACATCGAGCACCTTGGAGCGGATGCCCCGCTTGAGGGTTCGGTACGATCCGATCGGCACCCGGTCGACGGTGCCTTCGACCCCGGCTTCTTCGAGAGCCTCCTGCTGGGCGGTCTGCCAGGGCGTCAAGCCATCGATCGGCGATCCCTTGGGAAAGATCCAACGGCCGCTGCGGCGCGAGGTGATGAGCAGAAAGACGGCTTGTCCGTCGACCACGGTGTAGGGCATGGCTCCCGACTGGTAAACGCCGGGACCGCCCTTCTTCAGCATGGCACGGTCCAGCCACCGGCTCTCCAAAGTCTGAAACACGCGATCCGTCCTCGTCGTGGCGCCGAATCGCGGACCCGAAGCTCGCCGTGAGGGCGCGCCGGCCGCGATACGACGGTTGCTGGCTTCGCGGTCCGCCGTCGGCGCACCGGCATTTCGGCTTGTTCGTCGTCTCTTTTGATCAAGCAACGACGCAAAGTGCAAGTGTGGACACGATATTGCACCGATCGCCTTTCGCCTGGCTGGCGCCATCGCGCCCCACCCGGCCTTGCAGGACCAAAAGCAAGGAAGCCGCAGGGATTGGCGCTCCGGCATCGTGACCTAGTTGCTGACGTGCTCGCGACGACGCCATTTTCTGACCTTCGGACCTTACGACATGACCGACCAGCCGCCTGACCGCCTCTCAATCGATCCGACCAGCCCGCATTTCGACAACGACGCGCTGCAGCGGGGCGTCGGCATCCGCTTCAAGGGCGCCGAGAAGACGAATGTCGAGGAATACTGCGTCAGCGAAGGATGGGTCCGGGTTGCCGCCGGCAATTCCAAGGATCGGTTCGGCAAACCGATGACGCTCAAGCTGAGCGGCCCGGTCGAAGCTTATTTCCGGGACGAATAGCCCATCCGACACGAAGCGCCTGCCCAGAACGAGACACTGACCGAGCGGCACGAACCGCGGAGAACGAGTGCATGAGTGATACGACGGGACCATCCGCCCGCCCTGCCCTCTGGATCACCGGCGCCATCCTGGCGATCGTCGGGCTGGGCCTCGCGGCCGGCGGTCTCTGGCTGATCGTCCTCGGCGGCAGCTGGTACTATGCCGTCGCCGGCGCCGTGCTGATCGTCACGGCAGCGCTCCTCATCGGCCGGCGGCCTGCGGCGCTGTGGATCTACGGCCTGTTCGTCGTCGGCACCCTGGCCTGGGCCTGGTGGGAGGTTGGTTTCGACTGGTGGAAGCTCGCGCCGCGCGGCGACGTGGTCGTGCTCATCGGCCTCTGGCTGTTGACTCCCTGGATCACGCGAGGTCTCGGCCGGCCGACGGTGCGCGACGCGCTCGACCGAGTCCGCGTGCATCCCGGCGTCTTTCGCGGGAGCGGCATCGTGCTGACGCTCGCCCTGGTTCTGGCGGTGGCCGCAGCCGCCTTCTCCTGGGTCTACGATCCGCCACTGCGCGCGGGCAATCTGCCCGAACGCAGCGCAGCGATGGCGGACGATCTCGGCGTGCCGGACGGCGAATGGCACGCCTACGGACGCACGGCCTACGGCCAGCGCTACTCGCCGCTGGCGCAGATCACCCCGGACAACGTCGCCCAGTTGGACGTCGCCTGGCACTATCATACAGGAGACGAGCGCGGAGAACCGGGCGACCCGACGGAAACGACCTACGAGGTGACGCCGCTCAAGATCGGCGACCGCCTCTATCTCTGCACGCCGCACCAGAACGTCATCGCGCTCGACGCCGTGACCGGCAAGGAAGTCTGGCGCTACGATCCGAAGATCCAGGGCGAGCTGGCGCTGCAGCACCTCACCTGCCGCGGCCTGTCCTACCAGCCGCCGGCGGCCCAGACGACGCGGGCCGCCAGCCAGACAACGGCGCAATCGACGGCGGACAACGCACAGACACCAGCCGAGGCAGCATCGCCGGATTCGACCGGCGCCGCGTCGCAAACGGACGGGACGCCGCAGCCAGCGGCGCCGAACGCCGCCGAACAGCCCCAGGCCGCTGCCAATGCGCGGACGGCCGATACCTGCGATGGCAAGCTGTTCATGCCCACCGCCGACGGGCGCCTGATCGCGCTCGATCCCAAAACGGGGGCGGTCTGTCCGAGCTTCGGCGACAACGGCCAGATCAACCTCTGGACCAATATGCCGAACGTCAATCCCGGCTCCTACTATTCGACCTCGCCGGTGGTGGTGACCCGCGATCTCGTCATCGTCGGCGGCACCGTGCTCGACAACGTCTCCACCAACGAGGCCTCCGGCGTCATCCGCGCCTTCAACGTCAATACGGGCGCGCTGGTGTGGAACTGGGACTCGGGCAACCCCGACCAGACTCAGCCGTTGGCGCCGGGCCAGACCTACACGCCGAACTCGCCCAACAGCTGGTCGATCTCCAGCGCCGACGAAGCGCTGGGCCTGATCTACGTGCCGCTCGGCAACCAGCCACCGGACCAGTTCGGCGGCAATCGCAGCGATGCGGTCGAACGGTTCTCCTCGTCCGTGGTGGCGCTCGATCTTGCGACCGGGCAGGTGCGCTGGGCGTTTCAGACGGTGCATCACGATCTGTGGGATTATGACGTTCCCGCCCAACCGAGCCTCATCGATCTAACGATCGACGGCCAGACCGTGCCGGCTCTGGTGCAGCCCACCAAGCAGGGCGAACTCTACGTGCTCGACCGGCGGACCGGAGAGCCCTTGCTGCCGGTCACCGAGACCCCGGCGCCGCAGGGCGCGGCCGACGGCGATCGAACGGCGCCCACACAGCCGGTCTCGGCTCTCTCCTACGATCCGCCGAGGCTGACGGGCGCCGATATGTGGGGCGCCACGATGTTCGATCAGCTCGTCTGCCGCATCCGCTTCCATCAATACCGCTACGAGGGCCGCTTCACGCCGCCCTCGGAACAAGGCTCGCTGATCTACCCCGGCAATTTTGGCGTCTTCAACTGGGGCGGCATTGCCGTCGATCCGCAGCGGCAGGTCGCCTTTACCACGCCGACCTATCTCGCCTTCACCTCGCAGCTGGTGCCGCGGGAGGATCCGACCGAGCTCTATGTCAACGACGCGCCGCCCGAAGGTGCCTTGCCCGCGCTCAACGAAAATTTCGGCGCGCCCTATGCGGTGAAGCTCGCGGCCTTCCGGTCCTTCCTCGGACTGCCCTGCCAGGCTCCGCCTTGGGGCTACGTCGCTGGCGCCGATCTGACCACCGGCAAGATCGTCTGGCAGCACAAGAACGGGACGGTGCGCGATCTTTCGCCCGTGTCTCTGCCCTTCGAGATGGGTGTGCCCAATCTCGGCGGACCCATCGTCACCGCCGGCAATCTCGCCTTCCTGTCGAGCACGCTCGACTATTTTATCCGCGCCTACGACCTGACGACGGGCGAGCAGGTGTGGAAGGCCAGGCTTCCGGCCGGCGGCCAGGCCACGCCGATGACCTATGAAGGACGTGACGGGCGGCAGTATCTTCTGGTCGTTGCGGGTGGCCACGGCTCGCTCGGCACCAAGAAGGGCGATTCCGTGATCGCCTACGCCCTGCCCCGAGAGCAGTAACGCCGGATCGAAGGCCGCCGGCGCAAAAGGCCGGCGGGCGCCCATGCGCGGCTTTTCATGCGTTCGCCGGATCGATGGCCGGACAGAGGCCCAGAGTATCGACCCGAAACGGTGCCGAGCTTTCGGATTTGTCGGCCGGACGCTTCAGCTGGTTTCGCGTGCGATGGTGCCGAAGGTGCGCAGTGGCGCAATCGTCGCAAGCCAACGGCTCACGCAATGCCGCAGTCTCCACGTCCCAGTGCGGACGACGCGGCGACAGCGTGGTCTCGAAATTCGATCGATTGAAAAGTCATGACCTCCGCCAGAGGCGGAGGTTTGGAACGCTGCGCTTGAGCCACTAGAAGTGGCTTTGCTACATCAGGCGTTCAGCTTGAACAAATCGTTGTAGTCAGACGCTTTATCGGCTTTTTCT
>NZ_JAZHFT010000004.1:0-188550 GCF_036541425.1 Consotaella aegiceratis
CCGAGGGCGGGCTCGAGGGGGCGCTCGTCTCCATCGACGCCATCGCCACCAACGCCACCATCGCCAGTGCCATCCGCGCCGAGGGCGCCGATTACCTCTTGGCCGTGAAGGCCAACCAGCCGACGCTGCGGGCCGAGGTCGAAGCCTGCTTCGAAGAAGCGCCCGCCGGCACGATCGACACCGACATCCAATGCGACAAGGGCCATGGCCGCATCGAGGAGCGGACTGTCCACGTGCTCCGCGAGGTCGATTGGCTCGTCGGCCAGCGCCGCTTTCCCGGCGAACTGCGCCTGCCCGACGCGGCCTGCATCGTCAAGGTGCAGAGCCGCACCCAACTGGCCGACCGCAGGCGCTTCGACACCCGCTACTTCATCTCCTCCGCCGCCCTCTCCGCCCCCAAGGCGGCCGAGGCCGTGCGCGGCCACTGGGCCATCGAGAACCGGCTTCACTGGGTGCTCGACGTCACCTTCGCCGACGATCAATCCCGCCTCAGAAAGGGCCACGGCGCCAAGAATATGGCCGTCGTCCGCCACTTCGCCCTCAACCTCATCCGCAACGCAACCGACAAGAACTCCCTGAAAACCCGCCGTAAACTCGCAGGATGGTCGACAGACTACCTCGCCGAACTCCTCACATCAGCCCTTCAGTAATTTGGATTCGGAGCCCTGTCGTTACCACCGGACGACGACAGCGCCCCAGGTAAAGCCGCCGCCCATCGCCTCCAGGAGCACCAGGTCGCCACGCTGGATACGCCCGTCCTTGGCCGCCGCATCGAGCGCCAGCGGAATCGAGGCCGCCGAGGTGTTGCCGTGGACATCGACCGTCACCACGACCTTATCCGGCGCGATGCCGAGCTTCTTGGCCGAGGCGTCGATGATGCGCCGATTGGCCTGGTGCGGCACGAACCAGTCGACGTCCTCCGCCCCGATCTTCAGCGCGGCGAACGACTCCTCAATGACGTCGGTAATCATCCCGACCGCATGCTTGAAGACCTCGCGACCTTCCATGCGCAGCTTGCCGACGCTGCCCGTCGAGGACGGCCCGCCGTCGACGAAAAGCTTCTTTTCGTGGGCGCCGTCCGCACGCAGCCGCGACACCAGAACGCCGCGGTCGGCCTTGGTGCCGAGCCCGTCGCCGGCCTCCAGCACGACCGCACCGGCACCGTCGCCGAAGAGGACGCACGTTGTTCGGTCTTCCCAATCGAGGATGCGCGAGAACGTCTCCGCCCCGATCACCAGGGCGCGACGCGCCATGCCGCCCTTGATGTAGAGGTCGGCGGTCGTCAGCGCGTAGACGAATCCGCTGCACACCGCCTGTACGTCGAAGGCGAAGCCGTGATGGATGCCGAGACGATGCTGAACCTGAACGCTGGAGGCGGGAAAGGTGTTGTCGGGCGTGGCCGTGGCCAGCACGATGAGATCGATGTCGGAGGGCTCCAGACTGGCATCGGCCAGAGCCGCGCGCGCCGCCTTCTCGGCCAGCGAAACGGTGGTCTCGCCCTCTCCCGCTATCCGACGGCTGACGATGCCGGTGCGCTGCTGAATCCACTCGTCCGATGTTTCGACGATCTTCTCGAAATCCAGATTGGTCAGGACGCGCTCCGGCAGAGCCGACCCGGTACCCGCGACAATCGATCGCGTTACGCTCATGCGTTTCTCTCCGCCTCGTCCGTCGCGGTATCGTCGGAAGTCCTCAAATGGAAGCCGTTGAGATCGCGCTCGATCTTGTCGTGCAAGTCGTTCTTGGTCATCGCATAGGCGAGATCGATGGCCGCGGCGATCCCCTCGGCATCGGTGCCGCCATGGCTTTTGATGACCACGCCGTTGAGGCCGAGAAAGACGCCGCCGTTGACCTTGCGCGGATCCATCTTGTCGCTCAGCCGGTCGAAAGCGCTCTTCGCCAGAACATAGCCGAGCTTGGCAAGCCACGTCCGCTCCATGGCGGAGCGCAGATAGCCGGCGATCTGCTTGGCCGTGCCTTCCGCGGTCTTCAGGGCGACATTGCCGGTAAAGCCCTCGGTGACCACGACATCGACGGTGCCCTTGCCGAGATCGTCGCCCTCGACGAAGCCGCGATAGTCCAGATGCGGAGCCTCGGCCACCCGCAACAGGCGGCCGGCCTCCCGGATCTCGTCCTGCCCCTTGACCTCCTCGACGCCGATATTGAGCAGGCCAACGGTCGGCCGTTCGATGCCGAACATGGCGCGCGCCATCGCCGCGCCCATGACCGAAAAGTCGATCAGCTGCTGGGCATCGGCACCGATCGTCGCGCCGACATCGAGGACGATGCTCTCGCCCCGCAACGTCGGCCAGATCGCCGCGATCGCCGGGCGTTCGATGTTGGCCATGGTGCGCAGGCAGAATTTCGCCATCGCCATCAGGGCGCCGGTGTTGCCCGCCGAGACCGCGACGTTGGCCTCGCCTGTCTTCACCGCCTCCAGCGTCTTCCACATGGACGAGCGATAGCGCCCCTGGCGCAGCGCCTGGGAGGGCTTGTCCTCCATGCGCACCGACAGCTCGCAATGATGGAAGGTGGATCGCTCCTTGAGAAGCGGACGCTGGTCCAGCAGCGGAGCCACCGCCGCTTCCTCGCCGAACAGGACGAACTGCAGATCAGGATGGCGCTGGAGTGCGATCTCGGCCCCCGGGATGACGACGGGAGGGCCATGGTCCCCTCCCATCAGGTCCAGGGCAACGGTGATACCGGGGGCTCGATTCAAAACTTGCTCGCTTTCATCACTCTCCGCTGCGGTGGATACCACCGCAGCGCGGCGCAAAATAGCCATTCCGCCGACGCTGACAACAGCAGGTTTGTTCGCTCACCCACGATCGTCCGGCCCGGCGGGCTTCAGCACCTTCAAGGACGCGAACGGCGAATCGTCGGCTTGCTCGTCGGTGTCGACGACCTCCTCGAAGGCCGCTCTGGGCGCACGCGGATAGGGATCGAGGCCAAGCGAAAGCACCTCGGTCAAAAGGTTGCCGAGGTCGATGGTCTCGCCCGAAAAAACCTCCACGCCATCGTCGCCCTCGGGATCGAGTTCGAGATCTTCCTTGTCGCGCTCGATCCGACGCGCCAACCGGGAATCAGCCGGCACGTAGAATGCTTCGATCGGTTCGTCGATCGTCTGATGAACCGGCTCCAGCGTCACGACGCACGTCTGGACCACGTTCGCGGCGAGTCGGCCTTGCACGCGAACGCCGTCCGCCCGCCACGGAGCGGCGATCAGCTCCGCCTCGAGTCGTTCGACAGCCGGGATGCCGAGATGGTTGGCCAGCGCGGCGCGTTCGCTCTCGTCCGGAACGCATCGCACAGTCGTGCCCTGCGAAGGAAGCCGGGCCACGGAAACCGGACAGTGCAACGGCGCGGGACCACCATTGTTCGATGAAGACATGGGATTGACCTAGTCGGACAGCCGCCCGCCACGAAGCGCGTCGCTCGGCACGGCATCATATTCTGATTTTCTGCTCAGCATATAGGCGGCCAGGCGGCGGGCTGCATCCTCACCGGCTTCCGGCGGCAGGGCGCGGGTGGCAAGCGCGGCTTCCAGCGCCTGCGAATCGCCCGCCTCGATCGCCGCGTCATAGGCCCCCACCCGAGCATAGAACATCCCGGCCAGCTTACGCATCCGCTTAGGCACAGAAAGATCGCCCACGCCCAGCTCGCGAATCGAATGGTCGAGATCGAGCATGAAACGATCGACGAGCTCCTGCGACAGAGGCCGCAAACTCGGCTCCCCGCGACACCGTGCCAGGATCAGATAGACATGGATGGCCAGCGCCTCGAAGCGTCCCATCACCGTGTCGGGGATGCCGGCATCACCGAAAAGCTCTGGCGTTCGCGCGTGGCTTACGATCTCGCCGTACAGGTCGTCGATGATCTGCCGGTTCCGCTTCCTCGCCTTCAGACGTTCAAACATCGACCCTGCCATCGCTTTGTCGGCAAGGCCGTGGCACAGCAGGCGGTCGATTGCAACGCTCGCCGAGGTGCTTTATCGAAGCTGCCATTGGCAAGCATCGCCAACCGAGCGTGCTGCACCGTCGAACCGCCACATTTTCGCGGCACGGCCCGAAACTCGGCGGCATGCAGATAAGGAGTTGTCGCGTGATCCCTTCAGCCCGTTTCCTCCGGCCCGCCGCAGTATCCGCCTGCCTCGGGGCCGCGGTGCTTGTCAGCGGCTGCCAGACAGGCGAGGTCTTGAACCAAGGCTATATCATCGACGAGCAGACGCTGGACCTGGTGCCGGTGGGGTCCAGCCGCGAACAGGTGCTCCTGTCGCTCGGGTCCCCATCGACCACGGCGACCTTCGACAACGAGGTGTTCTACTACTTCTCGCAGAAGCGGGTCCGCCCGGTGGCCTTCATGCGGCCGAAGATCGTCGACCAGCGCATCCTGGCGATCTATTTCAACGCCGAGGGACGCGTCGAGCGGATCGCCAATTACGGCATACAGGACGGCAAGATTTTCGACTTCATCTCGCGGACCACGCCGACCGGCGGCAAGGACGTGAGCTTCCTCGGCCAGATCCTGACCGACACCGGCAGTGGCGCCGGCGCCGCGCAAAGCGCTCGCGGCATCTTCGGCGGCTAATCGGGCGGCCCCACCGTCGGATCGAAACCAACAAAAAGGCCTCCGCGACGCAGCCGTCGCGGAGGCCTTTTTCGTTCGGGTATCGCTGTCGGGCGAACTTGACCAACGCCCATCAATGCAAATTTTCAAACGAGCCCCGGATCGCTCCATACGGCCGCCCGGGGCCTTTGTTCCTAGAGGTGTGCGAGCACCGCCAGCAGCAGCAGCGCCACGATGTTGGTGATCTTGATCGCCGGGTTCACGGCCGGGCCGGCGGTGTCCTTGTAGGGGTCACCCACCGTATCGCCGGTCACCGACGCCTTGTGCGCGTCCGAGCCCTTCAGATGCCTGACACCCGCCGCGTCGACGAAGCCGTCCTCGAACGACTTCTTGGCGTTGTCCCACGCGCCGCCGCCCGAAGTCATCGAGATCGCCACGAAGATGCCCGTGACGATCACGCCCAGGAGCATTGCGCCGACAGCCGAGAAGGCCTGGCTCTTGTCGGCGATGGCATAGACCAGGAAGTAGACGACGATCGGCGCCAGCACAGGCAGCAGCGACGGGATGACCATCTCGCGGATGGCCGCACGCGTCAGCATGTCGACGGCCCGGGCATAGTCCGGCCGCTCGGTGCCGGCCATGATGCCGGGCTTCTCCTTGAACTGCCGCCGCACCTCGATGACGACGGCGCTCGCCGCGCGCCCGACGGCGGTCATCGCGATGCCGCCGAAGAGGAACGGAATGAGGCCGCCCAGGAACAGGCCGATCACCACGTAGGGGTTGGTCAGCGAGAAGTCCGGGGCGACGCCCTGGAAGTAGGAGAACTCGCTGCTGCCCTCGACCGAGGCCTGCTGCACGAAATAGGCCAGATCGGAGTTGTAGGCCGCAAACAACACCAGCGCACCGAGACCGGCCGAGCCGATGGCATAGCCCTTGGTCACCGCCTTGGTGGTGTTGCCCACCGCATCAAGCGCATCGGTCGACTTGCGCACGTCGCTCGGCAGCCCCGACATCTCGGCGATGCCGCCGGCGTTGTCGGTCACCGGACCGAAGGCGTCGAGCGCGACGATCATGCCCGCCAGGCCGAGCATCGTGGTGACCGCAATGGCAATGCCGTAAAGGCCGGCCAACTGGTAGGTCGCGATGATGCCGGCGACGATGACGATGGTCGGCAGCGCGGTGGCTTCGAGCGACACGGCCAGACCCTGGATCACGTTGGTGCCGTGGCCGGAGACCGACGCCTGGCTGATCGAGCGCACCGGGCGGTAGTTGATGCCCGTGTAGTATTCGGTGATCCACACGATGAGGCCGGTGACGACGAGACCGACGATGCCACACAGGAACAGGCTGAAGCCGCTGATCGTCAGACCGCCAGTGGTCTCGCCGAGCGAGCCGAAGCCGATCGTGCCCCAGGTGGCGATGGCCAGGCCCACGATCGACAGGAGCGTCGATGCCCACAGGCCCTTGTAGAGGGCGCCCATGATGGTGCCGTTGGCGCCGAGCTTGACGAAGAAGGTACCGGCGATCGAGGTGATGATGCAGGCGCCGCAGATCGCCAGCGGAAACAGCATGACGCTCTCGGTCACGGCCGTTCCGGCGAAGGTGATGGCACCAAGGATCATGGTCGCGACCACGGTTACCGCGTAGGTCTCGAACAGGTCGGCGGCCATGCCGGCGCAGTCGCCGACATTGTCGCCGACATTGTCGGCGATCGTCGCCGGGTTGCGCGGATCGTCCTCCGGGATGCCGGCTTCGACCTTGCCGACCAGGTCGCCGCCGACATCCGCACCCTTGGTGAAGATGCCGCCGCCTAGGCGGGCGAAGATCGAGATCAGCGATGCACCGAAGCCGAGCGCGACCAGCGCGTCGACCACCGTGCGGTCCGAGACCGACATGCCGAGAGGCCCGGTCAGCACGTAGAAATAGACGGAGACGCCGAGGAGCGCCAGGCCGGCCACCAGCAGCCCGGTGATCGCACCGGACTTGAAGGCCACCGAGAGCCCAGCGGCCAGCGAGCGCGACGCCGCTTGGGCGGTGCGCACATTGGCCCGGACCGAAACGTTCATGCCGATGAAGCCCGCGACGCCGGAAAGCACGGCGCCGATGGCGAAGCCGATGGCCGCGTAGAGCGACAGGAGCCACCAGCTCAGGAGGAAGACGACCACGCCCACGATGGCGATGGTCATGTACTGGCGCGCCAGATAGGCCTGCGCGCCTTCACGGATCGCACCGGCGATCTCCTGCATGCGGGCCGTGCCCTGGTCGGATGCGAGCACCGACTGGGTCGCCCAGACCGCATAGGCGATCGACAGAACGCCACACAAAATCACTAAGAGCAGAACTGTGGTCATGCCGTCTCCTCGAATTTTGGCCGTCACGGCGGCCTTATCACACGCACATGAGACGACGCGGCTTGAAGCGCGACCGATCATGGCATCGCGCACGCTCTTTATATCAGGTCAGCGGTCCGTCAAGCGCGCCGATCAAGCCGAGCGGCTTCTATCCACGCAGCAAGCCGCGACCTTTGGTCCGACTCAGCCCGACGAGCGCCAGCAGACCGATGCCGACCACCGGAAAGACGACGTAATTCATCGCTTCCCAGCCGGAGGCCGCCAGTATTCGCCCCGACATGAACGAGCTGAACGCGACGACGGCGAACAGAATCAGATCATGCGCGCCTTGCGCCTTGTTCTTTTCGGCCGGGCGATAGCAGTCGGTGACCATGGCCGTCGAGCCGATGAAGGCGAAGTTCCATCCCATCCCGAGCAGGATGAGGCTGAGCCAGAAGTTCCAGATCTCAAGACCGGAGAGCGCCACGACGGCACTCGCCGCGATCAGCCCAAGGCCGGTGGCGACCATCCGCTCCTTGCCGTAGCGGGCGATCAGATCGCCAGTGAAGAAGCTCGGCGCGAACATCGCCATGACGTGCCACTGGATGCCGAGCGTGCTGATGTCGGTCGAATAACCACAGCCGACAATCGCCAGCGGCGCGCCCGTCATCACGAAGCTCATCATCGAATAGCTGCCCACGCCGCAGATCAGCGCCGCGACGAAGCGGGGCTGGCGCATGACCTGCAGGAGCGGACGGGCCGGCAATTCGTCCACACGGTGCGCCTGCCGCTCCGCCTCGGGGGGGCGCAGCAAAGCCAGCACCAGCACCCCCAGCAGGCCGAGCACGGCCGTTCCGAGAAACGCGCCGACAAACTGAGTCGGCAGGAAGCGGTCGGCGGTCAGGCGAACGACCTGCGGTCCGATGACAGCCGCAAACACCCCGCCCGCCAGTACCCACGAGATCGCCTTGGGCCGGAAGCTCGGCGACGCGCCGTCGATCGCGGCGAAGCGATATTGCTGCACGAAGGCGCCGCCGGCCCCGATGATCACCATGCCCAGAGCGAGCAGCCAGAAATTGTGGGTGAACAGCGCCATGGCCGAGACGAAGCCACCGACGGCGGTGATCAGGGCGCCGCCCATGAAGCCGGCACGACGGCCAATGGCCCGCATCAGGGCGGCGGCCGGAAGCGCCGCCAGCGCCACGCCGACATTGAAGCCGGTCACTGGCAGTGTGGCCAGCGACTTGTCCTCCGACAGCAGCCACGATCCGGCCAATGCCGCCACGGCGAATGCGGCAGGGGCGGCGCTGCCGACGGTGGCTTGCGCCGCAGCGAGCACCAAGGCGTTGTGCCGCGAGGTGCGGGCCGACAACGTCTTTGGCGCGGCCAAGGTCATGCCGGCGGCTGCCCCTGCTCGCGCTGCTGTCTCGCGATGCGATCGAGCACCGCATTGACCAGGCGAGGCTCGTCCTCTTCGTAGAAAGCCCGGGCAATATCGATATATTCGGTGACGACGACGGCGACCGGCACGTCCTTGCGATGCAGCACCTCGTAGGTGCCGGCCCGCAGGATCGCCCGCAGCGTCGCGTCAAGCCGCGACAGCGGCCAGTCCGGGGTCAGCGAACCGTGGATCAGCGGATCGATCTCCTTCTGGCCGCGCACGACCCCCGAGACGATGTCGCGGAACCAGGCGGCATCCGCGTCGCGATAGGTGTCGCCGTCGAGTTCCTTGCCGAGACGGAACTCCTCGTATTCGGCGACCGTCTCCAACAGGCCGGTGCCACCGACATCCATCTGGTACAGGGCCTGAACCGCGGCCAATCGGGCGGCGCCGCGCTTGTTGGCCGTTCGCGGGGGGCGGGCATCGCTCATGATCAGGCTCCGAGCTTGGTCCGCAGTGCGATCATGGTCAGCGCCGCTTCGGCCGCGGCGCCACCTTTGTCCTTGCGGTCCTTGCGCGCGCGATCGAGCGCCTGTTCCTCGTTTTCGACCGTCAGGATGCCGTTGCCGATCGCCAGCCCCTCATGCACCGACAGGTCCATGAGGGCGCGCGCGGATTCATTGGCGACGATCTCGAAATGGTAGGTTTCGCCGCGAACGATGGTGCCCAGCGCGACAAAGCCGTCATACTCGACGCCCTCGCCGTCGCTGCCGGTCAGGGCGAAGCCGATCGCCGCCGGCACTTCCAGGGCGCCGGGGACCGTCACCACGTCGTAGCTGGCGCCGGCTGCTTCCAGGCGCGCCTTGGCACCTTCGAGCAGAAAGTCGGCGAGATGATCGTAGAATCGCGCTTCGACGATCAGAAGATGGGGCGCGGATGCCATAGAGCGACCTTATTTCCTTAAAGCTTCGACAGAAGAAAGCTCTCTAAGGCTTTCATCTTCCGAGAAAGATAGCTCGTCCGCATCCTCGAAATGCAACCGCGGCAGCAGGGATGCGACGCGAACGCCGTCAATCCCCGCGCTCGCGCGAGCCGAACAGGCGTTCCGCATAGCGCGCAATCTGATCCACCTCAAGATTGACCTCGTCGCCGACCTCCCGCTCGCCCCAGGTCGTGACCTCCAGCGTGTGGCGGATCAAGAGCACGTCGAAGACATCGTCATCGACCTCGTTGACAGTGAGCGATGTCCCGTCGAGACCGACCGAGCCTTTTCGCGCGATGTAGCGCTTCAGGTCCTGGGGCACCCGGAAACGCAGGCGAACCGCCTCGCCCTCGTTCTCACGGCCGACGATCACCGCCTTGCCATCCACGTGACCCGAGACCAGATGGCCGCCGATTTCGTCGCCCATCTTGAGAGACCGTTCGAGGTTGACCCGGTCGCCCTCGGCGATCTGGCCCAGCGTGGTCAGCCGCAGCGCCTCCTCCCAGGCCTCGACCTCGAACCAGCGCTGGTTCGAACCGGTATCTGGGAGACCGGTGACGGTCAGGCAGACGCCGGCATGGGCGATCGAGGCGCCGATTTCGATCGTCGCTGGATCGTAGCTCGTTTCGATGCGCAACCGTTTGCCTTCATCCAGCGGCATCACGGCTTCCACGCGGCCCACATCCGTCACGATCCCGCTGAACATCAGCCCGCTCTCCTTTCGAACTCGAACATCGCGTCGGCACCATAGCGCGCCTGGCGAACCAGCCGAAAACGCCGGGTCGCCCCTTCGACGGTGATCGGCGCGGCCAATCCGTCCTCGCCGATCACCCGCTCTCCGACCATCAGAACCACGCGATCAACCAGGTCCTCATCGAGAAATGCCGCACCGGTCTTGGCGCCGCCTTCGACCAGAACACTCGCCATGCCGCACGCACCGAGATCCTCCATGAGTTCGGGCAGCGCGATCCGGCCGTGATCGGCATCGGTCTCGCAGGCGATGAAGTCGCAACCGGCGGTCTGAAAGGGTCCACGCCGCGTCGTATCGATGTCGCCGGCGACCGCCAGCAAAGTCGGGGTTTCCGCCGCGCTGCACACCAGCGCCGCCGTCTGCGGCGTCTTCAGAGCGGGGTCGAGCACGATGCGCACCGGCGAGCGATCGGCGAGCCCCGGCAGCCGGCACGTCAGCTGCGGATCGTCCTCCAGGACGGTGCCGACGCCGACCAGGATCGCATCGGACCGCGCTCGGGCAAGATGAGTCTGCGCATTGGCGACCGCACCGGTGATCGCGACCTGCCCCTTCCCTCGGATGCCGATGTAGCCATCTGCCGACAGAGCCATCTTGAGCGTGACCTCCGGCCGGCTCCGGCGGTGGCGCGACAGGTATCCCGAAAGAGCGCGTGCGGCCTCGCCGGCCATCAGCCCCGCCGACACCGCGATGCCGGCCTCGGCGAGGATGGCATGGCCTTTTCCGTTGACGCGCGGATCGGGATCGGCGGCGGCGAAGACCACCCGCGCCACACCGGCCTGCACCAAGGCTTCTGCGCAAGGCGGCGTCCGGCCATGATGGGCGCAAGGCTCCAGCGTGACATAGGCGGTAGCGCCACGTGCACGCTCACCAGCTTCGGCAAGAGCGGCCGTTTCGGCATGCGGCCGGCCCCCCAGCGCGGTGATCCCGCGCCCCACGACGACCGGCCCACCCGGATCGTCGGCGACGATGAGAGTGGCGACCGACGGATTGGTCCCCGTCAGTCCGGCATGACGCTCGCCCAGCCGTATGGCGGCAGCCATCATGCGGCGGTCCAGCGCCCCGTCCTCACGCAGCTTGCTCATGGCTCCATCGGTCCTGACGGCGGTGCGCCTCAGCGTGCCTTTCCCTGATCGACCCGGTCTGCCGTTACTCCGGTCAATTCACCGACCACGGTGGTGAAATCCTTGGCCTCGCGAAAATCGCGGTAGACCGAGGCGAAACGCACATAGGCCACGTCATCGACGCCGCGCAGGGCTTCCATCACCAGCAGCCCGATCTGGTCGGACGGAATTTCCGCCTCGCCCCCAGATTCGAGCTGCCGCACGATACCTGAGATCATGCGCTCGATCCGCTCCGGCTCGACCGGACGTTTGCGCAAGGCAACCTGGACGGACCGGGCCAGCTTGTCGCGATCGAACGGCACGCGGCGCCCGGATTTCTTGACGACCACGAGTTCGCGCAGCTGAACCCGCTCGAACGTCGTGAAACGCCCCCCACAATCCGGACAGACACGACGACGCCGGATCGCCCCGCCTTCCTCGGCGGGGCGAGAGTCCTTCACCTGCGTATCCTGCGAACCGCAATACGGGCAGCGCATGCCTGTGCTCACCCGAGGTCCGGATAGATCGGGAACCGGCTCGTCAGATCGATCACCTTCTGCCGGACCGCCTGCTCCACGGCGGCATTGCCCTCGTCGGAATTGGCCGCCTTGAGCCCGTCGAGCACCTCGGAAATCAGATTGCCGATCTCGCGGAACTCAGCCTCGCCGAAGCCGCGCGTGGTGCCGGCCGGGGTGCCGAGACGCACGCCGGAGGTGACGAACGGCTTTTCCGGATCGAAGGGAATGCCGTTCTTGTTGCAGGTGATGTTGGCGCGGCCGAGCGCGGCTTCCGCACGCTTACCGGTGGCATTCTTCGGCCTGAGATCCACCAGCATCAGATGGTTGTCGGTCCCGCCGGACACGATGTCGAGACCATCGTCCTTGAGCGCCTGGGCCAGAGCCTTGGCGTTGGCCGCGACGTTGGCCGCGTAGGTCTTGAACGAGGGCTGCAGCGCCTCGCCGAGCGCCACCGCCTTGGCGGCGATGACGTGCATCAGCGGTCCGCCCTGCAAGCCTGGGAAGACGGCCGAATTGATCTTCTTGGCGATCGCTTCGTCGTTGGTGAGCACCATGCCGCCGCGCGGTCCGCGCAGCGACTTGTGCGTCGTGGTCGTCACGACATGCGCATGCGGCACCGGCGACGGGTGGACGCCGCCCGCGACCAAGCCCGCGATATGGGCCATGTCGACCATCAGATAGGCGCCGACCGAATCGGCGATTTCGCGGAATCGCTTCCAGTCCCAGAAGCGCGAATAGGCGGTGCCGCCGGCAATGATGAGCTTCGGCTTGTGCTCTTCCGCCCGGCGGGCGACCTCGTCCATGTCGAGCAGATGGTCGTCCTCGCGCACGCCGTACGAGACGACGTTGAACCACTTTCCCGACATGTTGACGGGCGAGCCGTGGGTCAGATGACCGCCGGAATTGAGGTCGAGGCCCATGAAGGTGTCGCCCGGCTGCAGCAGGGCCAGAAACACGGCCTGGTTCATCTGCGAGCCGGAATTCGGCTGGACGTTGGCGAACTCGCAGCCGAACAGCGTCTTGGCGCGCTCGATGGCGAGCGTCTCGGCCACGTCGACGAACTGGCAGCCGCCATAGTAGCGCTTGCCCGGATAGCCCTCGGCATACTTGTTCGTCATGATCGAGCCTTGCGCCTCGAGCACGGCGCGCGAGACAATGTTCTCCGACGCGATCAGCTCGATCTCATGGCGCTGGCGGCCGAGTTCGTCGGAGATGGCACCGAAGATTTCCGGATCGATCTGCTCGAGGCTCGCCGTAAAGAAGCTTTCGGTCGAAATTCCCCGTTCGGAACGGATGGCCTGCGACATGGCGTTCACTCCAATCGTTCGGACGACGGCGGCTGTCGCCCGCTCAAAATGGGCCGATAGCACAGCCCGAACCCTCCCGTCATCAGTCGCGATACCCTTCCGATCCTCCGCCAAAAAGAAAAGGCCGGAAGCGCGAACTTCCGGCCTGAGGTTTCCAGCGGATGCCGTTCGGTCAGAACGGCAGGTCGGATTGTTCCACGGGACTGCCGGTATAGGCGGTCGTGGTCAGTTCGCTCATGGCCAACTGCTCTGCCCCGTCGCGGTGGTAGATATCGTCGCGGAACTGGATCACCTCGGGATCGGTCGCCCACGCGGTGATGTATGTGAAATAGACCGGCACCGGATTGGTGATGTCGATGTCCAGGCGCTTGCGCGACGCGATGACTCCCTCGATGGCCTGGCGATCCCAGCCCGGCTCGTCACGCGCCAGCCAGACGACCAAGTCACGCACGTTCTGGACGCGCACGCATCCCGACGACTCGAATCGCAACAGCTCGGAGAACAGGCTCTGCTGCGGCGTGTCGTGCATGTAGACGGAATACGGGTTCGGGAAGTTGATCTTCACCGACGCCATCGCGTTGTTCTTGCCCGGTTCCTGGCGGAAGAGATACTTCACCGCCTCGTCGGTGTTCCAGTTGATCGTCTCCGGCGGTATCTCGTTTCCGGCCGAATCGAAGATGTGAATGTCACTCTTCTCCAGATAGGTCGGATCCTTCTGCATCAGAGGGATGATATCTTTTCGAACGATCGACGCCGGCGCGTGCCAGTACGGATTGAGATTGAGGTTGGTGATCTTCGAATTGAGGATCGGCGTCTGGCGGTCGATCTTGCCGACGATCGCGGTGTGGCGCTGAACCACGCGGCCATTCTCGACCGCCTCGATCGACGCGGCCGGAATGTTCACCATCACGAAGCGGTCGCCGAGGAAACCCGACATCTCCTGCAAACGGCCCAGATTGGTCTGCAACTGCCCGAGCCGGATGTTGGCCGGAACGTTGAGCGCCTTGTAGGTGTAGGTCGCGACCACGCCGTCGGCCGGCAGGCCGTGGCGGGCCTGGAAGCGCTTGACGGCGGCGGCGACGAAGCTGTCGAACGACTGCGAGACACCGGCCGCTCGCGGCAGATCACCGGACACGATCAGCCGCTGGCGGAGCGCCGAAACGTCCGGGTGCTGCATTCCGAGCTTGAGCGCTACGTTCTCGGGGACCATGGGCCAACCGCCGGCGGCGGCGATCTGCTGATAGGTGTAGATCGCCTGCTGCGTGGCCGAGAGCGTGCCAGGAGAAAAGACCGGCTGGTTCGTGGTGACGGTCCGGGCTCCCGTGGAACGCGTATCGAACTGGTCGTCCCAGTTTCCGCGCGTCGGTGCGCTCAACAGATCGTTCAGCGCGGTTTGCGCAAAGGACGCCCCCGGCAAAAGCGTAGCACCCAGGGCCGCCGCACCCATCAAGATGGCGCGTCGCGACATCAAACCGTCCCCGGTTCGCCGACTGGCGTCTTTCATGATCACCTCTTTAGACATGTGCGCCGGCAGGTCCCCCGGGCGTTGATGGAGCAGGAATATAGGTTGGTCACGATGTTCGCCCAACGGAAGCCTGATCCACGATATTCGTCATACTTGCCAATATGGCTAAAGCATGAAGGTTGTCAGGAGCTTGCGATCACGTTGCCGTCACGAGGAGGATTCTGCGCGTCCTTCGAAAGCGCCCTCTCCTGCTTCTCTACCGGTTCATGGCCGCTTTACGACAGCGGCAATCGCCCGGAGCGCGGCTGAGACGCTCCGGGCGACGATGGCTTAATCGGGGCGCTGGAGGTCGCCGTGATCAAAGCCGATAGAGGATCTGGTCGTTCCAGAAGCGGTCGAGCCGCTGCAGCGCCTTGTTCATCTTCTGAAATTCCTGCTCGTCGAGACCGCCGACCTTGTCGATCGAGCCGATGTGGCGCTCGTAGAGCTCGCCGACGATCGTCGCCACTTCCTTGCCGGCGCCCGTGAGCTGCACCCGCACCGCGCGCCGGTCGACACGCGAGCGCTGATGGTCGATGAAGCCGAGGTCGACGAGCTTCTTCAGATTGTAGGAGACGTTCGAGCCGAGATAGAAGCCGCGGGAACGCAGCTCGCCGGCGGTGAGCACCGCATCACCGATGTTGAACAGCAGCAGGGCCTGGACGGCGTTGATGTCGGTGCGGCCGTTGCGGTCGAACTCGTCCTTGATGACGTCGAGCAGGCGACGGTGGAGGCGTTCGACCAGCTGCAGGGTCTCAAGATAAAGCGACTTGAGCTCGGTCTTTTCTTCTTCCGGTTGCGCAAATTCGGTCTTCGCCTGCACGTACTTCATAGTATTGGCTCCGCTGTTGAGGTGACGGGATTATTTTTTCGTTCCCATCTTGCCAACAACCCTACGCGGCGCGTCTAAAATTCGACTTAAACTCCAAGCTTAACAGGCTATTACGCTCAAGCCATCATCGCTTTTGCTTAATGCGCGGTATACTGGACCGGAGGCGTTTTAGGCGAGTGGCCGCCTCGATCCGGTCCACCAGCCTGAGCACCACCAGCATCGCCAGGCCGAAGCAGTGAAGCCCGAGCCAGAGAAGGTCGGGGCCGAACAGCTTCGGAAAGCCGACATGCATGACGGCTTCGGCGAGGGCGACGCCGAACCAGACCACCGGCCCCCAGGACATCATCGTCCACAATCCGATTCCAGCGACCGGATAAAATACGGCGAGCGCCGGCGCCGCGACCTTCCACCAGAACGGCATCAGATCGAATCGCCACAGGTCGCCATCGTAGATCCCGACGAGCCGGGTCCAGTAATGAACCCCACCGGCAAACAGCAGCAACCCGAAGATCCTCTTCAGGCCGCTGATCAGAGAGCGATTGAGGGCGTCAGCCTTGTCGCGGGTTCGCAGGTCGATCGTCATCGGGCCACCTCTAGCGCCTTTTGCGACGTCGCGGGAGACAAATCGCGACCTCGAAAAAGCGTTGTCCCCATCGGCCGGGGACGTTGTCGATGCCGATCACGAGGCTTATACCGGAGCCGCGAGACCAGACCCGTCCGTCAAAACCGGAGCCGGCGCCCCCGAGCTTAGGCACCCTGGCCTCTTGCGTGCCACGCAAGCCAACAGGACCTCAACAGACCATGAACCGCAGCGATACCCATTCCGCCGTCACGTCCCAGATTGATGCGGCCACCGGCGGTCGCCGTATGCGCCGGTTGCGGCAGGCGGACTGGACACGGCGCCTGGTCCGCGAGACGACGCTCGCGGCCAGCGACCTCATCTGGCCGATCTTCCTGCGCGACGGCGACGACATCGCCGAGCCGGTCGCATCCATGCCGGGGGTGTTCCGCTACACGGTGGATCGCGCCGTCGTCGCCGCGCGCGAAGCGGCAGACCTTGCGATTCCCGTGATCGCCCTGTTTCCCAACACCGACGCACGACTGCGGGACGAAACCGGCAGCGAAGCGCTCAATCCCGACAATCTGGTGTGTCGCGCCACGCGCGCGATCAAGGACGCGGTGCCGGAGATCGGCATTCTGTGCGACGTGGCGCTCGATCCCTACACCAGTCATGGTCACGACGGGCTGATGACCGGCGAGACGATCATCAATGACCGCTCGGTCGAGGTCCTGTGCGGGCAGGCGCTGGTTCAGGCCCAGGCCGGCTGCGACATCATCGGACCGTCCGATATGATGGACGGCCGCGTCGCCTGCATTCGCCGGACGCTCGATCAGAACGGGTTCCAGGACACGCTGATCATGTCCTATGCGGCGAAATATGCCTCGGCCTTCTACGCGCCCTTCCGCGACGCCGTCGGGTCGGGCGGCATGCTGAAGGGCGACAAGCGCACCTACCAGATGGACTATGGCAACACCGACGAGGCGTTGCGCGAGGCCGCGCAGGACATCGCGGAAGGCGCCGATATGATCATGGTCAAGCCCGGCCTGCCATATCTCGACGTGCTCGGCCGACTGTCGCGCGAATTCGGCGTTCCCACCTTCGCCTATCAGACATCCGGCGAGTACGCGATGATGATGGCGGCGGTCCAGAACGGCTGGCTCGACGAGGAGCGTGGCATGATGGAAGTGCTGACCGCCTATAAGCGCGCCGGCGCGGCGGGCATCCTGAGCTACTTTTCGCCCAAGGTCGCCGCATTGCTGCGCGCGGGATAGGTCCGCGACTTTCGATTGAAAGGCCGCCCCGGACTTACCATCTTTCCGACATGGCCCTTGACGGGCGCCGAGGAGAGACGACGATGAGCCAGCAGGCAGCCGCAACCTTCACGCAGGGCGACCTCGACCGGCCACGCCTCTATGATGGTGTGCGCACCCGGCGGATCATGGCCTTCGTCTTCGACTACGTCCTCATCGCGCTTCTGACGATCCCGGCGGCTCTGGTCGTCTTTCTTCTCGGGATCGTGACGCTCGGCCTGGGCTGGCTGCTGTTTGCCGTCCTGATCCCGGTGCTGGCGGCTCTCTATGTCGGCTTCACCATGGGCGGCCCGCGTCATGCGACGCCCGGCATGCGCCTCGCCGGCATCCGGCTGGAGCGTCTCGACGGCGGCACCGTCGATCCGGTCTTCGCCGTGCTTCACGGCGTGCTGTTCTGGGCGGGCAACGCCGTGCTTTCGCCGGCGATCATCCTGGTGGGGCTTTTCACCAGCCGCAAACAGCTCGTGCACGACCTTCTGCTCAACACCGTGATGATCCGCGACGACCGGTGGGACGCTCGTTGAGCCAAGCTCAAGCCGTACGACGGCTCCCCTTTGCTCCATGACGCCCGCAAGAGAATGGGGATGAGCGGTTTCGATGGCGCGTAATGCGCTCGAAAGACTTGCGCCTGTTACCCTCTTCGGGAGATGAAGGCAGGGACCAGCAGGAGCATCCGCCCCGATTGATGGACAGCATTCACCTTTGGCTCACCTATGTGATCCTGGCCGTCAGCGTGGTCGGCTACAGCATCGAGCGCTGGCCGATCGAGGCGGTCGCCGCGGGTTCTCTCGCCGCCTTCCTGCTCTTGTTCGGCGTCTTCCCCATGGCCGACCAGCACGGCCAGATCATCGAAACGTCCGACCTTCTGGCGGGGTTCGCCAATCCTGCCCTGATCACCGTCATGGCGCTGCTGGTTATCGGCCAGGGCCTGTTCGCCACCGATGCGATGGCGATGCCGGCGCAGTCGCTGGCGAGGATCGGCGGCGTCATCGGCACCGGCGCCATCGCCTTCGTATTGCTGGGCGCGGCGACCTTGAGCGCGGTGCTCAACAACACGCCCGTGGTGGTGATCTTCATCCCGATCCTGACCATGCTGGCCGCACAACGAAGCATATCGCCCACTCACGTCTTCATGCCGCTGTCGTTTCTGTCCATCCTCGGCGGCCTCACCACCATCATCGGCTCGTCGACCAACCTGCTGGTGGCCGGCGTGGCGGCGCGCTCGGGCATCGCCGTCGGCTTTTTCGACATCACCGGCCCCGGAATTTGCATCGCGGTTGTCGGCGGGTTCTATGTCATCAAGGTGATGCCGCGCATTCTGCGGCCCCGGGCCGATGCCGAGTCGCAGCCGGTTTCGCTGTCCGGCAAGCAGTTCATGGGAGAGATCGCGCTCGGTGAGGACCATCCCTTTCTCGGGCTGTCGTCGCGCGCCGGCTTGTTTCCGGGCCTTGGTGATCTCACGCCGCGCATGATCATCCGCGGCGAGCAGCCGATCCTGCCGCCCTTCGACGAAGTGACGCTGCGGATCGGCGATCGCATGATCGTCACGGCGACCCGCAAGGCCCTGTCTCGCGCGCTGTCTCGCGGCAACCTGACGATCCGCACCATCGGCCCGTCGGGAGACGTGGAGAATGGCGGGGCGAGCGACAAGATCGGCCCCGATACGGTCATGGCCGAGGCCATCGTCGCGCCCGGTTCGCGCTACGCCGGCCGCACCATGCAGTTTTCCGGCCTCCGAACGCAGTTCGGTATCACTCTGTTCGGCCTGCAGCGCAAGAGCCGGATGGCACGGGCGGCTTTCTCCGAGATCCGGCTGGAGCCCGGCGATACGCTGCTGCTCTATGGCAAGAAGGACAACATCGCGCGGCTGCGCGGCAACCACGACCTGCTGCTGCTGGAGTGGTCGACTCAGGCCGTGCCGCAGACGACCAAGGCGAAGCTCGCCGTCGCCATCTTCTTGTCGGTGGTGCTGCTGTCGGCGCTGCGCGTGATGCCGATCGAGGTCGCGGCCGTCGCCGGCGCCGTGGCCATGCTGGCGACCAGTTGCCTGACGATCGGCGAGGCGGCGCGCGCCGTCGACCGGCAGATCCTGATGCTGGTCGGCGCCTCGATCGCCGCGGCAACCGCGCTGGAACGCACCGGTGGAGCGGCGCTGATCGCCGAAGGCGCAGTCCAGGCGCTGAGCGGGCTGCCGCTGATCTTCCTGCTGTCGGGACTGTTCCTGGTCATCGCCGTCCTGACCAATTTTCTGTCCAACAACGCCACCGCCGTCCTGTTCACGCCGATCGCTCTCGACATCGCGGCACGAGTCGGCGCGCCGCCGCAAGCTTTCATCGCCTGCGTGATCTTCGCCGCCAACGCCTCCTTCGCCACGCCGATCGGCTACCAGACCAATCTGCTGGTGATGGGACCGGGCCGCTACCGGTTTTCCGACTTCGTGAAAGCAGGTGTTCCCTTGGTGATATTGGTGTGGTTAACTTTCTCGCTGATCAGTCCATGGTTCTACGATCTCTGAAGGGGGCCGCGCGACGATGACCGCGCACACTCAGACGCCTCAATTCTTTCTGACTGCCCCTTCGCCCTGTCCCTACCTGAGGGATCGGTACGAGCGAAAAGTGTTCACTCATCTGATCGGCGAGCGCGCGCCCGAATTGCTCGACCTTCTGACGCAGGGCGGCTTCCGCCGGAGCCAGAACATCGCCTATCGTCCCGCCTGCGAGCGGTGCCAGGCCTGTGTATCGGTTCGCATCCTGGTCGACGAGTTCCAGCCGACCCGTTCGATGCGCCGGGTGATGTCGCGCAATCATGCGATCACCGGAAACTCTCTGCCCGCAAGCCCGACCACCGAGCAATATTCGCTGTTTCGGCACTATCTCGACGCGCGCCACGCCAGCGGCGGCATGTCCGATATGACCGTGCTCGACTATGCGATGATGGTGGAGGACAGCCAAGTCGATTCCCGGATGATCGAATACCGGATCGGCGAAGCCGACCCGGATGCCGGGCTGTCGGCCGGAGACCTCGTCGCCGCCGCCCTGACCGACGTGATGGGCGACGGCCTGTCGATGGTGTATTCCTTCTATGAGCCGGACGTCGAGGAACGCAGCCTCGGCAGCTTCATGATCCTCGACCACATCATGCGCGCCAAAGCCATGGGCCTGCCCTACCTCTATCTCGGCTATTGGGTGAAGGGCTCGCGCAAGATGGACTACAAGATCCGCTTCCAGCCCCAGGAGCACCTAAGGGCGCGGGGGTGGGAGCTGTTCGAGCCGGGCAGCGAGGACTGAGGCCGAACCGCCTCGTCACGGCCCAATCCAACCGTCGAGTCGAACATTGTTCGCGCCATGGCTCCTCGGGGTGCGCCGAACGAATGAGTCGGCGCGGATCTATCGCGCCCCCGCCAACGGAACGATCGGGCGATTTTGGCAACGCGCAGCATCGCACGGAGCGGGCTACCCGCCTCCACGCCGAACGGTCGGCGACGTGTGTCGGGCTGAATACCGGCCACGCGGCGGAACATGATCTGCCCGCGTCCCGATCATGGAGCACCTCAGCACCGACAGTACAGGATTGAAGTGTCTTCGAGAGGCCGTTCTGTCGCTGCGGCAAGCCGAAGCATCGCAATAATTGTCGCCATTTCGTCACAATGGCCAAGAACCTGCCGACATTCCGGGCTATTTCAGGGCTTAAGCGTGTTGCAGTAAGGCGATCCGGTGGCATAGCCTGTGCTATCCATACAGATTGCAGATATTGCTATGATTATTTTATCGAACAAGTCGCCCCTGACCTCGGGCGGACGCCATGAAATCTTTGTCGACCCGCGCGATCCGGCACGGCTCATCAAGGTGTCGCGGGAAGATTTTATAGCGCGCAAGAGCGTCAAGACGGCTTTCTGGTACGGGTCCGAACGACGTTATGGACACCTGAAGGATCTTTTGCGCTCCCTCCGCGAACAGCTGACCGTGTTCGTGACATGCGACTCCTATGTTCCCTGGCTGGAACAGGTGGTCGGATTCACCGAGACGGATCGCGGCATCGGCTTGGTGGTGGTTGCGGAACGATGGGAGGGCGGTCTGGCACCGACCTTGGCTCAGGTGATTGCCGCCGGCGAGTTCGATGCCCAGGCAAAGATCGACTTCGACGTCTTCTGTCGGGAGTTGGTCGACAGCCCGATCGTGGTCAACGACTCCAATCTGCGCAACATCGTCTACAGCGGCGATGCGTCGGGCCGACGCCGCTTCGTTCTGATCGACGGGTATGGCGAAACCTCATTCATGCCCCTGAAGAGCTGGCTTCCCTGGCTCAATCGTCGTGCCAAGCTTAAAATGGTGGCGAGCCTTCGCCGCCGGGTCGCACGCCGGATCGAACGAGCCAAGGCCGATCAGCCCATGGCGCCCATCGTGGCGTCTCCTGCGCAAGTCAAACATGATAGAACGGCGGCTCTCTAGCGCGCCGCACTGCGCGTTGGCGCGGCCACCCCGGCCGCCAAGCTGGTCCGGCAGCCTTCGCGTCCTACGATGACGATTCGTTGGACGCCATGGGCGCTCGCTTAACCTTTGATAGCTAGAATACTCTCCTCGTGCCGTTGGCGACGCTGAGGGGCCATGATCCGAAAAGCAGGTATTTCACGGCTCCGTTTTGGACAGGATAGGCGTGGCAACTTCGCCCTCATCGGCGCGCTCGTCATGATACCGCTGACCATGGCCGTCGGCGCCATGATCGATCTCGGCCGGGCGGCCAACTACGATGCCAAGTTGCGCGATGCAGCCGACAGCGCCGTTCTGGCCGCGCTGGCACCGAATTCGCTGACCGCGACGGCCGCCCACACGATGACGGGGATCGGTGAAATCGAATCCGGCGAGGCCGTCGCCAGAGCTTTCTTCGCCGCCAATTTCGAGGCAAGCGACGACGTCACCATTACCAAGCTCGAGATGACGGTCCTGAAGGAGGACCAGCGGCTCTACGCCAAAGTGGATTATACGGCAGAAGTCGACCTCATGTTCGCGGCGTTTCTGCCCAAGCAAACGATCACCCTGTCGGGCAGCGTGGATGCGCAGATGCCGCTCGACCAAGCCGTCGATTTCTACATGCTGCTCGACAATTCGCCTTCCATGGGTGTGGCGGCGACCTCCGACGATATCGACACGATGGTCCAAAACACGTCCAACGATTGCGCTTTTGCCTGCCACGACCTCAGCAACAACAACAACTATTACAAGCTGGCCAAGCAGCTCGGCGTGAGCATGCGGATCGACGTGGTGCGCGAAGCGACCCAGAACCTCACGGCCACGGCACTATCGACGCGCACCTGGGACGACCAATTCCGGATGGCGGTATTCTCGTTCGGAGCCAAGGCGGAAGAGATGGGCCTGACCAAGGTCGCGGATCTGTCGTCCAACATGCAGCAGGTGAAAGCGGCGACCCAGAGCGTCGACCTGATGACGACGCCGAAACAGAACTACAACAGCGACCAGCAGACCGACTTCGACAGCACACTTGCCGCGCTGAACGCCGTCATTGCCGACCCCGGAAGCGGCTTCGGCGACGACGAGCCGCAGAAGATCATCTTTCTGGTGACCGACGGCGTGGCCGACGCCAAAAAGCCGAGCACCTGCACGAAGAAGACGACCGGCTCTCGCTGCCAGGAGCCGATCGACGTCAAGACCTGCACCGCGATCAAGCAGCGCGGCATCAAGATCGCCGCCCTTTATACGACCTATCTGCCGCTCCCCACGAACAGCTGGTACAGCACCTGGATCGCGCCGTTCCAAAGCGAGATCGGCCCGCGGCTCGAAGAATGCGCCTCGCCGGGGCTCTATTTCGAAGTCGGCATGAACGACGGCATCTCCGACGCCATGGAAGCGCTGTTCCAGCGAACGATCTCGCGACTCAGGCTGCTGCAATAGCGCGGGATCACCACACCGCGGCTTGTGCGAAGCGCCGAGCGCTCGTTCACCGACAGCCTCTCATCAACCGAACTTGCCGTTCTTCGGAAATCCCTTCGGCACCATCCGACCCGCCTGGGCCCGGTCGCCGCGCCACTCCAGCAGATCGGCCTCGAAGCGGCGGAACTCGCGCCCGCCCGCGTCATGCCAAACCAGCCCCTCGGCAATGGCGAACACCTTGGCGTCGGACACACCGCCATCCTTGTAGCGCTGCAGGCGCACGCCGCGTCCACGCGCCATCTCGGGCACCTGGATCAGCGGGAACACCAGCAGCTTACGGTTTTCGCCGACGATGGCCACCGTGTCGCCGACGGCGGGGACGGCGAGCACAAGCCGAGAATCGGCGCCGACATTGACCACCTGCTTGCCCTTGCGGGTCGACGACAGCATCTCGCGCTCCGACGCGATGAAGCCCGTGCCCTCGGAAGAGACGAGTAGTCGCCTGGCTTCCGGATCGGCGACGAAGCCCGCCGCGATGTCGTGCTCGTCCTCCAGGTCGAAGGCCAGCCGGATCGGTTCACCCTGCCCTCGCCCGCCCGGCAGCTTGTCGGCCCCGAGCGTAAAGGCCCGGCCGCCGGTCGACAGAAACACCAGCTTGTCGGTGGTCATGGCCGGGAAAGCCAGCTTCAGCCGGTCGCCCTCACGGAAGCTGAGATTCGAGGTGTCAGCAAGATGCCCGCGCAACCCGCGCAAAAAGCCCTTTTCCGACAGGACGATGGTGACCGGCTCGCGCTCGATCAGCGCCTCGGCGATATCCTCGGCATCGTGCGTCGGCGCTTCGGCGAAGAGGGTGCGGCGGCGGCCGAGCTTGGTCTTCTTGGAGAAGGTCTCGCGGACCTCGCGAATTTCGCCGGCAACCGCTGCCCACTGCCGCTCGTCGGAGGCGAGCAGCGCCTCCTTCTCGGCCTTTTCCTCGGTCAGCGTCTCGAATTCGCGCCTGAGCTCCATTTCCTCCAGGCGGCGCAAGGACCGCAGCCGCATGTTGAGGATCGACTCAGCCTGCAGGTCGGTGAGATCGAAGGCGCGGCGCAATTCGGCCTTCGGCTCGTCCTCCTCGCGAATGATCCGGATCACCTCGTCGAGATTGAGGAAGGCGATCAGGTAGCCGGCGACGATCTCCAATCGCCGTTCGATCTGGTCGAGGCGATAGCGCGCGCGGCGCACCAGCACCTCGCGCTGGTGCGCCAGCCATTCCTGAAGCACCTCCTTGAGCGACAGGACCTTGGGGACCTTGCCTCCGGAGAGCACGTTCATGTTGAGCGAGATCCGCGTTTCCAGATCGGTCATCCGGAAAAGCGATTCCATCAGGATCTGCGGATCGACGGTGCGGCTCTTGGGCTCCAGAACGACGCGGACATCCTCCGCCGATTCGTCACGGATGTCGGCGAGCAGCGGCAGCTTGCGTGCCATCAGAAGCTCGGCGATCTTCTCGATCAGCCGCGACTTCTGCACCTGATAGGGGATCTCGGTGACGACGATGACATAGCCGCCGCGGCCGACCTCCTCCTTCTCCCAGCGGGCCCGAACGCGAAAGGCGCCCTTGCCCGTGGCATAGGCCTCGCGCATCGTCGCCGGACTTTCGACGATCACGCCACCGGTCGGAAAGTCGGGGCCCTGGATCGATCGCAGCAGCACGTCGATATCGGCATCGGGCCGCTCGATCAGCTTCAACGCCGCCTCGCAGACCTCCGCCGCGTTGTGCGGCGGAATGGCGGTCGCCATGCCGACCGCAATACCCGACGCGCCGTTGGCGAGAAGGTTCGGGAAGGCGCCGGGCAGAACCACCGGCTCCTTGTCCTCCTCGTTGTAGGTGGGCCGAAAATCGACTGCGTTCTCGTCGATGCCGCGCAGCATTAGGACCGCGACCTCGGTCATCCGCGCCTCGGTGTAGCGCATGGCCGCCGCGCTATCGCCGTCGATATTGCCGAAATTGCCCTGCCCGTCGACCAGCGGATAGCGGACGGAAAAATCCTGGGAGAGGCGCACCAGCGCGTCGTAGATCGAGGCGTCGCCGTGCGGATGGAACTTTCCCATCACGTCGCCGACGATGCGTGCGCACTTCTTGTAAGCCTCGCCCGGGTCCAGGCGCAGCACGCGCATGGCGTGGACGATGCGCCGATGCACCGGTTTGAGGCCGTCGCGCACGTCCGGCAGCGCCCGCCCCATGATGGTGGACAGCGCATAGGCAAGGTAGCGCTCCTCGAGCGCCGCCTTCAGATCGATCGCCTCGATATCCCCGCCGCCGGCGGGCGGATCCACTGTCTTGGCCATGGCGTCTGATTAGAACAGCCGCTCGGGGAGAACAAGGCCGGAACAGGAGTTGTCCCATGCCTTATTCATCGCCTTTTCGTCGGTTAGGCGGGCAACCTCAGGCCACGCGTCCGGAGAGGACCGGGCCGTCTGTAACGAGGAAATCTCGCGCCCGACCTTGCCCTTGTTTGGCTGACTGCCAAATGGCGTGCAGGGCTCGGTACCGCCGGGCCGAATGCTGAAGACGATGCACCGCGAACACTGTCGGCTGCGAGTAGCCAAGGAGATTGGTATGACCCACCTCACCCGCGTTTCAAGCTGGCTTGCCGGTTCGGCGCTCCTGCTGTCGTCGGGCTCTGCCTGGGCCGTGGATGCGCAGCCCTTCGCGGATCATTTGAAATCGGTTCTGGCCAAGCAGAATCTGACGCTGACCTATGACGGCGCGTCGGAGCGCGGCGACGACGTCGTCCTGTCGGGCGTCGAAATCGCCGCAGAGGGCGAGGACACCGATATCGGAGAACTCGTATTCTCAAACGTCGCCGGATCGCCGGACGAAGGCTACACGGTGGGCAGCCTTGAGAAGGATTTCGGTGAGGACGATTGGGCAGTCAAAGGGTTGCAGCTTACCAATCTCAAGATCGCCGGCACCCAGGAGAAGCCGGACGACGCCCCGATGGCCGACATCTATTTCGATCGGCTGCAGGTTGCCGAAATCAACACGAGCGGCGACGAGGACGAGCCATCGGTGCTGCTGAAGGACTTGGACCTGCAGAATACGTCCAGCGACGCCGGTCTGATCGACGCCGACCTCAACCTCGCCAGCTTCGACATCGCCATCCCGGAGAAGAAGGACGAGAGCGGCCGTCCGACCTTGAGAGACCTCGGATACGAGCATTTTACCGGCTCGGTTTCCGGCAAGGCGAAGTGGGTCAAGGATAGCGGTGAGATCACCTTGCAGCCGTTGACGGTCACCGCCGACGACGCGGGAAAGCTCGATTTCTCGTTCAGGATGCTCGGCTATACGCCGAGCTTCATCGAGTCGGCCTCAAAAATTCAGCAGCAGATGATGAGCAAGCCCGAGGGCGCCCAGGCGGCCGGCATGGCCCTGATGGGACTGCTCGCCCAGTTGCAGCTCGGCCAGGTGGATCTGTCCTATGTCGACGATTCACTGGCCGACAAGATGCTCGACTTCTATGCCGAGAAGTCGGGCCAGCCGCGCGACGCCTATGTTACGACCCTGGTCGGCTCGCTGTCGCAGATGCTCGCCGGATTGCAGAATCCCCAATTCCAGCAGCAGGTCGAGACGGCGGTGAAGACGTTCCTGGAAGACCCGCAGTCGATCCGGATCGCCATTGAGCCGGACCAGCCGATCGTGGCGACGCAGATCATGGGTGCCGCCATGGCCGCGCCCCAAACGCTTCCCGACGTGCTGGCGGTCAAGGTCACGGCGAACCAGTAGATTCGACGCCTTTCGTCGAACCGTTATCGCGGGCGCCTCCAACGAGGCGCCCTTTTTCATACCGAGGCCGAGCGCGGCACGAAAAAGCCGCGGCCCTTCGCAGGACCGCGGCCGATTTGAATGTTCGAGCCGCCGGGGCGCCGGGACGCCCGCCCTATTTGGCGGTCGGCACGACCCGGATGCCGAGCTCCCGCAGCTGCGTCGGCGAGGCCTCGTTGGGCGCGCCCATCAACAGGTCGTAGGCCTGCTGGTTCATCGGGAACATGGTGATCTCGCGCAGGTTCTTCACACCGCAGAGCAGCATGACGATTCGGTCGATGCCGGGCGCCATGCCGCCATGCGGCGGCGCGCCATACTGGAAGGCGCGATAGAGGCCGCCGAACCGTTCCTCCACCGTCTCGCGCGAATAGCCGGCGATCTCGAACGCCTTGACCATCGTTTCCGGAAGATGGTTGCGGATACCGCCCGAGGCGATCTCGAAGCCGTTGCAGACCAGATCGTACTGATAGGCCTTGATCGACAGCGGCTCCTCGTTCTCCAGCGCTTCGATGCCCCCCTGCGGCATCGAAAAGGGGTTGTGCGAGAAGTCGATCTTCTTCTCGTCTTCGTTCCACTCGTAGAAGGGGAAATCGACGATCCAGGCGAGCTCGAAGCGGTCGCGGTCGACGAGATTCAGCTCCTCGCCGGCACGGGTGCGCGCCGCCCCGGCAAAGTCCACGAACTTCTTCGGCACGCCGGCGACGAAGAAGCAGGCGTCGCCGGCTTCCAGCCCGAGCTGCGTGCGGATCGCTTCGGTGCGTTCCTCACCGATGTTCTTGGCGAGCGGCCCGGCGCCGGTCACGGCCCCGCCTTCGTCGCGCCAGAAGATGTAGCCGAGGCCCGGCTGGCCCTCGCCCTGCGCCCACGAGTTCATGCGGTCGCAGAAGGCGCGGCTGCCGCCGGTCTTGGCCGGAATGGCCCAAACCTCGACCTCGGGATCGCCGGCGATCATGTTGGCGAACACCTTGAAGCCGGAGCCGGCGAAGTGCTCCGTCACGGCCTGCATCTCGATCGGGTTGCGCAGGTCGGGCTTGTCGGAACCGTACTTGCGCATAGCCTCCGCATAAGGGATGCGGGGAAACACCTCTGTCACCGGCTTGCCGTCGGCGAATTCCTCGAACACGCCGCGCATGACGCCCTCGACCGTGGTCAGAACGTCGTCCTGGGTGACGAAGCTCATCTCCAGGTCGAGCTGGTAGAACTCGCCCGGCAGCCGGTCGGCGCGGGGATCCTCGTCGCGGAAACAGGGCGCGATCTGGAAATAGCGGTCGAAGCCCGCCATCATGATGAGCTGCTTGTACTGCTGCGGGGCCTGCGGCAGCGCGTAGAACTTGCCTTGATGGATGCGCGACGGCACCAGGAAGTCGCGCGCGCCCTCCGGCGAGGAGGCGGTCAGGATCGGTGTCGAGAATTCCGTGAAGCCCTCTTCGCCCATGCGCCGGCGCAGCGCCGCGATGATCTGGGTTCGGCGCATGATGTTCTTGTGCAGCGTCTCGCGCCTCAGATCGAGGAAGCGGTACTTGAGGCGAATGTCCTCCGGATAGTCCGGCTCGCCGAACACTGGCAAAGGGAGCTCGCTGGCCGGCGACAGCACCTCGATCTCGCGTGCGAAAACTTCGATCTCGCCGGTCGGAAGCTTCGGGTTCACGGCCTCGGGCGCTCGCGCCTTCACCTCGCCGTCGATTCGCACGACCCATTCGCCGCGGATCGTCTCGGCCGTGGCGAACGCCGGCGAGTCCGGATCGACGACGACCTGGGTCAAGCCGTAATGATCGCGCAGATCGAGGAACAGCAGGCCACCATGATCGCGGATGCGATGAGCCCATCCGGACAGGCGGACCGTCGCTCCGACGTCCCCCTGGCGTAGCTCGGCGCAGGTGTGGCTGCGATAGCGGTGCATAGCGAGGTCTTCCTGAGTCTTTGATCGACGCGCGCAACAAATTGCGCCCGCGCCGGATGCAGAGTGTCGATGAAAAACGCGGCGCGACAAGCGCACGAGCCGCCGGATATGTCAAGCGCCGGGACCATGCGCCATCGCATCGGCGGCCGCCCGAAATACGTCCGACGTCCATAGGAAGGCAGGCGGTCGGCCTTTTGTGGGCCACGCGGTTCCACTCTCGACGCTCACTCTCCTCGCCCCCAGGCAACGAAGCATTATCGCTGGCCTGAGGAACCTTCAGCAGCACCAAACGATTATCGGCGCCAAAGGGACATTTCGTCTGAGGAGACAATTTCATGAAAATTCACGCTCTGTTGGCGGGCGCTGCCATTCTGGCGGCCACCGCGACGCCTTCGCTTGCCCAGACCGCGGTTTCCGCCACCACCGATCTCAACGTCCGCGCCGGGCCCGGCCCGACCTTTCCGGTGATCGGCGTAATTCCGGCGGGCGGCAGCGCTGCGCTGGGCGGATGCACGGAGACCGGCAACTGGTGCCAGGTTTCGGCCAGCGGCCAACAGGGCTGGGTCTATAGCCAGTACCTGACGGCTGACATGAGCGGCCAGCAGGTGGTCATCGTCGATCATCGCGCCGATCTCCAGGTCCCGGTCACCACCTATGAGAACGACCCTGGCGGCGAGATGGCCGGCGCCACGACCGGCGCGATCGCCGGCGCGATCATCGGTGGCCCGGTCGGAGCCGCAGTCGGTGGAGCGGCAGGCTTGGCGACCGGCGCTTTGATGGATCCGCCGGAACAGCGCGTCCAGTACGTCCAGTCCAACCCGGTCGATCCGGTCTATCTTGAGGGCGAAGCCGTCGTCGGCTCCCGCCTTCCTGACACCGTCGTGCTGCATCAGATCCCAGACTACAATTACGAGTATGTCTACGTGAACGGGCAGCCGGTGCTGGTCGATCCGGGCAACCGGCAAATCGTCTACGTCGTTCGCTGAGCGACGCGATCCGTTTCAACCTCCATCAAGGCGGGCCGAACGCCCGGCTTTGGAGGGCCATGTCGAGGGCGCTGCGGCAATGTCGCAGCGCCCTTTCGTTATGGGTGTTTTGCCGGGACCCAACATCGGTTAAAGCGGATGCATGGATCCGATCACTTCCACCGAGGCCTTGGACGAGGCCTGCCACATCCTCTCGCAAGCCGAATTCGTAACCGTCGACACGGAATTCATCCGCGAAACCACCTTCTGGCCGGAGCTGTGCCTGATCCAGATCGCCTCGGACGACTTGGCGGTACTCGTTGATCCGCTTGCCGAAGACCTTGATCTTGAACCGTTCTTTCGCCTGATGCGCGACGAGAAGGTGACCAAGGTCTTCCATGCCGCCCGTCAGGACATCGAGATCATCTACAAGCTGGGCGGCATCGTTCCGCACCCGCTGTTCGACACCCAGATCGCGGCGATGGTGTGCGGTTTCGGCGAATCGATCGCCTATGACCAGCTCGTCGCCCGCACGACTTCGGGACGCATCGACAAGACGTCGCGCTTTACCGATTGGCGGCACCGGCCCTTGTCGGAGCAGCAGCTCCAGTACGCTCTCGCCGATGTCACCCATCTGCGCGACGTCTATCGCGTGCTCCGGGCAAAACTGGAGAGCGAGGACCGCGGCCACTGGCTGAACGAAGAGATGGCGATCCTGATGGCGCCGGAAACCTACGACCTCGATCCGCAGGACGCCTGGCAACGGCTGAAGCTGCGCGTGCGCAAGCCGATCGAACTGGCGGTGCTGAAAGAGGTCGCGGCCTGGCGCGAGCGGGCCGCGCGCGAGCGCAACCAGCCCCGGCGTCGGGTGCTGAAGGACGAAGCGATCTTCGAAATCGCCCAGCAGCAGCCTAAGGACGAGCAGGCTATGGCACGGCTGCGCACGATTTCGAAAGGCATGGAGCGCTCGGCCATGGGGCGGGAAATTCTTGCGGCCGTGGCCAGGGCGCAGGCGATTCCCAAGGCCGATCTACCGCCGATTCCGCGACCGCAGGCGTTACCCGAAGGCAGCGCGGCTGCGGTCGAACTGCTCAAGGTGCTTCTGAAGATTATCGTCGAAGAGGAATCTGTCGCCGCCAAGGTCATCGCCTCGTCCGACGATCTGGAGCAGATCGCGGCCAAGGGCGACCAGGCCGAGGTGCCAGCCATGAGCGGCTGGCGGCGCACCATTTTCGGCGACCGGGCGCTGGAGTTGCTCGACGGCAAGGTCGCGCTCTGCTTTCGAAATCGTCGTGTAGCGGCCGTCCCCTTCGACAGTTGAGGATCCGCATGGGCGTTTCGGCGATCATAAAGCGGTCGCCGAAAGCCCCCTCAGGGACGAAAATCTTGCCCCCGGCGAAGACTGGCAAGCGCGAGGATCTCCGCGACAAGCTCCTCGGGCAAAGGTCGAAGTCGCCGGAACCCTCGGCGGCGGCAACTACGCACGCGGCAAGTCCGTGCCTATCGACCACCGCGCGGACGTCGGCGAGTCCGAGGTTTTCGGCGGTCGATCGGACTTCAGAGCGGCAAGTCAGCCGACCGCCATTGCATTGGGTCTCGGCCCGTTATCGCGCTTCCATGCGAAGCGTCCGCTCGACGAGCTTGGCAAGCTGCTGCAGCCGGTTTTCCGGACGGTCTCCCATAAGCCCCGCCAAGCCCTTCGGCAGGACCAGGGTAAAGCCGCCGCGCGGGTCCTGGACCCAGCGCAGCTGATCGAGGACCCCCGGCATCGAGGCGGTCAGAAGATAGGTGAAGCGGAAGAGCGACGAGAGGACGCGGGCGCGATAGATCAGCCGGTCGTTCGCCAGCTTCTCCAGATCGGGCACCGCCGTCTGCTCCAGGCTGCCCTCGTGCCGATAGTAGTTGGCCAAGCCCAGATAGGCGCGTCCCGGATGATCGACCCCGGGGAAAGCGGCATGGGCCACCACCGACAGGCTCTGCCTGCCGCGATAGTCGGGATGGGCGCGCCAGCCGATGTCGTCGAGCAGGCACGCGGCATGGCGCAGTCGCTCCTCGTAGGCCGTCTCGTCGATGCCCAGGGCGACGAAGGTGCGGGTGCTCCAGTCCCGCAACTCCTCCGCATGACGCGGCGAGCGGGTGCGCAGCACCGAATATTCCTGGGCGGCGATGATCAGAGGATCCTTGGCCTGCTCCTCTTCCGGCAGCATGGCGTGCAGGAAACCTTCACGGACGCCGAAGGCGGACAGCTTGATCGAAGCCGGCTGCAAATGCTCGATGACGCTTTGCAAGGCCACCGCGCCGAAAGCCAGCAGCGTGCGCCGGTTCTTCGACACCGCGGCGATGCCCGGCAGCTTGTCCGGATCGTTGGACGTCACCGCCTGAAGGAAGGCGGACCATTCGTTGACGCCCACCTCGTAGCCATGCATCACGTGAAGCGGATAGTTCGACTGCTCCATCAACAGCTTGGCGAGGTTTCGCCAAGTGCCGCCGACGGCGTAGAACGTTCGTCCCTTGCCCTGCCCCGCCACGGCCGCTCCAGCGACGTGGCTGTCGGCGATGGCGCGCGCCGTGGCGATGTTGCCGCCCGACAGGTCCTGCAGGCGCAGGCCGCCGAGCGGCAGGGTCAGGCCCTCGCCGATCTTGTGGCCGTCGATGCGGACGAGCTCGAGGCTGCCTCCGCCGAGATCGCCGACGATGCCGTCCGGCGCAAAGAACGTTCCCGCGACGCCTTCGGCGGCATAGCGGGCCTCTTCCGGCCCGGAAAGAATGATGATCGGGCGGCCGATGGCCGCCTCGGCCGCAGCGACGAATTCGGGTCCGTTCTCGGCCTCGCGAGCCGCCGCCGTGGCGATCGGATAAACCTCCTCGACGCCGGCCTGCACCACCAGGCTCCGGAACCGCGTCAGAGCCGCAATGGCGCTCTCCACCGCCTTGTCGTCCAGCCGCCGGGTCTGGCTCAGCCCCTTGCCGAGGCCGCACAGCACCTTCTCGTTGAAGAGCATGGTGAGGACCCGGGTCTGGCCCTCGTAGATGACCAGTCGAACCGAGTTGGACCCGATGTCGATAACGGCGACGGGGCGCCGTCCCGGCAGGCGGCCGCGGGCGGTTTGATCAATCGAAGCGGCCGTGCTCGGCGCGCTGTCTGGCAATGAGTTTGGGGGCATCCGATTTGAGCGCTTTTCCTCGTCCCGAAAGGCTGGGATTGGTCATGAAATATCGCTGAGCGTTGAACGGCTGCTCGCCTTCGGAAGGAACGATCCGGCGGGAGGTTCCATCGGCGAGCACCGACCAGCTCTGCTGGTTGTCGAGAATGTTGCCGAGCATGATCTGCGAAAGGATCTGGCTGTGCACGGTTGCATTGGTGATCGGCACCAGCGCCTCGACCCGGCGGTCGAGGTTGCGCGGCATCAGGTCGGCCGAGCCCATATAGACGACGGCCTGTTCGGACGGCAGCCCTTGGCCGTTGCCGAAGCAGAAGATGCGGCTGTGCTCCAGGAAGCGGCCGACGATCGACTTGACGCGAATGTTGTCTGAAAGGCCGGGAACCCGCGGCTTGAGGCAGCAGATGCCGCGCACCACCAGATCGATCTCCACGCCCGCCTGGCTGGCGCGATAGAGCGCGTCGATGATGCTGGCGTCGACCAGCGAATTCATCTTCATCCAGATCTGACCGGGCCGACCGGCTCGCGTATGAGCGATCTCGCCTTCGATGTGCTGCAGGATGCGGTCGCGCAAGTTGAGCGGCGAGACCGCGAGGCACTTCAGATCCGCCGGCTCGGCATACCCGGTGATGTAGTTGAAGATCAGTGAGACGTCGTGGGCGACCTTCGGATCGGCCGTGAAATAAGAGAGGTCCGTGTAGATCTTTGCAGTGATCGGATGGTAGTTGCCGGTGCCGATATGGACGAAGTTGGTGAGCCGACCGTCCTCACGCCGCACCACCAGCGACAGCTTCGCATGCGTCTTCTTCTCAATGAAGCCGAAGACCACCTGCACGCCGGCGCGCTCCATGTCGCGCGCCCATCGGATGTTCGCCTCCTCGTCGAAACGAGCCTTCAGCTCGATCAGCGCCGTCACCGACTTGCCGGCTTCGGCCGCGTCGATCAGCGCGCGGACGATCGGCGAGTCGTTGGACGTGCGATAGAGGGTCTGCTTGATGGCGATGACGTTCGGATCGAACGCCGCCTGGCGCAGGAACTGCACCACCACGTCGAAGGATTCGTACGGGTGGTGGACGACGATGTCCTTCTCGCGAATGGCCGCGAAGCAGTCGCCGTTGTGCTCGCGAATACGCTCGGGAAAGCGCGGAATGTAGGGGGCGAACTTCAGATCGTCGCGCGGCAGCTTGACGATCTGCGACAGCGAATCGAGCGCCAGCATGCCGTCCATGACGGCTATCCGGCTGTCGGGAACCTCCAGTTCGCTGGCGACGAAATTTCTCAGCCCCTCCGGCATCGCGGCATCGAACTCGATCCGGATCACCGAACCGCGCCGACGCCGCTTCAGCGCCGATTCGAACAGCCGCACCAGATCTTCGGCCTCTTCCTCCACCTCGATATCGGAGTCGCGGATGATGCGGAACGTTCCGGCGCCGCGCACGCGATAGCCCGGAAACAGCCGGCTGATGAACAGCGCCACGACGCTCTCGAGCGGCACGAACCGTACCTGCCCCTTATCGCCGACCGGTAGCTCGATGAAACGTTGCAGCGCCACCGGCAGGCGCAGCAGGGCGTTCATGCTCTGGCCGTCGCGCTCGCGCGCCAAGGACAGCGCGATGGAAAAGCCGAGATTGGGAATGAACGGGAACGGATGTGCCGGGTCGATGGACAGCGGCGTCAGGACCGGGAAGATCGTCTCGGTGAAATGCTCGTCCAGCCAAGCCCGATCCGCGCCCTTCAATTCGCCGGCGGCGACGATGTGGATGCGCTCGGTCCGCAGGTCCTTCATCAGCGCGGCGAGCGTGGCCTGCTGGGCCTGCTCCAGCGAGGAGACCTCCTCAAGAACGCGGTCGAGCTGTTCCTGCGGCAACATTCCGTCGATCGAACGCACCGCGATCTTTTCGCGCACCTGACCCGCGAGCCCGGCGACGCGCACCATGAAGAACTCGTCGAGATTGTTCGCCGAGATCGACAGAAACCGCAGCCTTTCCAGCAGCGGATGATTGAGGTTGTTCGCTTCCTCGAGGACGCGGCGATTGAAATGAAGCCAGGAAATCTCGCGATTGACGAACCGGTCCGGAGCGAGCTCGGTGACGGGCTCCTTCGCCGGAGGCGGCGGTGCGACGTCCGGCAGGCATTCCGTCTTGGTCGCGTCAACGACGATAGCGGCGGCGGACTTTCCCTCAGCGGCGGTGCGGCTTGCGGCCCGGGTTCCGGAGGACGGCGTACGGCGCGGCGCTCGGCGACGCTTGGGCTCGGTGGGCGCGGGGGTCGGCACCTTTTCGTCCAAGGGTCAGTCCTCCGGTCTCGACGGGTCCATATGCTCAGAGGGCCGGTCATAACCGGCCGCATCCGACGAGTCGAATGAAGAAGGCGTGTCGGCCAGAATTCGTTGCAGCAACGGCCGAGAAATCGTCCGCTTGGCTGCCAGCGCCTCGTGATCGACGGCGGCGACCACGCGACGCGCGGCGTCCAGCGATCGCTCGATCCTGGTCACCAGATAGGAGATGAGCGGCGGCGCGATGGTGATCTGGCGGTCCGCGAAAAGCTTGGCCAGCACGGCGGTGAGCAGCGTGTCATCCGGCGCGCCCAATTGGGTGATCGTCGCGGCCTGAAGGCGCGAGCGCAGGTCGGGCAAGCGCAACGGCAGATCGGCCGGGCGAGCCCGCGCCGTGGCAAGCACGGCCCCCTGCCCCAGACGCGCGGCGTTGACGACGCGAAAGATCGCCTCCTCCTGGTCGAGCCTGGTTTCCAGATCGTCGATCACCACGGCAAACGGACGCGACAGGTCGGCCGCCACCGGACGATCGGGAGCGAACGGGACGGCATCGGCGGCTTCCTGCCAGACCGAGGCGAGATGCGTCTTGCCGGACCCCGGCGGGCCGACGATCAGGAGGATCGGATGCGGCCAGGCCGGCCAGCTGTCCACGGCGGCGACCGCGAGCGCGTTCGACTGCGTCACGATCAGGTCGTCGCGGGTCAGCGACGGCCGATGCGGCAGGTCCAGCGGCAGCTGTGACGGACGGGCAATCATGTTCCGGCCCCGTTGCCGGGCTCGAACGTCTTGGCGATGGCCATCCGCAACCGATCATCCTCGGTCAGGGTCTCGATCTCCGCCGGCTGGGGACTGGAATGCGAGCCGTAATACATCTCGCTGCTCAGGTACTGTTGGATCGCAAAGCGCACCAGCACGCCGATGGCGGCAGAAGCCGGAACCGCGATCAGCAGGCCGACGAAGCCGAACAGCGCGCCGAACGCGAACAGCGCGAACATCAGCCAGACCGGATGCAGCCCGACCGAAGCGCCGACCAGTTTCGGCTGCAAAATGTTGCCCTCGATGAACTGGCCGGCGAAGAACACCGCCGCCGTTGCGACAACCCAGATCCAGTCCGGCCAGAACTGCACGAGCGCAACACCGACGGCCAGCACCAGCCCGACGATCGAGCCGATATACGGCACGAACGAGATGAAGCCGGCGAAGAGGCCGATGAGAAGTCCGAAATTCAGGCCGACCAGAGTGAGGCCGACGCCGTAGAAGGTGCCGAGCAACAGGCAGACCGTGCTCTGTCCGCGCACGAAGCCGGCGACGGCGAGATCGATCTCGCGTGCCAGGCGGCGCACGGTCGTCACGTGTTGGCGCGGCACCCAGGCATCGATCTTGGCGATCATCGGGTCCCAATCGACGAGAAGATAGAACGCCACGACTGGCGTGACGACGAAGAGCGAGACGAAGTTCACCACCGCCAGGCTGGACGTCCAAAGCTGGCCCAGAAACGCGGTGGCGAGGCTCGCCCCCTGTTTGGCGAACTGCGCGAAATCCTGCTTCAAGGTGCTTTCGTCGCCACCCAACAGCCAGGCGAGCGGACCCGAGCGTGCCGAGGCCGCCAGCACCTGCAGCCGGTCGAGATAATCCGGCACCCGTCCGAGGAACCCGCCGATCTGGCTGCCGATGACCGGCACCACGACGAGGATCACCGCAATGAAGAGGATGGTGAACAGCACCAGGATGGTGATTGTCGCGGTCAGACGCGAAAAGCCGTGGCGCTCCAGCCAATCCGCCACGGGATCGAGAAAATAGGCGATCACCATGCCGAGCACGAACGGCAGCAGGATGCCGCTGAACAGCCACAGGAGCGCGACGAGCGCCGCCGCGCCCAGGCTCCAGAACAGGATCTGGCGTCGAATCAGCTGTCCGCGATCCGTTGTCATTCGCCGTGATCCTCGGTTCCCGATGTTTCCTCAGACCCCATGTGACGAAGCCATTGCACGAGATAGGCCGCCGCCGAAATGACCGTCAAGAGCGCGGTCAGACCGACCAGCAGATCGAAAGCCGCGCCCAGTGAGACCGCGAAGGCCGGCTGCCCCAACGCCGCCGCTGCGAGCGCGATCTGGCTGACCGTGGTGGCCTTCGAGACCATCAGCGGCCGCACCGTCATCGGCATACCCATGACATAGGACAGCAGCACCGCCGCGACGATGAGCAGGTCGCGGGTGACGACCGCGATCACCAGCCAGGACGGCAGGCCACCGAGAGCGCCGAGCACGACGAACACCGCCACCAGCAGCGCCTTGTCGGCCATCGGGTCGAGATAGGCGCCGAGCTGCGAGCGCTGGTTGAAGCGCCGCGCGATGAATCCGTCGATGCCGTCGGACAGTCCCGAAAGCACGAAGAGGACGAAGGCGAGCAGCCAGTCGCCGTCGAGCAGCGCCCAGATGATGGCCGGAACGCAGATCAAACGAGCAATCGATATGAAATTCGGTATGGTCAATGTGGTCTACGCACTCGAATACGGCTCGGCAGTCCGCTATGCGTGGCCGACAAGCGGCGAGCTTCGCGAGACCTGGGCGATCATGTCTACTCGCTGTAGAAGGTGCGATCCATGAGCAGTGAAAACAAGATATCTCTGAGCTATCGCGACGCCGGGGTCGACATCGATGCCGGCAACGAGCTGGTGCGCCGAATCAAGCCGTTGGTGCGAGCCACCGCTCGGCCCGGCGCCGACAGCGAGATCGGCGGCTTCGGCGGACTGTTCGATCTCAAGGCGGCCGGCTTTTCCGATCCGCTGCTGGTGGCGGCCAACGACGGCGTCGGCACCAAGCTGAAGATCGCCATCGACGCCGGCCTGCACGATACGATCGGCATCGATCTTGTCGCCATGTGCGTCAACGATCTCGTGGTCCAGGGTGCCGAGCCGCTGTTCTTCCTCGACTATTTCGCCACCGGGAAGCTCGACGTCGCGCAAGGCGAAGCCATCGTCAAAGGTATCGCCGAGGGCTGCAGACAGGCCGGCTGCGCGCTGATCGGCGGAGAAACGGCCGAAATGCCGGGCCTTTATGACGAAGGCGACTACGATCTCGCGGGCTTCGCCGTCGGCGCCGTCGAGCGCGATCGCCTGCTGCCCAAGAAGGACATCCATTCGGGCGACGTGATCCTCGGGCTCACCTCGTCGGGGGTCCACTCGAACGGCTATTCGCTGGTGCGCCGCATCGTCAAAAGGGCCGGCGCTCGTTATGGCGAGGCCGCGCCGTTCGCCCCGGACAAGACGCTGGCCGAAGCGCTGCTCGCCCCCACTCGCATCTACGTCAAGCCGCTCATCTCGGCGCTGCGACAGTCCGATGGGATCAAGGCGATGGCACACATCACCGGCGGCGGCATCGTGGAAAATTTCCCGCGGGTGCTGCCGGAGACCATGCGCGCCGACATCGACCTTTTCGCCGTCAGGCTGCCCGAGGTCTTCTGCTGGTTCATCCACGAGGGCGGCGTCGAGGAAGCCGAGATGCTCAGAACCTTCAACTGCGGCATCGGCATGGTCGTGATCGTTTCGGAGGCTGAGGCGGCCACTGTCGGCGCCATCCTGCAGAGCGAGGGCGAGCATGTGGTTCCGCTCGGCAGAGTGCGGCCACGACGCGACGCAGCCGTCACGTTCAACGGCGAGTTCAGCGTGCGATGAGCCGCTCCGCGAAACATCGCAAGCGCGTCGCCATTCTGATCTCCGGTCGCGGATCCAACATGAACGCGCTGATCGCCGCGGCCATGGATCCGGCCTATCCGGGCCAGATCGTCGCCGCGATCTCCAACCGGCCGCAGGCGCCGGGTCTTGCCACGGCGGAGCGCTATGCCGTTACCGCCGTCGCCGTCGACCAGCGCGACTTCACTGACCGCCTCGACCACGAACAGGCGCTTGTTCAGGAACTCGACCGCTTTGCGCCGGACATCGTCTGCCTTGCCGGCTATATGCGCCTGCTGTCGGAATCTTTCGTGCGGCGCTATCGCGGCCGCCTGATCAACATCCATCCGTCGCTGTTGCCGCTGTTTCCCGGCCTCGATACGCACGAGCGGGTGCTTGCCGCCGGCATGCGGGTGCACGGCTGCACCGTCCACTTCGTCACCGAGCGGATGGACGAGGGTCCGATCATCGCGCAGGCCGCCATCGGCATCGAAACCGGTGACACGGCAGAAAGCCTCGCGGAGCGCCTGCTGCGCGCCGAGCACCGTCTTTACCCGCATGCCCTGAAGATGGTCCTCGACGGCGATGTACGCCTGTCCGGCGACCGCGCCATCTTCCGGCAGGGGCCCGAGGGAACCAACCAACAGAACGCGGCCACCCTGCCGCTGCCGGACGGCGGCAAGATGCTGATCTCGCCGGACCCGCGCCGCGACTGAGTTCAGGCTGCGGCGGCCCGGACCCTGCGCAGCCACACACGGCTGTCGTGGAAGGCCGCGCCGCCATAAGGCGCCGCCGGATCGGCGCCGGTCAGCGTGTTGATCCCCTCCCCGCCCTCGAAGGCGGAGTTCGGCCACAGCCCTTCATGGATGAGCACGCCCGGCTTGACGGCCGCCGAGATTCTTGCCGGCAGCCGCACCTCGCCGCGCTCGTTGCCGATCTCGACGACATCGCCCTCTCCGACACCCGCTACGGCGGCATCCTGCGGATGGATCAGAAGCTCCGGCCGCTTTTCGCGCGAGCGCGAGCCCGACGTTTCCGAAAAACTGGAATTCAGAAAATGGCGCGCCGGCGAGGTCGCCAGCTTGAACGGATGCTCGGCATCCGGCGCTTCGGTCAGCTCGACATGATCCGGCAGGTCCGGCAGGCGATGATACGGGCCTTGCGGTCCCATCGAATCCGGCGGCCGGTTCGGCGCCGGACTGCCCAGCCAGTCCGGCCGGAACCGGTACTTCCCGTCGGGCCAGCCGAAGCCGTTCAGGAAATGCGCCGCCTCGAAATCTGGCTGGCAATCGAGCCAGCGCCCGGCCTGGAGTTCCTCGAAGCTGCCGAGCCCGCTGGCGCGAAGCATGCGATCGATCAGCTGGCGCTCGGTCATGCCGAAGCCCGGCTGATGCGACACCCCCAGCCGCTTGGCCAGTTCTTCGACAACGAAATGGTTCGAGCGCACCGTGTCCGGCGGCTCGATCAGCTTGGGTCCGAGCCCGATATGGTTCTGCGCCCCGCCCCGGTAGATATCGTCGTGCTCCAGGAACATCGTCGCGGGCAGCACGAGGTCGGCCATCTGCGCGGTGTCGGTCATGAACTGCTCGTGGACGCAGACGAAGAGATCGTCGCGCGCAAAGCCGCGGCGAACCCGACGCTGGTCCGGGACGACGTTCATCGGGTTGGTGTTCTGGATCAGCATCGCCGTCACTGGCGGCCCGCCATAGAGCGCATCCGCATCGCCGCAGAGAACGGCCCCGAGGCGGCATTGGTCGAGGCTGCGGACCGACGGGTCCTTCAGCGCCTTGCCGGTGATTTCGCTCTTGTCGAGCGTGAAGATGTCGGAATTCGTATGGATCGCGCCGCCGCCGCGATGCTGCCAATGGCCATAGACGGCCGGCACGGACAGCACCGCATGCATCGCTGCCGCGCCGTTGCGTTGGCGCGTGAACCCGTAGCCGATGCGGAAGAAGCTCGCCGGCGTGCGGCCGAGCAACGTCGCGAACGCTTCGATCTGGTCGGTCGTCAGGCCGGTGATGGCAGCCGCCCATTCCGGCGTGCGGGTCGCCAGGTGGCTCTCCAGCGCACCCGGCGCATCGGTATAGCGCTCCAGATAGGCCCGATCCGCCGTGCCGTCCCTGAAGGCGATGTGCATCAGCGCGCAGGCCAGCGCCGCATCGGTTCCGGGCAGCAATTTCAGAGCGAGGTCCGCCTGCTGCATGGTCGCGTTGTCGTAGATGTCGATGGCGACGATCTTGGCGCCGCGCTCCTTGCGGGCGCGCACCGCATGGGTCATCACATTGACCTGGGTCGCGACCGCATTGGTGCCCCAGATGACGACGCAGTCGGATTCGTCGATCTCACGCGGATCGACGCCGGCCATCCGTCCGGCTCCGGCGAACCAGCCGGTCCAGGCCATGTTCGTACAGATGGAATCGAACTGGTTGGAATAGCGCTTGGCATGACGCAGGCGATGAATGCCGTCGCGCTGCACCTGCCCCATCGTGCCGGCATACTGGAACGGCCAGACCGCTTCCGGTCCATGCTCCATTTCAGCCTGGAGGAACTTTTCGGCCACGAGGTCCAGCGCGTCGTCCCAGCCGATCTCGCGCCAGGCCCCGCCGCCCTTTTCGCCGGTCCGCTGCAGCGGCCGAAGCAGCCGGTCGGGATGATGGATACGCTCGGCATAACGGGCCACCTTGGCGCAGACGACACCCGCCGTATAGGTGTTGGCCTCGGCGCCTCGCACCCGCCCGATGGTGCGCCCGTCGACCACTTCGACGTCGAGCGCGCAGGCCGATGGACAGTCGTGCGGACAGGTGCTGTGACCGATGGCGTGAGAAAGCGGCTTGTTCATGCCGGAAAGGCATACAGCAATCGCGCCGTTCCGTCCCGGTCCATTTCCGCCGCTCGGCGAAGCTGCTTCGGATGGCGTCAGGCAGCCTGGCCGTGCTTTATCCGAAGCAGCGTCAAAGCCGCCTCGATATCCATTGGCCTGCCCAGCCCATACCCTTGGCCATAGGGCACGCCGAGCAAGCGAAGCGTCGCCAGTTCGGCTTCCGTTTCAATACCTTCCGCCACGATCTTGCAGCCCGTTTCTTCGGCGAAGAACACCAGCGCGGAGGCCAGTGCGCGGCGGGCGGCATCGGTATCGATGGACCGGGTGAGGCTGATATCCAGCTTGATCTTGTCGGGCTTCAGCTGAAGGATGTGCTGCAGGCTCGAAAATCCGGCGCCGGCGTCGTCGATCGCGAGCCGCATTCCGGCCTTGCGCAGCGGCCGCAACATCTCGTCGAACGCCTGGTAATCGCTCACTGATGCATGCTCGGTGATCTCCAGCATGACACGTCGGAAATCGAGCGAAAGCGACTGAAACAGCTTTGTCAATTCGCCGCAGACCACCGTGTCCGGCGACGCGTTCACCGATACATAGACGGTCTCCGGCAAGCGGCGCAGGCTGGCCAGCGCCTTTTCGATCGCCGCAAGCTCCAGATCAGGGCCAAGACCCACGGTGAAGGCTTCGGCAAACCATTTGTCGGGCGTTCGATAGGTTTCGGTCGCAAACCGCGACAACGCCTCGAACCCTCGAACCGTCCGCTCGTGCAGGTTCCAGATCGGCTGATAGACGATGTCGAGGCCCTGCCCGGCCAACACTGCGCGAACGCGCTGCTCCGCATCGGCCTGCTGTTGCTGGACGGCGATGCCGTTGGCGATCTGCGTTCCCGCCAGATCGGCGAACACTCGCATGACCTGCAGATCGCGCAGGTTGAGGGAATGATTGGGCTGGCGGCTCAAGCAGCAAAACATGCCGATCGAACTGCCGTCGGGCGCGCGCACGGGAACGCTGATATGCGCCCCGATGGGAACGGCGGCGGTGATCGGCAGGGATCGCGCGAGCGCGTAGTCGCCTGTGGCCGTCATCAGTTCGGGCAGACGCCCTTCCAGGATGTGACGGCAATAGACATCGTCAAGGGAATGGACATCGCCAGGCTTGATGAGATCGGAAAGGCCCGGGGCGTCGACCACGCGAAAAGTCGTCTGATTGCCGCGGAATTCGGAGAGGTAGGCGACTTCCATCCCGAGATGACCGCGGATCGCCTTCAGGGCACGCTGCACTTCTTCGGGGGCTTCCAGCTTCTCGTGGATGAAGTGAAGCATTATCCGCCTCTGGACTGGGATCGAAATATTGAAGATAGCCTTCCTAGTTTACCTATTGGTTTACTCGTCATATCAAAATATCGGCGCAACTAGAGCGGTTTCCGATATCCAAGGATGCCGATCGACAATTCTTGCCATTTCCGGGAATATTTTAGTCCCTTCGCCGATCCACCGCAGCGGAAGCCGCCTATTGGTGGCTTGAGCCGACCCTTCTGCCCTTTCCGCGCCGGCACCGAAAAAATTCGATAGCTTTCCGATATATCGATCTTGAAAAAGCTCGCCGAGTTTGCGATATGTCGATCATTCCGATATATCGAAGAAAGGACTAAAACATGTTTGGTAATCGGCAAAGACACTTTTCCCGACGCGATCGCGCGGCTTGGTCCGGCGGATGCAAGGAGGGGCGCGGCTCCTTCGGAGGCTCCGAAAACGAGCGCTGGCTGGAGGGTTTCGATGAAGAATCCGGCTCGCGTCGCGATGATTTCGAGCGTATGCGGGACCGGAATGAAGGGATGCAGCGGATGTTCGACGATGAACGGGGCCCGCGGGGCCGGCGCGCTCGCGCCATGCGGGACAAGTTCGAGCGGGGCTTCGGCCGAGACATCGGCGGACGGGGCCGCGCGCTCGCCCAGGGCGATCTGCGCTGGCTGACGCTCGACCTGATCGCCGAACAGCCGCGCCATGGCTACGAGATCATCAAGGCCATCGAAGAGGCTTTCGGCGGCCACTACAGCCCTAGCCCGGGCGTGATCTACCCCACTCTGACGCTGCTCGAGGAAACCGGCCTGATCGCCGGCGAAACGCAGGGCGCCAAGAAGCTCTACAGTCTCACCGACGAGGGCCGCGCCGAACTCGACGCGCATGCCGAGGAGGTCAAGGCCGTCCGCGAGCGTCTGGACCAAGCCCGCTCCCGTTTCGGGCGGGCGCCGGCACCGGAGGTCATGCGCGCTATGCAAAACCTGCGCGCCGCCCTGCAGGTCCGACTGTCGAAGGGCAACCTGTCGCCAGAAGCGGTGCAGGCCGTCACCGCGGCGCTCGACCGGGCGGCGGGAGAGATCGAGCGAAGCTGACGAGACAATTGACCACAACCTGCCGGCTATTGGTAAGGGAAGCTTCTCGTCGCTATATGTGGCCTTCGGCGCGTTGTCGCCGGAGGCCAATTTTATATTTTATATGAAGAGTTGCGACGCCGCCTCTCCTTTTCGCTGGGGTATGACGGAGCAGTTCGAATTTTTGCCAAAGGATTCGATCCATGGGTGCTCAGTCGGACGCGGGGTCCTCCTCGGAGATTCGACCGGCAGAGGCCGCGCCCCGTCGCGAGAGCGGTGCTGAGCCCCCCCGCGCAGCCGAAACCGCCGATGCCAAGGCGCCTCGCAAGGGACGGCGTTGGGTTCTGATGTTCGGGCTGCCGCTGCTGCTGGTGATCGTCGGTGGCTATTTCTATGTAACCGGCGGCCGCTTCATCAACACCGAGGACGCCTACGTCCAGCAGGACCGTGTAACGGTGATGCCGCAGATCAGTGGCCAGATCGTCAAAGTCGGCGTGCGCGAGAACGAATTCGCCGAACAAGGCAGCCTGCTGTTCGCGATCGATCGATCGACCTTTCAGAACGCCGTGGAGCAGGACGAGGCCGCCGTCGCGTCGGCTCGCCTGGACGTCGAAAAGATGAAGTCGGCCTATCGGCAGGCCGAGGCGCAGCGCGAGACTGCCCAGCAGGCGCTGGATATCGCGCTGGCTCAGCAGAAGCGGCAGGCGGACCTCGCCAAGCGCGGCATCGTCAGCCAGTCGGCGCTCGACCAGGCCAATCTGACGCAGCAGCAGGATCAAGGCGCCTTGAGTTCCGCCGAACAGGCGCTGGCCAGCGCCAAGGCGGCGCTCGCCGGCAATCCCGATATTCCCACTGATCAGCACCCCGAAGTGATGGCGGCGCTCGCGGAACTGCACGCGGCCCAGATCGATCTCGATCGCACCAGGGTGTATGCGCCCGCCGACGGCATCGTCAGTCAGACCGACCGGCTCCAGGTCGGGCAGTATGTGACGCCCTCGACTTCCGTCCTCAGTCTCGTCGAAACGGAGACCAGTTGGGTGGAAGCCAACTACAAGGAGACCGACCTGACCCACATGCGGCCGGGCCAGTCCGTCGACGTCTCCTTCGACGCCTACCCGGATTCCGACCTGAAAGGCGTCGTCGACAGTATCGGCGCCGGCACCGGATCGGAGTTTTCGCTGATTCCGGCGCAGAACGCGACCGGCAACTGGGTCAAGGTCGTGCAGCGTGTTCCCGTACGGATTCGGCTGGAGGACGAGGCCGGAGATACGCCGCCGCTGCGCATCGGCATGAGCGCCAGCGTGACGGTCGACACCGGCCACGCCCGCGGGCTGCCGAATGTGGTGACCGGTGCGCTGGCCGCCCTCGGAATCGGCGAACCCGAAAGCTACGCTGCGGTCGGCCCAGGCGACGCAACCGTCGGAGCCGCCGCTCGATGAGCGCCATCGCCGGCAGCGCCGAGACGGTGCCTGACGACACCATGGTCCCGCACAAGGCCCTCATCACGATCTGCATCATGCTGGCGACCGTGATGCAGGTTCTCGATACAACCATCGCCAACGTCGCCCTGCCTTCCATGCAGGGCTCGCTGGGCGCCGCGCAGGACCAGATCAACTGGGTTCTGACGTCCTATATCGTCGCGGCGGCCATCATGACGCCTGTCACCGGCTGGCTGTCGGCGCGAATTGGATTGCGCCAGCTGTTCATTCTCTCGGTGGTCGGTTTCGTGGTGACGTCCATGCTGTGCGGCATCGCCACCAGCCTGGACGAGATGATCCTCTTCCGCATTTTCCAGGGTCTGTTCGGCGCCGCGCTGGCGCCCCTGTCGCAGACGGTGCTGCTCGACATCAACCCCAAGGAGAAGCACGGACAGGCCATGGCCATATGGGGCGCCGGCATCATGGTCGGGCCGATCATCGGTCCGACGCTCGGCGGCTGGCTGACGGAGACCTTCAACTGGCGCTACGTCTTCTTCGTCAATCTGCCGGTGGGCGTGCTGGCCTTTGCCGGCATGGTGCTGTTCCTGCCGAAAACTCCGGCCAAGCCGCGCGGCTTCGACTTCTTCGGCTTTGCCATGCTGTCGCTTGCCATCGGCGCGCTGCAAATGATGCTCGACCGGGGACAGGAGCAGGACTGGTTCCAGTCCACCGAGATCTGGATCGAGCTCGGCTTGGCGATCAGCGGCTTCTGGGTATTCGCCATCCATATCTTCACGGCCAAGGCGCCGTTCATCGACCCGCACATCTTCCGCGACACCAACTTCGTCACGGCCCTGGTGCTGATCTTCATGCTCGGTGCGATCCTGCTGGCGGGACTCGCTCTTTTGCCGCCGCTGCTGCAGAACATCCTCGGCTATCCGGTGATCACCACAGGCGTCGTGCTGGCGCCGCGCGGCGTCGGCACGATGGCTTCGATGGTTCTCGTGGGCCGGCTTGTCGGCAAGGTCGACGTCCGGCTTTTGATCTTCACCGGGCTCGGTCTGACCGCCTATTCGCTCTACATGATGACCGGCTTCACCATCATGATGAGCGACATGCCCATCATCCTGAGCGGCGTCGTCCAGGGCCTCGGCCTCGGGCTGGTATTCGTGCCGCTGTCGACGCTCGCCTTCGCCACCCTGGCGCCGGAGGAACGCACCGAGGCCGCCGCACTCTTCAGCCTGCTGCGCAACATCGGCTCCAGCGTCGGCATCTCGATCGTTTCCACGGAACTCCTGTGGAACGTGGCGATCAACCGGACCGAGATGGTGTCCAAGCTCACGGCCGCCAATCCCAACCTCGACATCATGGCGCAGATCGGCCTCGATCAGACGACGGCGCTTTCGACGCTGGTGTCGCAGGTCGTCAGCCAGGCGACGATGATCGCCTATGTGGACGACTTCAAGCTGATGATGCTGGTGACGCTGGCCATCATCCCGTTGCTGCTCTTCATGCGTAAGCCGAAGAAGGCGGGGGGCCAGGGCCCCAGCGTAGCGATGGACTGAGACCGGCGGAAGCGAGCCGGCCGGCAAACGACTTCGGGACTCGCTGTCGCCCGCCGGCCTTGTTGTCGCGGTCGTGCTACCGATGGATCGGACCTTCCGGGCGGTACGTGTCCATCACGTCATCGAGCCGGTCGTTGGTAATCGTCGGATTGACCGCTTGCAGGCAAGGAAGCAGCATCGCCTTGTTGGAGCGCTGTCGCAGACCCGACGGATTCTTGCCCGGGTCGGGCTGCACCGGCATGAAGCAGTCGATGAAAACGGATTCCGGAACACCCAGATCGGCGGCGATCTTGTCGGTCGGCCGGTTGGGGTCTTGATCGGCACGCGCTGGCAGCGCGCCGGCCCAGAAGATCAGCACGATCGCGAGAACGCTCCTCAGGGCTCTGTCGGAACCGAATTGGTTGTATGACGCTACCATCTCGCGCGTTTATCACAATGTTATCCAAGGTGCATCGATTTTCGCTTCGCCCGACCGTTAAACGAATGCCTATCCGTTAACACCTGCAACCAGGCGCAATCTCGGTCAGCCTCGTCACCCCGCAGCCACCTTGTGGTCAGGGCCGGACCAGCAGCGGTCCGACCCTTCACGAGCATGCCGGGCCGAGCGCCGGCTACACCGCGGCCGTGTATCTCGCGAGTTCCTCCGTGGTCAGCGCCGGATAGTCGGTATAGCCCTTCTCGGCTCCGCCATAGAACGTTGCCTCGTCCCAAGCGGCGAACGGCGCGCCGAGTTCAAGGCGGGTGGGCAGATCGGGGTTTGAAATGAAGGGCCGGCCGAAGCAGACGAGGTCCGTCAGATCCTTGTCGACCCGTTCGATGGCGAGATCCCGCGTATAGTTGTTGTTGCCCATATAGAGGCCCGAGAACCGGCTCTTCAGAGTCCACGGCTTGAACTTGGCCGGATCGCGTTCGCCGCGCGTCGCGCCTTCTATGACGTGGAGATAGACAAGGCCGCGCTTCGACAGTTCATCCGTATAGGCGGTGAAGACGGCGGCGGGATTGCTGTCGGCGATATCGTTGGCGGGGCTTACGGGCGAGATCCGGATGCCTGTCCGCTCCGCTCCCCAGACGCCGGTGACGGCATCGACCACCTGTAAAGGAAAGCGCATTCGGTTCTCGATCGAACCGCCGAACTCGTCGTCGCGCTTGTTGGTCTTGTCGCAGAGAAACTGGTTGAGCAGATAGCCGTTGGCCGAATGGACCTCGACGCCGTCGAAGCCGGCCGCCTTGGCGTTCTCCGACGCCTTGACGTAGTCCTCGATCACCCGCGGCAACTCGCTCGCGTCAAGCGCGCGCGGCGTCGGAATGTCCTTCATGCCCTCGTTGGTGAAGGCCTGGGCGTTCGGCTTGATCGCCGACGGTGCCACCGGCAGGATGCCGCCGGGCTGCAGGTCGGGATGGGAAATGCGCCCGACATGCCAGAGCTGCAGGAAGATCTTGCCGCCTTCCTCGTGCACCGCGTCGGTGACCGGCTTCCAGCCCTCGACCTGGGCCTGTGAATAGATGCCCGGGGTCCACGCATACCCCCGCGCCTCGGGCGAGATGTTCGTCGCTTCGGCGATGATCAGGCCGGCGCCGGCACGCTGGCGGTAATATTCGACATGCATCGCCTTCGTCACGCCGTCGTCGGTGGCGCGGCTGCGGGTCAGCGGCGCCATGGCGATCCGGTTCGACAGACGGTTCGGCCCAAGGTCGATCGGCTCGAAAAGCTTCGAGGAGGTCATCGCAGCGTCCTTTCAAACGGTCGGAAGATGCGCGGGACCATGCCCGCGCTGGAAGACTGTCGCCAGACAGATAGAAATCGTTCGCGCGCCCGACAACGGTCTGAGACGATCCGCAGCATTCGACCGAGTGCCCGGCCGCTTGCATTTCGCGCCGAGCCGGGCCAATCGGTCGCCTTTCCAAGGGCATCGCGCCCATGGCGAACCTCTCGGACCATCGGAACGCCGCCTTGAACTATCGCCACGCCTTCCACGCCGGCAGCTTCGCCGATGTCGTCAAGCACGCGCTGCTGGTCCGTCTGGCGCTCTATCTGCAGCGCAAGGACAAGCCCTTCCGGGTTTTCGACACGCATGCCGGGATCGGCCTCTACGACCTCGCCGGCGACGAGGCGGTGCGGGGCGGCGAACACCGGGAGGGGATCGAGCGGCTGCTCGCTTCGCCGGCCGCCGATACGCCACTGCTCGCCGACTATGTCGGGCTGGTGCGGCAGATTCGTTCGGACCATGGCGCGTCCGCCTATCCCGGTTCCCCGCTGCTCCTGCGCAGGCTTCTGCGTCGCCAGGACCGGCTTTCGGCCTACGAACTGCATCCTCGGGATGCCGAGACCCTCGCCTCGCTGTTTCGTGGCGACATTCAGGTCAAAACGTTCCATCTCGACGGCTGGCTGGCGCTCGGGGCGCATCTGCCTCCCAAGGAGCGCCGCGGCCTGGTGCTCATCGATCCACCCTTCGAGCAGGCCGACGAGATCGAGCGCGCCGTGGCCGGGCTTGCCAAGGCCTACCGGCGGTGGCCGGGCGGCACCTATGCGCTGTGGTATCCGATCAAGCGGCGCACCGAGCGCGAACGCCTGCATGCGCTGCTGAGGGAGACCGGCATCGCGAACATCCTGGCGGCAGAATTTCAGCGGGAGCCCTTCGGCGACGAGATCCGGATGACCGGCAGCGGCCTCGTCGTCGTTAACCCGCCCTACACGTTCTCGCAGGAGGCTGGCGAAATCATACAGGTCCTGGGCTCCGTCCTCGGTCGGACGTCGGCGGCAGACGGTCGGATTGTTGCGATCGCCGCCGAGCAGCCCTAGGTTTCCTGCCGACAATCGATTCGCGGCCGGCCGGCTGCAGGTTCGGGAAGGATCTTCAAAAATGCGCAAGGTGCTCGCCGCTCTCGCCGTCGCTGCCGCGATGACGGCACCGGTTTCAACGGTCCAGGCCGCAGACATGATGGCAGCCCCCCCGCCGATGATCGCCGACAGCGTCTGTTTCGACACCGACGTCCTGGGCGATGTCGAAAGCCAGTTCGAATACGGTGCGCCGCGGATGCTGCGGGCGGATCTCTCGATCGTCGAGTTCAGCAATCTGCAGGAGCGCGGCTTTTTGCCGCGAAACGAGGAGCGGCTGGTCGAGCGGCACTATTGCCAGGGCACGGTGCTGATCTCCGACGGGCAATATCGCACCGTCTACTACGTGGTCGAGGATCCGATGGGTTTCGCCTCGATGGGCCGCCGGGCCGAGGGCTGCGTCCTCGGGCTCGATGCTTGGCACGTCTACGGCGCCGGCTGCCAATCGCTGCGCCGGTTCTGACCCGCTCGACCGAAAAGGGGCGCCCGATGCGGCTCTATTATTCAACGCCGTCGCCTTTCTCCTCGAAAGTGCGCATGGTCGCGCGCCAATGCGGCGTCGAACTCGATTGCGTTGTCGTCGACACCAGCCAGAACCCCGAGGAGCTGCTCGAGGCCAATCCGTTGGGCAAGATCCCGGCCCTGCGCCTGGACGACGGCCGCACGGTCTACGACAGCCGCGTCATCTGCGAATATCTCGACCGCACGAGCGGTACCGGACTGTATCCGCAGGAGCCCGACGCCTGGCTCTGGACGAAGACCTTCGAGGCGACGGTCGACGGCATTCTCGATGCCATGATCCTCTGCGGCTACGAGGCGCGCTATCGGCCGGAAGAAAAATGGCACCAGCCATGGGTCGACCGGCAATGGGGCAAGGCGATGCGGGGTCTCGCGACGATCGAGGCTTCGATCGACCGTCTGCCACCGGAACTCGGCATCTGCCAGTTCGCGGTGGCATCCATGCTGGGATCGCTGCGTCTGCGCTTTGCCGGACGGTGGGAGGACGCCTGCCCCAAGCTTGCCGCATGGGGCGAGGACTTCTGCCGGCGCTATCCCGATTTTGCCGAGATGATGCCGCGCGTCTGAGCCGCGCGTGGCAGGACCGAACCGCCGATCGACGACGCGGCGGCAAGGCATGCGGCACGGCCAGCCCACGCTCGTGGGACGGATCGCTCGACAGGATCGCGCGGAATTGCCTGCCGGGCCGGCGGCGTCAGAACTTCAGCGCGACGCCGGCGCGGATCGAGTGCTCGTCGAAGCCGCTGGAAACCGTAGTTCCGCCGAGGGTGTAGTCCTGATCGTCGAAATCGGAGTACCGATATTCCAGGCGAGACGTGACCTTGTCCGTCAGGTTGGCCTCGACGCCGCCGCCGACCGTGTAGCCGACATGCGTCTGGTCGTCTTCGTCGCCGCCGAGCGACATCTCCTTGTTGGCCACGGCAACACCGCCCGTGGCGAACACCATGAACGGATCGAAGGCGTAGCCGGCGCGCGCCCGCAGCGAGCCGAAGACGTTCGACCCCATTTCGATCGCGCTGTCCGCAGCGCTATTGAAGCCGCCGGCATCGAAGCCGGCATAGCCGATATCGCCTTCGACGCCGTAGACCAGCGACCCAGCCTGCCAATTATAGCCGGTATAGACGCCGCCGACGAAACCCTCGCCGTCGAAGTCTGCGCCGCCCGACTGGTCGACATCGGAGAAATTATAGCCGACGAAAGCTCCGGCGTACGGCCCGGTCCAAACCTGGATCGGCGCAGCCCCGATCATCGGAGCCGGCGCGGGGGCCTCATCCAGCACGACGTCAGCCGCAAACGCCGTCGAGCCCGAGAGGGTGAAGAAGGCGGCTGCAGTCGATAAAGCGCGCAACGCTCTCATCATCAATCTCCTGCTCGGCCCCGTGTCGGCTTGGCGAACCTAGACCGAGCACCCTTTCTTCAGCCCTAAATATATACCTCGAATGCTCGCTCGGAACCCCCGGCAACAGTCGATCGCGCGCAAGACGAGCGGAGTCTTGGACTTTTCGAGCCGTCTGTTGCGAGCCAGGCACAAGCACTGCCGACGGCCCCGAACTGCGGACGACAACGCCATCGACCTTCCGCCTCGGGCACCAAAGCTCCTATATGAGGCGATGAATCGCGGCGAAAGCGACATGACGATAGATAGAGACAGCAGCATCGATCCCGAGATGAACCAGGACGAGGCCTCGGCCGTGGACGAGGCGACGTCGGACGCCGATACGTCCGCGTTGGCGGCTGTCGAATGGAGCGATGCCGGCACCGACGCGACCGAGACCTTGACCGGCGCCGACCTGATCGCCGTCCTAGTCAAGCGCCTGCCCAACGCGCCAGGCGTCTATCGCATGTTCGGCAAGGACCAGGCGGTCCTCTACGTCGGCAAGGCCAAGTCGCTGAAGAAGCGCGTCACCAGCTATGCCCGGATCGGCGGCCAGACCAACCGCATCGCGCGAATGATCCGCGAGACGCGGCAGATGGAGTTCGTGACCACCCGCACCGAGATCGAGGCGCTGCTGCTCGAGGCCAATCTGATCAAGCGCCTGCGGCCTCGCTTCAACGTGTTGCTCAGGGACGACAAGTCGTTTCCCTACATCGCCGTCAGCGACGATCACGAGGCGCCCGCCATCATGAAGCACCGGGGCGCCCGCTCCTCGGGTGGCAGCTATTTCGGCCCGTTCGCTTCGGCCGGCGCGGTGGAGCGGACGATCAGCGCGCTGCAGCGCGCCTTTCTGATCCGCACCTGCACCGATTCCGTCTACGCCACGCGCACCCGTCCCTGCCTGCTGCATCAGATCAAGCGCTGCGCGGCGCCCTGCACCGGGGAGATTTCTCTGGAGGACTACGGGCGGCTCGTCGACGAGGCAAAGAGCTTCCTGTCCGGCCGCAGCGGCCAGGTGAAGCAGGCGATGGCCTCGGCGATGGACGAGGCCTCCCAGACGCTCGATTTCGAGCGGGCCGCGGTCTTTCGCGATCGCCTGGCCGCCCTCTCGCTCATCCAGAGCCATCAGGGCATCAATCCTCAAGGCGTCGAGGAGGCGGACGTCGTGGCCATCCATCAGGAGGGTGGCCTGACCTGCATCCAGGTGTTCTTCTTCCGCACCGGGCAGAACTGGGGCAACCGAGCCTATTTCCCCAAGGCCGACGCGTCGCTGGAGGGGGCGGAAGTGCTGGGGGCGTTCCTGTCCCAGTTCTACGACGGCAAGCCGGTGCCGCGGCTGATTCTCGCCTCGACCGAGATGGAGGATCAGGCCCTTCTGGCCGATGCGCTGTCGATCAAGGCGCAGCGCCGGGTACAGATCGCCGTTCCCGCGCGTGGCGAGAAGAAGGATCTGGTCGACCACGCACTCGCCAACGCCCGCGAGGCGCTCGGCAGGCGGCTCGCCGAGACGTCGTCGCAGAAACGGCTTCTGGAAGGCTTGGCCACCACCTTCTCGCTGCCCGCGACGCCGCGCCGAATCGAGGTCTACGACAACTCGCACATCATGGGCACCAATGCCGTCGGCGCGATGATCGTCGCCGGTGGCGAAGGCTTCGCCAAGGCGCACTATCGCAAGTTCAACATCCGCTCGACCGACATCACGCCCGGCGACGATTTCGGCATGATGCGCGAGGTGCTCACCCGGCGTTTCTCGCGACTGATCAAGGAAAAAGGCGAAGCGCCCCTGCCCGTCGCCGACGACCAGAGCGATGCCGAGACGGAGATGCCGGACTGGCCCGACCTGTTGTTGATCGACGGCGGCAAGGGCCAGGTCGCGGCGGTGCGCGCGGTGATCGAGGACCTCGGCGTCGTCGACCGCGTCGTCATCATCGGCGTGGCCAAGGGGCCGGACCGCGATGCGGGACGCGAGCGCTTCGTGATGGCCGAGCGCGAGCCCTTCTCGCTGCCCCCGCGCGATCCCGTGCTCTATTTCGTCCAGCGCCTGCGCGACGAGGCCCATCGCTTCGCCATCGGCTCGCACCGAGCCCGGCGGAAAAAGGAGATGCTGAAGAATCCGCTCGACGAAATCGCCGGGATCGGCCCGGCGCGCAAACGCGCGCTCTTGCGCCATTTCGGTACGGCCAAGGCCGTGGCACGCGCGGGCGTCTCGGATCTTCGAAAGGTCGATGGGATCTCCGAGGCGACGGCGAAAATCGTTTACGAACATTTCAATTCGGCCGGCGCGCGCTGACCTCTTGTCACGTCGGCATGAGGAGCCCCGGGATCGAGCCCGTGTCTGCGGCCGCGCTGCCTCGCGAAGCGCCTCGTATCAGGCGGGAGGGCGGCTCCGTCGGAGATCCAATGGATTTTAGCGAAGGTGAAAATGCTTCACTCGACACATTCTCCTCCAGACGGGATGATATACACTTCGACACGGTTCGGCGGTTGACGCCGAGGTGTCGGCGCGGTTCAACAGGCGTCGCCGATCGCGTATCGAAGCGGACAGTTGCATGAGCTCCCGGGCCTATAGCCTCCCCAACATCCTGACCTATGCACGCATCCTCGCCGTGCCGCTGGTCGTCCTGTGCTTCTTCATCGAAGGCACGCTCAAGGGCACCGACACGGCGCGCTGGTGGGCATTGTCGTTTTTCATCCTGGCCAGCATCACCGATTTCTTCGACGGCTATCTCGCGCGCGCCTGGCAGCAGACCTCGACCATCGGCCGCATGCTCGACCCGATCGCCGACAAGCTGCTGGTCGCCGCGGCGCTGCTGGTGCTGGCGGCCGACCGAACGATCGCGGGCTGGACGATCTGGGCGGCCATCATCATCCTGTGCCGCGAGATTCTCGTCTCCGGCCTGCGCGAGTATCTGGCCGAGCTCAAGGTCAGCGTTCCGGTGACCCGGCTGGCGAAGTGGAAGACCACGATCCAGATGATCGCCATCGGCTTTCTGCTGGCCGGCCCGGCAGCCGACAAGATCGTCGCCCACACCACGGAAGCCGGCATCGCGCTGCTGTGGATTTCGGCATTGGTGACGCTCTACACCGGCTACGATTATTTCCGTGCGGGACTACGCCACATCGACGGATGAGGCCTTCCCTCCCATGTTAGTAACGGCAGATTTCAATGTCTGCCCCCGCGGCGGCAGTTGACTGATCGCGAGGATAACGAGATGGGAGGACTATGATGAAGCTCGTCTATTTCGCCTGGGTGAAGGACCGGATCGGCATTGCCGAGGAACAGGTCGAGTTGCCCGCCGGCATCATTACCGTCAAGGATCTGCTGCGCTGGCTGCGCGGACGCGGAACCAACTACGAAGCCGCCTTGCAGGCGCCCGAAGTCATCCGCGTGGCGCTCGACCAGGAGCACGCCGACCATTCCGACCCGATCTCCGGAGCGCGTGAGATCGCGCTGTTTCCCCCGATGACCGGCGGCTGAGTCCGATGCTGCAAACGAAGGTCGTCCGGGTCCAGGCGGACCGTATCGACGTCGCCGCCGAGTTGGCCGCCTTGTCGGGCCAGGGTGATGTCGGCGGGCTCGCCAGCTTCACGGGCTACTGCCGTGACGAAGGAGGACGTCTGGCGGCGCTGGAACTGGAGCATTATCCGGGGATGGCCGAGCGGGAGATCGGCCGCATCGTCGCCCAGGCCCTGGAGCGCTGGCCGCTGTTCTCCGTGACGGTGATCCACCGCTACGGCTTGATCCGCCCCGGCGAGGAGATCGTCTTCGTCGCCTGCGGCTCGGAACACCGGCATCCAGCGTTCGAAGCGGCGGCCTTTCTCATGGACTTCATGAAGACCCGCGCTCCCTTCTGGAAGCGCGAGCATCTCAAGGACGGGTCCGTCGGAGGTTGGGTCGAGGCGAAAGACACCGACGACGCCGCAACCGACCGCTGGCACAGGCTCTAACCGCACTCCTGGCGTGCCGAGCCCTCAAGGCCGACGGCCCCGCGCTCCATCAGAGCGCGCGACCGCCTTTGGATATCGATCATCCCATCCTGCCTGGACGACGATGGGGACGATCGGCCGGTTTCTAGAATTCCGCCTTCACGGTCACCATGGCGCTGCGCGGCTCGCCATAGAAGTTGAACACCGAGGTGCTGCCGACGCGCGTGTAGTACTTCTCGTCGAAGAGATTGTTGACGTTGAGCTGCGCCGACAGATGCTCGTTGATCTGGTATCCGAGCCGCAAATCGACCACGGTATAGCCCGGAGCCTCGATCGTTATGCCCTGGGCAACCGACGAGAACTCGGAAAACACCTTGACCCCGCCGCCGACGGACAGGCCGTCCCACCACTCGTCGGGTTGGCGGAACGTATAGTTGGTCCAGAGCTGGAACATATGCTCGGGCGTGTAGGTGCTGAAGATCTCGCCCTGGTCGTCGCCGTTGAGGTATTCAGATTCGGTGTAGGTGTAGCCGGCCTGGATCTGCCAGTTCGGCAGTACTTCGCCGCTCACCTCCAGCTCCACGCCCTGCGCCTCGACTTCGCCCGATGCGTGGTAGTTGCCGTCGTCGTCGGCCAATGCCCGGTTCTTATCCCGAAGATTGAAGAGCGCTGCCGACGTGTTCAGCGTCCCGCCGAAAAACGCCCCCTTGAGACCGACCTCGTATTGGCGGCCTTCGCGGGGATCGAGAATGTTCCCGTCCTCGTCGACATTGGTCTGCGGCTGGAAGATCTCGGTATAGCTGGCATAAGCGGAAATCTGATCGGTCAGATCGAAAACCGTTCCGGCATAAGGCGTGATGTGGCCGTTGATGTCGACTTCGTCCGACTCGGTATCGGTCAGCAGATTGGTGCTGCTGGAATCGTACCAGCTCACGCGTCCGCCGCCGATCAGCGTCCAGCGGTCGATCGGCTTGACGCGAAGCTGGCCGTAGATGCCGAGCTGTTCGAGATCGGTCTCGGTCTGGCTTGTATAGTCGTAATCGGGCCGGTCGACGGACGACGAGTCCCAATCATAGATGTTGTAGGAGCCGGAGATCACGCCGCTCGCCGACTTCACAGTCGTCTCGACCTTCTGATAGTCGGTACCGACGAGGATGTTGTGTTCCTGTCCGAACAGAGTGAATGGCCTGGAGACAAAGGCGTCGAGAGCCAGCGACGTCTCGTGGAAATCGCGCGCCAGATACCGCACGTTGGAAAAATTACCGTCCTCGTCGACCGCGCTGCCCGCCCATCCATAGAGGAAATCGGCATCGCGCTCCGAATAGCGGGCGGCGACGCGGGCGTGGCCGCCATCGGCGAACTGATGTTCGATCTCGGCGAGATAGTCGGTGACGGAATTGTCGAAGTCGTTCCAGTCGGGGCTTGCCGACGTCGAGCGGTCGACGTCGAGAAGCGAGCCGTCGGAATAGGCGGGCAGACCGTTGAAAGGCGAGATGTCGCGTTCCATGTGGTTGACGGTGAAACGCGCCGTGGTGCTTTCGGTCAGGTCCACCTCCAGCGTCCCGTAGCCGTCCCACACACCGTTCTCGACCCCGTCGACCCAGCCATCGCCGTCCTGCCAGACGCCGATCATCCGTCCGCGGATGGTTCCGGCCTCGTTCAGCGGTCCGGTGACGTCGGCGGTCGTCCGCTTGGTCGCCCACGAACCGTAGCTCGCCTCGAGCGATGCGTGGAACTCGTCCATCGGCTCCTTGAGATGCATGTTGATGGCACCCGCCGGCTCGCCGGTGGCGGTGAACAGACCCGACGGCCCGCGCAGGATCTCGATGTGATCCACGATCGCGAGGTCGGGCTGCGTCCCGTAGATGCTGGAAACCGGAGCCAGCAGCCCGTCGAAATAGAGCCAGTCGAACTCGAAGCCGCGCGAATAGAGGCTCGATCGGCCGTTGTCGTTGTCGAGAACCACGACGCCCGGCGTTTCCCGCAATGCGGTATCGAGCGAGGTGTAGTCCGAATCCTCGATGCGTTCGTTGGTCACCACCGTCGAGGATTGCGGAATCTCGCGCTGGGGACGCGCTTCCTTCTCGCCGACGCTGATCAGCTCCGTCGTATAGCTGTCGGATCCCTCGGTCTCGTAGCTCGACCCGGTGATCAGGATGCCGCCGAGCTCGACGGTCCCGTCCGCTGCGGCATCGCTCCCCGCCAGATCGGCCGAGGTCTGCGCCGCATCGGTGTCCTCGTCCACCTCCTGCGCCGAAGCGGACAGAGCCCCGCACCCCACCAGAATCGTCGACGCCAGAAGCGCGCGCAGCCAGCGCGCCCGGTCCCCCGACCGGATCGCGGAAATCGTCATTACCATGGTCCCCTCTTACCCCTCACGCAGCCGCCGCCAGCCGGCCGCCACAACTGCAACACAAAATTTTCCTCTGATTGTCATGTTTTAATTTGACGGCCGGCGGCATGCCACCGCAAAGAGTTTTGGGAGGCAGTCAAAGACGTTTGCGCGGTGGGCAAACCGCGACGGTCTGTCCACGATGCGCCGAGATGAGAAAGGGCCCCTCGATGAGCGCAGAACCGCCGAGCGGGGCATCCCTGGTGGAAGCGGGAACGATCGCCAGCGCCTCTCGGATCATCGGCCGCGGGTTCCAGCTCGGATCGGACATCCCGGCGTCAAGCGCGACGCTGGCCGGACACTACCGGCTGATACGGCTGCGATCCGGCCTGCATCTGCACTCGTCCGATGCCTTCGAACTGCATGATCTCGAGACCCGGATCGAGCAACAGCCGGGCCTGACCGTCTATCTGTTTCTCAAGGGACGTGTCGACGCGCAGATCGGCGGCCGTCCGGTCATGCCGCCGATCGGAGAGAACGACGAAGGCCCGCGCGCGGCGATGATGGTTCGCGCGCGCCCTGCCCTCTTCGAACGGCATTCGCGCCGCGGCGAGCACATTCGCAAGGTGAACGTCACGGTCTCCCCCGACTGGCTTGCCGATTGCGACCTCGTCGGCGCAGATCAGGCAAGCGCTGTGGAGCGCTTCACCGGCTCGCATCTCGCACAGCGGAGCTGGAAGCCCGGTCGAAGCATGATCGCCATCGCCGAGCAGATCCTGAATCCGCCGCCTTACCAGCCGGCCCTGCAAAAGCTCTATCTCGAAAGCCGAGCGCTCGAACTCGTCGCGGAAGGTCTGGCGCAGCTGTCGCACCAGAGTTCCTGCTGGGCGACGGGCATCGTCGGCACGCGGGACCAGCATCGCATGCGGATGATCGAAGAGTATCTGGAGACGCGCCACCAGCCCGCGGATTCGCTCGACGATATCGCCCGGCAGGCCGGCCTCAGCGTCAGCACGCTTCAACGGCTCTTCCACAGCGTGCATGGCATGAGCGCGTTTGAATGGATTCGGCGCCGGAGCCTCGAACGGGCGCGCTTCGCCCTGGAGAAGGACGGCCTTTCCATCGCCGAAGCGGCGCACCTGGCCGGCTACAGCAACCCCGCGAATTTTTCGACCGCGTTCAAGCGGCTGTTCGGCGTCTCGCCGAAAAGCGTGCGATGAGCGGGTTGCCACGCAGCCGGACCGGTGTGTTGCAGGCCGAGCCCGAAATCGGCGGCGACCGGCCATATTCGCAAGGTTGAAAGATGCCAGCGCCGGCTCGCCCAAGCGGCAGGCGCCGGCACGTCTCAGATGCTCGCCTGCGCCTTGTAGAGCATGGCATAGACGCCGTCGGCCGCGATCAGTGCGTCGTGGGTTCCTTCCTCCGCGATGCCCCGTTCGGTCAGCACCAGGATGCGATCGGCGCGGCGAACCGTCGACAGCCGATGCGCGATGACGATCGTCGTGCGGCCTTTGACGAGATCGAGCAGTGCCGTCTGGATCGCCCGTTCGCTTTCGTTGTCGAGGGCGCTGGTCGCCTCGTCGAAGATCAGGATGGCAGGGTCCTTGAGGAAGGCGCGGGCGATCGTCAGCCGTTGCTTCTGGCCGCCTGAGAGCTTGACGCCCCGTTGGCCGATGTCGGTCTCGTAGCCGCTCGGCAGGGCCATGATGAAGTCGTGGGCGTTCGCCGCCTTGGCGGCCGCAACGATGTCGGCCTCCGAGGCATCGGGTCGCCCATAGCGGATGTTCTCGACGACCGAGCCGGCGAACAGATAGACGTCCTGCTGCACGACGCTGATGCTCTGCCGCAGCGATTTCAACCTCACGTCGCGGATATCGATGCCGTCGATGCAAATCTCGCCCGCCACGACGTCGTAGAAGCGCGGGATCAACGAGCACAGCGTGCTCTTGCCCGCGCCCGAGGCCCCGACGAGCGCGACGAGCTCGCCGGCGGCGACCTCGAACGACAGCTTGTCGAGAACGTCCCGTCCATCGTCCTCATAGCGGAACCGGACATCGCGAAACGACACGGCACCGCGCGGCCGGATGAGATCGGCGGCGCCCGGCCGGTCCACGACGTCCGGAGCGACTTCGAGAATCTCCATGGCTCGCACCAGCCCGGTATAGCCGTCCTGATAACGCTCCATGACATTGGCAAGCCGTTTGACCGGATCGACGAGCACGCCGACGCACAGCAGGAAGGTCAGCATGTCCGCGATGCTTAGTTGCTCGTCGACGATGCGGACGGCACCCAGCACGATAACAGAGATGGTGATCAGCTGCGTGAAGGTCGTGTTGCCGACCGAGAACAGCGCCATGTTCCGATACTCGTCGCGGCGGCTGTCGAGGAACCGCAGGTTCTCCGTCTCGAAGCGGTCGATTTCCAGCGTCTCGTTGGCAAAGGACTGCACCACGCGGATGCCGGCCAGCGAATCCTCGACCTGCTCATTGACGCGTCCGATCCTCCTCTTGCTGCGTGCAAGCGCCTTGTTCATGCGCATGTTGAAGTGGAGCGCGTAGACCAGAGCGATCGGCGTGAGCCCGAGGATCATAGCCGTCAAGGGCAGGTCCAGCGTGGACAGGATGGCGATCGCCCCGGTGAACTTCAAAATGGCGATCACCAGATCCTCCGGCCCGTGGTGGCAGAGTTCGCCCAGCCAGAACAGGTCGTTGGTGATGCGGCTCATCAACTGCCCCACCCGCTGCCGGTCGTAATAGCTGAACGACAGCTTCTGGCAGTGTTCGAACACGTCCCTGCGCAGCGCCGCTTCGATCTTGGCGCCCATGAGGTGGCCCTGATAGTCGACGAACAGCGTGCCCAGCGCTTCGACCACCAACAGGCACAGCATGGCGCCGCCCATCAGGTAGATCTGATGGAGAGCGTCCGGAGCTTCGGGAAGCTGCACCAGCCGTTTGGTGACGTAGTTGGCGCTGAGAGGCAGAAGCAGCGCCGTCATCGACACCAGGAGCGCGCAGCCGAGGTCGGCCGCCAGCAGAGGCAGATGCGGTCTATAATAGGACAGCACCCGTCGAACGCGCGACCAGCCCGTTGCAGAACGTCGCGGCGCTGCGTGCGGTGCGCCGTCTATAGCCCTGTCTTCGAAAGCATCCGCCGCCTCGGCGGCGATGGAAAAGGAGGGAGGAAATCCGTAGCCGTTACGGCGCAAGCCTCCGCGAGAGTTGGCCCGTTGAAACGGTGACCACATGATGCTTCATATCCTGTTGAAAATTCTCTCCTTTCTGCTCGGATAGGAAGCTTCTCATCGGTCTCTCCTGGCCTTTGGCTCGTTTGGCGGGACGACTATGCCGTCTCCCCTTGTGAAAGACAACGTCGAACCCCGGTGCCACGAGACGCTGTAGCTGTCGGCCCCTGGAAGGCCCCAACGAAAAACGCCGGCACGAGGCCGGCGTCCTGAACGTCGATCGAAAGGATGGTCAGCCGACGATCTCGGTCTCGGAAAACCAGTAGGCGATCTCGACCTTGGCCGTTTCGGGCGCGTCGGATCCGTGTACCGAGTTCTCGCCGATCGACATGGCGTGGGTCTTGCGGATCGTGCCTTCGGCCGCGTCCGTCGGGTTGGTCGCGCCCATCACCTCGCGGTTCCGGGCAATGGCGTTCTCGCCCTGGAGTACCTGCACCACCGTCGGCCCCGACGTCATCGTCTCGACCAGTTCGCCGAAGAACGGCCGCTCCTTGTGCACGGCGTAGAAGCCTTCCGCCTCGCGGCGGCTCATCCACACGCGCTTGGAGGCGATCACCGTCAGGCCCGCGTCCTCCAGCATCTTGGTGATCGCGCCAGTCAGATTGCGCCGCGTCGCGTCCGGCTTGATCATCGAAAAGGTGCGTTCGATCGCCATGGTCGGTTTCCTCTCTGTTTGAGCGTGCCGGCTCTATAACGGGCGCCCTGCGGCGCGGCAAGGCGCCGCGTCTCGTGTCAGGCGGCCGCCGCGACCGTACGAGCGTAGCCCTCATGAAGGCCAAGGCAGCGCTCGAACCACTCGGCCACGGGATCGCCGTCCGGCAAGACACGGAACGGCGAAGCGATGCGCAGCCACTGGAACGCGCCGAAGACGATATAGTCGGCGAACAGCGGCGCTTCTCCGCCGAGGAACGGCTGGCGCTGCAGCGTGGCCCGCAGCGGCTCGATCGCCTTGAGAAAATCGTCGACCCGTCCCTCGCGTCCGGCCTGCACATCTTCCAGTGCTCGCCCCAGCTTGGCTTCGCGGTCGCCGCGGAAATAAGCCTGATCGACGTCACCCAGGATGTCGTGAATGTCGAGCACCGCGAACGTCGTGATCCGCGAGTGGATGGTGCGCTGCGACCACGATTCGACGAAGCGCGACAGGGCGCGACCGCCCTCGCCGCCGAACAGCGTCGGCCGTTCCGAATAGGCTTCGTCGAGATATTCGGCGATGGCAAAGGAGTCGACGACAAGGCGGTCGCCGTCCCTGAGCAGCGGAACGGTCTTGGTCGCGCCGCCCTCGATCGCCGGGATCTGGGTAAACGGCACTGGCACGGTCTCGAACGCGAGACCCTTGTGCTTCAGCGCCATGCGCACCTTCCAGCAATGCGGCGAAAACGGGCGCGCAGCATCGCGGCCAACGAGATCGTAGAGAAGGACGGACATAAGCGGGATCTCCGGCGGTTAGCTTGCAATCGGATAGACGCGCAGCCCAAGGGCATCTTCCATGGCGCGCAAGTCGCGATCGTTATGGATGATCTGGGCGTCGTTTTCGATGCACCATGTGGCGATGATAACGTCGATCGTGCCGCGAACAATCACGCCCCGACGACGAAGGGAACGATAGTTCTCGGCCGCGATCGGCGCCAGGGTAGGCCCGCAGAGGGTTTCCTGGCGACAGCGGCCGATGACCTCGCCGATTTCAGCCCGATGCCGGTCGTTCCGGATTCCCTGCAGCAGTTCGACGGCAACGAGGTCGCCGACAACGATCACCTCTCTACGCAGAGCGGCTTCAAGGGCGCCCGCGACAGGCGTTCTGGATCGCGCGAAGAATTCGATCCAGGCCGACGTGTCGGCCAGGATCACCGGCCGCCGAGCGCATGCGATCGGTCGCGCCGCATGGCGGCAAGGTCTCCCTCCCACTCGACCTTGCCGCGCAATCCGAGAAGGTCCTGCTGCGCCCGAAGGTGGCTCTGCTCTTTCCGACGCATTTCCACGACCTGACGAAGGGCGGCTTCCACGGTTTCGCGCTTGGTCTTCAGGCCGGTCGCCTCCATCGCGTCCTTCATCAGGTCGTCGTCGATTACGATGTTGGTGCGCATGGCCATCCCGATGTGTATATCTGGCCGCAATATACACATTCCCTCGTGGTCCACCAACGCCTCTTTCGCAGGGCCGCAAAGGATGGCAAAAGCCGACGATGCTGCAGATCACCGACCTTTCGGCCCGCATCGCCGGCCGCCTCCTGATCGACCACGCCAGCCTGACGCTGCCGGCGGGGGTGAAGGCGGGGCTCGTCGGTCGCAATGGTGCCGGCAAATCGACGCTCTTCCGGGTCGTGACGGGGGAACTGGCGGCGGAAAGCGGCTCGGTTTCGGTGCCGAAAGGGACCCGGATCGGACAGGTCGCGCAGGAGGCTCCGGGCACCGAAGATTCGCTGATAGAGATCGTGCTCGCCGCCGACGAGGAGCGCGCCGCATTGCTCGCGGCCGCGGAGACGGAAACCGATCCGATGCGGATCGCCGAAATCCAGATGCGGCTCACCGACATCGACGCCCATTCGGCCGAGGCGCGCGCCGCCGCGATCCTGTCCGGCCTTGGCTTCAACCACCAGGCGCAGCAGCGCCCCGTCGGGTCGTTCTCCGGCGGCTGGCGGATGCGCGTAGCGCTGGCGGCGGTCTTGTTCTCGCGGCCCGACCTGCTGCTCCTTGACGAGCCGACCAACTATCTCGACCTCGAAGGCACGCTGTGGCTGGAGAATTTCGTCGCGCGCTACCCCTACACGGTGCTGCTCATCAGCCATGACCGCGACGTCCTCAACAACGCCGTCCAGTCGATCGTCCATCTCGACCAGAAGAAGCTCGTCTTCTATCGCGGCGGCTACGACCAGTTCGAGCAGCAGCGTGCGGCCAAGTTGGAGCTTCTGGAAAAGCAGATCGTCAAGCAGCAGGCCGAGCGCGCCCATATGGAGGCGTTCGTCGCGCGGTTCCGCGCCAAGGCGACCAAGGCCCGCCAGGCGCAATCGCGCTTGAAGGCGCTGGAGCGCATGAAACCGCTGGTCTCGGTGGTCGAGGAAGAGGTCATTCCGATCCGCTTTCCGGCACCGGAAAAGACGGCGGCCTCGCCGATCATCCATATGCAGAAGGTGGCGGTCGGCTATCAGCCTGACGAGCCGATATTGTCGCGCCTCAACCTGCGGATCGACACCGACGACCGGATTGCGCTTCTCGGCGCCAACGGCAACGGCAAGTCGACCTTCGCCAAGCTGCTGGCCGAACGGCTGGAGGCGCAGGACGGCACGATGACGCGCGCGCCGGGGCTGAAGATCTCCTATTTCGCCCAGCACCAGATCGACGACCTGCGACCCGATGAAAGCGCCGTCCAGCACGTGCGCCGGCTGATGCCGGAGGCGCCTGAGGCCAGGGTGCGGGCCCGCGTCGCCAACATGGGGCTGAGAACCGAGAAGATGGACACGGTCGCCGCCAATCTTTCGGGCGGCGAGAAGGCACGGCTTCTGATGGGGCTCGCCACCTTCGAGGGACCGAACCTCCTGATCCTCGACGAACCGACCAACCACCTCGACATCGAGGCGCGCGAGTCGCTGATCCGGGCGCTCAACGACTTTGCCGGAGCGGTCCTCCTGATCAGCCACGACCGGCACATTCTGGAGGCCACCGTCGATCGCCTCTGGCTGGTCGCCGACGGTACGGTCGGCCCGTTCGATGGCGACCTCGACGACTACCGAAGGCTGATCCTCTCCGGCAACAAGGACCAGGGCGGCAACGCCCCCTACGCCGTCGAGACCGCGCCCCAGGCTTCCAAGGCCGACCAGCGCCGCGCTGCGGCCGAAAAGCGCGAGGCGCTGAAGCCGCTCAAGAAGAAGATCGACGCCACCGAGATTCAGATCAGCCGGCTGCAGCGCACGATCGCCGGTCTCGACGACCAGCTCGCCGACGCAGGGCTCTACACCAAGGACCCGGCCAAGGCCGCCGATCTCGCCAAGCAGCGCGCCGATGCCGCCAAGACGCTGGCGGCGGCCGAAGAGGAATGGCTAGCGCTGACCGAGGAACACGAGATGGCGATGGCCGCCGAGTAGCGAGCGCCTGCCATGATCGCTGCCGTGCGGCCCGGCGTGCGATGGCGATCGATGACCGCAGTCAGTCGCTCGCCTGCGCGGTCCAGTTGCTCGGCGTGGTACCCGTGACGCGCGAGAACTCACGATTGAAGTTGGATTTGGTGTTGAAGCCGCTCGCCAGCATCGCGGCGGTGACACTGTCGCCGGCAACCAGCCGCTCGCAGGCGTGGTGAATGCGAAAGCCGTTGATGTAGCGTGAGACATTGTCGCCGGTCGTCTGATTGACCGCTGCCGAGAGTTGCTTGGCTGGAACGCGCAGCCGCTTGGCGAGACGTGCAAGCGTGAGATCGGGATCGAGGAAGAGCCTTTCGCAGCGGATCATCTGCTCGAGCCGTGGCATCAGATCGGGATCGGGAGGCCGAGCGACCGATGCCTTCGGCTCGATCTCCTCCGGCGCCTCGCCCATCCCGTCGCGTGCCAAGCTCAGGATGCCGACGGCTGCCAGCGACGCCGACGAGAACAGGCTGATGAACCACGGCCGCAGCCATGCTTCCCCGCCGGCTAAGGCAAGCGCGATCAGAGCATCGGCGAAGGCCGAAAGGATCAGCGCGCAGGCGATCGCCTTCCAGATCAGGGCCGGCTGATCCCCGGCCTCGAGACGCGTGAACGCCAGCGCATCGCTGCCCCGGCGCAGATGCCAGAGGATCGCGGCGCCATAGCCCAGAAAGATCGCGCAGACGACGACGTCGACCGTCATCGGGGCAAAGAGGACGCAGAAGGCGGTGAAGGCGGGCGCGGCCAGATGCACGAGATCGCGCCGCCGGATGATCGCCGACACCGCCGCCGAGCGGAAGGCAATCCAGGCCAGCGGCGGAATCAGCGTCGCGGTGACCGGCTGAATCCAGGACAACTGAGCAATTCCGTAATACTGGCGCAGGGAAACGATCACCGACTGCAGCGCGCAGATCGCCAGGAGCGAGGAAAACAGCCAGGGACGCTTGTCGACGATCCACGACCGGACGAAGAACATACCCAGCACGAGCGCCACGATCATCGGTATCGGCAGGACAAGCATTCGAAATCCAAGACGGTGTTGGCTTCCTGTGAACTTGGCTTCCTGTGAACGAAGTCCGGTTCCAGCACGACCTCGAACCGGTTTCAGGACGCAAAAAGCCAGCGGCCGGTCAAGTGTACCGCATTCCCGTTCCAAGGAGACATGGACATGAAGCGTGCACTCACCGCCCTGCTGCTGATGCTGGCCGGCTCGACCGGCGTCCTCGCCGATCCGCTGGCCGGCTACGACCGGATCGCCGTGGAAGCACCCCACCGGGCGCGCCTGGTGGATGCCTCGATCTGGTATCCCGCAGCCACCGCCACCTACCGCGTTCCGATCGGCGAAAACCTCGTGTTCAAAGGCACCGATGGGCTCGTCGGCGCGGGAATCGCGGACGGCAAGTTTCCTCTCGTCCTGCTCTCACACGGCTCCGGCGGCAACATGGACGGGCTGTCATGGCTGTCCTCCGCGCTAGCACTGAAGGGCGCCCTGGTGCTCGGCGTCAATCATCCGGGCAGCACGTCGGGCGATTCCTCGCCGCGCCGCTCCTTGCGTCTCGGCGAACGGGCGGCGGACCTGAGCCGGGCTCTCGATCAGATCCTGACCGATCCCGACTTCGGCCCGCACATCGATCACTCGCGGATCGCCGTCCTCGGGTTCTCGCTCGGCGGCACCACGGCGCTCAATCTTGCCGGCGCCCGTTTCGACCCGGCGGGCTTCCGCGACTATTGCGCCCGGCTTCACAACGACGCGGCCGACTGCGCCTTCTTCGTCAAAGGCGGCGTCGACTTTGACCATTTGCCGGATGATTTCGCGGCAGCGGCTGGCGATCCTCGCATCACGAGCACCATCGCCGTCGATCCCGGCATGACCGGCACAATCACGCCGGAGAGCCTTGCCGCCATGACGCAACCGATCCTCCTGATCAATCTGGGCGACGAACACCGCTGGCCGGCGATCGACGTCAGCGCGGCAGGCAGCGGGTTGGTCGACCACCTGCCGAACGCGACCTACGACGTCGTCCAGCCGGCCATCCACTTCACCTTTCTGGCCGAATGCAAGCCTCAGGCAGCAGCTCTGCTGGAAGAGGAACACGACGATCCGGTCTGTACCGACCCCGCGGGCGCCGACCGGGCCGAGATCCACAAGGAGATCATCACGGATGTCGCCGGCTTCCTGAACCTTTGAACGCACATGGCCGGATCGGCGCGATCCGGAGGCGGCGGACGCGAATGAGTTCCGCCCGCCGCTCTGCTGTCACTTGAGGAAGGGCTCGATCAGCGACAGGTCCGCCGGGGACAGCCGGTCGCGCGCCGTCTTCGCCTGATGCCAGTAGGGATATTGCAGCGGCATTTGGCTGGCTTTGTCGAGCTTGGCGCGGGCTTCGTCCGGCAGCTTGAGATCGGCCGCAGCCAGATTGTCCTTCAGCTGCTCCTCCGTACGAGCCCCGATGATCAGCGTCGCTACGCTTTGACGCCCCAGCAGCCAAGCCAGTGCCACCTGAGCCGGCGTCGCGCCAAGTCCGTTCGCCACCTCGACCAGCGCGTCGACGATATCGTAGAGCTTCTCCTCGTCGTGGACCGGCGGCTCGTTCCACTGGCCGGCATGGCGGGTGCCGTCCGGTTGCGGCTGATTGCGGCGGTATTTGCCGCTGAGCAGACCGCCGGCGAGCGGCGACCAGACCACCAGCGGCACGTCGGCGTCGATGGCGATCGGGATCAATTCGTTCTCGGCGTCGCGGGCCTGAAGCGTATAGTGGATCTGCTGGGCGCACGGGCGCGGGAGGCCGAGGCGCTCAGAGGCGCCGATCATCTTCATCAGATGCCAGCCGGAGAAGTTCGAGACGCCGAAGGTGCCGATCTTGCCGGCCCTGACCAGATCCTCGATGGCGCGGAGCATCTCCTCGACCGCCACCTGGCCGTCCCACTCGTGCAACCAATAGAGATCGATGTGGTCGGTCTTCAGCCGCTTGAGGCTCGCCTCGCAGGCCTTGACCAGGTGATAGCGCGACAGGCCGGCGTCGTTCGGCCCTTCGCCCATGGGGAACCTGGCCTTGGTGGCCAGGACGACCTGGTCGCGCCGGCCGGCGATCACCTCGCCCAGAATCTCCTCCGACTGGCCGCCCGAATAGACGTCGGCCGTGTCGATGGAGTTGATGCCGGCATCCAGACACATGTCGATCTGCCGCCGGGCGCCGTCGACATCCGTTGCCCCGACGTCGCGAAAAGGGCCGCTGCCGGCGAAGGTCATGGTGCCGAAGGTCAGCGTCGAGACCCGCAGACCGGTGCGGCCGAGCGTGCGATATTCCATTTCGATGTCCTCTCCCTGTCTTGCTTCCGTTCGCCCTGGCGGAATCGTCCGCCAGGGATCCTCTCGATGGGCGTTCAGGCGCCGTCGACGACGGAGACTTGGCCTTCGAACGGCAAGGGTTTTCCGATGCCGGTCACAGGGTGCGGCACGTAAGGCGCTTCGAGCCGCGCGATCTCCTCGGGCGTGAGCGTGAGGTCGAGCGCCGCGACCGCGTCGACGATGTGACGCTCCTTGGTGGCACCGACGATCGGCGCGGTGATGCCGGGTTTGGCGAGCAGCCAGGCCAACGCGACCTGAGCCATGGGCACGCCGCGCTCGGAGGCGACGGCCTGAACCGCCTCCACCACCTTGCGATCCTGTTCGGTGGTGGCGCCATAGATCGATTTGCCGAACTGGTCGGTCTCGGAACGTGCGGTGGACTCGTCCCACGGTCGCGTGACCTTGCCGCGACCGAGCGGGCTCCACGGGATGACGCCCACGCCTTGGTCGATGCAGAGCGGGATCATCTCGCGCTCCTCTTCGCGATAGATGAGGTTGACCTGCGGCTGCATGGTGACGAACCGCGTCCAACCGTTCTTTTCGGCGACATGCTGCGCCTTGGCGAAACGCCAAGCCTCCATGGAAGAGGCGCCGATATAACGCGTCTTGCCCGCCTTCACGAGGTCGTGCAGCGCCTCCATCGTCTCTTCTATAGGCGTAAAGAAGTCCCATCGATGGATCTGGTAGAGATCGACATAGTCGGTGCCGAGACGCTTCAGGCTGTCGTCGATCGCCTGAAAGATCGCCTTGCGCGACAGGCCGCGAGTGTTCGGTGCGTTGCGCCAGATGCCATGGACCTTGGTGGCCAGCACGATCTCGTCGCGCCGGGCCATATCCTTGAGCGCCCGTCCGGTGATCTCTTCCGATGTTCCGGCGGAATAGACGTTGGCGGTGTCGAAGAAATTGATCCCCGCTTCCAGTGCCTGACGGAAGAATGGCCGGCTCGTCGCCTCGTCGAGGGTCCATTCGTGGGTTCCCATCGACGACACGCCGAAGCTCATGCATCCGAGGCACAGACGCGAGACTGTCAGGCCGGTTCGGCCCAAATTCGTATATTGCATGGTGAAATCTCCGCTTGGAGATGAAACGAAGGCCGCCGGCGAGCGAGAAGCGTACGGCGCTGACGCCGACGGCGCACATTGAGCGGGATCAGACATAGGGCGGCCGGACGAGCCGTCTGCCCCGGAAAGCCACCCTCGCCTATTTTTTGTCAGACAGATGAATCGCGCCGATTATCGACATCCGGTCGTCCAGACCTCGGACGACGCTCAGGCCTTCTTGACCCAGCGGCGATCCTCGGTCTGCTGCCAGTAGGTGACGGTGTGGCCGGCGGCCTTTTCCGCAGCCCAGCGCAGGCGCGCGGACGCCACCTGATCGGGATCGTGCCCGTCGAACATGTAGACGCCACGGTCGTAGGCGGACAATGACGCGGGCACGGCGCCGTCGACCATGAAACGCACCTGCGGATCGTTGGCTGCCTGGTCGTCGGAGACCGTCAACAGGATCGGCTGCAGCGCCCCGCTCGTCTCAGTGTCGGTGCCGTGCGGCAGAAAGGAATCGTCGCGAAACGTCCAGAGGAGATGGTCCAGAGCGTCCCGCCGCTCCTCGCTCGCCGTCTGCACGACGACGCGCCAGCCGCGTGCCAGGCTGCGCTCCAGAAGGTCCGGTAGCGCCTCCTCCATCCGGCTCTCGGTCAGATGATAGAACAGAACCTCCGCCATGCACTGACGCCCCGAAATGCCATGCGATGTGTCCCGCATAGCATCTATCACAAAGAAGCGCCGAGCCGATACGGGCCGGCCCGGCGCTCGTTTCATTCTGTCGCGGCGATCCCGCCCGTCAGGACCGGATGACACTGCAATCCGACGGTCTCACAACCGCCAGGCCGAGATCTACCGGCCCTCGTAGTATGCTTCGATCATCCGGTTCAGCAGTCGCACACCGAAGCCCGAGCCCCACGACTGGTTGTATTCGTTGGCCGGCGAGCCCATCGCCGTGCCGGCGATGTCGAGATGAGCCCAGGGCACCTTGTTGACGAAGCGCTGCAGGAACTGGGCCGCGGTGATGCTGCCGCCCGCCCGGCCGCCGCCGATATTCTTGATATCGGCAAACCGGCCCTCGATCGCTTTGTCGTATTCGGCGCCGAGCGGCATGCGCCAGACCTTTTCGCCGGTCGCCCTGCCCGCCGCCGTCAGATGCTCCGCCAGCATGTCGTCGTTGGAGAACAGGCCCGCATGGTGATGGCCGAGCGCGACGATGATCGCGCCCGTCAGCGTCGCCAGATCGACCATCAGCCGCGGTTTGAAGCGGTCCTGGCAGTACCAGAGGGCATCGGCCAGAACCAGCCGGCCCTCGGCATCGGTGTTGAGCACCTCGATGGTCGTGCCGGACATCGCCTTGACGATGTCGCCCGGCCGCTGGGCTCGGCCGTCCACGGCGTTTTCCACCAGACCGACGATGCCCACAACGTTGACCTTGGCGTTGCGCCCGGCGAGCGCCCGCATCAGTCCGGTCACCGCCGCGGCGCCGCCCATGTCCCCCTTCATGTCCTCCATGCTGGCCGCCGGCTTGATGGAGATGCCGCCGGTATCGAAGACCACGCCCTTGCCGACGAAGGCGAGCGGCGGCTCGTCCTCGTTTTCGGCGCCGTTCCAGCGCATGATCGCCAGAAGCGGCGAGCGCGGAGAGCCTTGTGCGACGCCCAGCAGAGCATTCATGCCAAGCTTGCGCATTTCGACTTCGGTCAGCAGTTCGACATCCACGCCGACCTGCGACAGCTCGGCGATCCGCTCGCCAAACTCGAGCGGCCCCAGCGCGTTGGCCGGTTCGTTGACGAGATCGCGCGCCAGCGCCACGCCGGACGCCACGGCTTCGCTGATCTCGAAGACCGGGCCGGCAGCCTCCGGCTCGGCAACCGCGAACACCACCTCGGCAGGCATGCCGTTCGTCTCGTCGGCCTCGCCCTCCTCCGGCTCCTTCACCGATTTATATCGTTTGAATTCGTAGGCACGCATCAACAGGCCTTGGGCGATCTCGGCCACCGCTTCGGCGGGAATGGGCCCACCCTGCGGCCGATCGATCCACAACGTTGCCTCTTCGCTCCCCTTGACCCGGGCAGCGATCAGTCCGCCGAGCTTCAGCCAGTCCTCCTCGCCATAGTCCTTGTCGCTCTTCGTTCCGACCACGAGCACCCGGTCGAAAGGCACGCCGGCCGGCGCGATGAGGTCGAGCGTCGAAAGGCTCTTGCCCTTGAACTTGCCAATCCTCGCGGCGCGGGCGACGAGTTCGGCGAGATCGCCGGGCAGCGACGAAGCCAAAGTGGCGTCGCTGCCCGCCAGGATGACGAGCACGCCCCTGGACGGCAGATCGAGCGGGGTGAAACGGACAGTGGGAAGCACAGCCATGAAAACTCCAGTGCGGATGGCGGGGCGGCGTCGGGGGTCAGCACGTCAGCGTCGTTGCGCGTTACCGCCGCCCGGCCGAAACAGCCTGCGCGGTCGCACCTATGATGAGGACGCAACACACGCATTGCAAGATCGCCTCAGGGCGGTGACATCCCGTTAACCGCGTTCTTTTGCCCTTCTTTAGCCAAGCTGTTTCACTCTAGGCTGCTGAGAGCCAGAGGAGTCGGCCGAACACAAAACGCGTCGGGTTCTTGTACAACACCGCGGATTAAATTACCGCAAGCTTCTTCGAGCGGATTTTCGGCTTTATGACGCCTTTTGAGAGATCAGAGCACTCTTTCGAGACCCGCCGACCGCTGATCGCGCTGTGCTGTGGCCGGATGGTCACGGGCGCTGACGTTTCGGTTAAACCGAGGACGGGGATCTCTTGGCGAATCTGATCCTTAGCCGGTACTTCCTGCGGCGATATCTGACCAGCGTGTTGTCCACGCTGGTCGGCGTGTTTGTGCTCATCTACCTCATTGACATGATCGAACTCAGCCGGCGAAGCGCCTACAACGAACTCGGTCTGGTGGCGCTGGCCACCATTTCCGGCCTTCGGATTCCGGCCTTTCTTCAGCAGGCGTTTCCCTTCGTGATCCTGTTCTCCTCGGTCTTCACGCTGCTGTCGCTGAACCGCCGTCTCGAACTGGTGATCGCGCGCGCCGCCGGTGTGTCGATCTGGCAGATCCTGGCGCCGTTCATCGCCGGCTCGCTGATCGTCGGGGTCGCCGCTACGACGCTCTATAGCCCGCTGGCGGCCTGGGGACTGTCGGCCTCCGAGCGGTTCGAGGCGCAGTTCACCGGTCACCATGCGAGCAGCAGCGCGGAAGACCGCATTCCCTGGTTCAGGCAGAACGCCGACGGTGTCGTATCCGTGATCGGCGCCTCCACTGTCGCCAAGGAAGGCCTGCAGCTTCGCAACGTCACTGCCTTCATTCTCAACGACAACGATATCGCGCGCGAAAGGATCGACGCCCCGGTCGCCGATCTCGACCAGGGCGCCTGGGAGATGAAGAATGCGACGGTGACGCGGATCGGCTATGCGCCGGAGCGCCGCGACGTCGTGCGGCTGCCCACCAGCTTGCGCCCGGAATATGTCGAGCAGCAGCTTGCCAATCCCGAGACCATTCCCTTCTGGGCGCTTTATTCGAAGATCGACGCGGCCCGCAGCCTTGGCTACAACGCCGACGCCTTTTCGATGCAGTACAACACGTTGATCGCCATGCCGGCTCTTTTTGCAGCGATGACGCTGGTGGCGGCCACGGTTTCCGTAAAATTTGCCAGGATGGGGCAGTCTGCCAGGACGGTTGTCGGTGGCGTCGCGGCCGGCTTCGTGCTTTATGTCGTCACGTTTCTGGCGAAGTCGCTGGGAAGCCACGCCGTCGTTCCTCCTGTGGTGGCGGCATGGTTTCCCGCAGTTGCGGCAGGGCTGTTTGGGGTAACAATCCTGCTGCACCAGGAGGATGGGTAATGACATCGAGGGGGACTGACCGACTGGCGCCGCGCGGGAAACCGCGCTTTGCGGCCGGTGTCCTGTTGGCGGGTGTCGCCGCCGGCGCCATCGTCGCTGCCGCACCGCTTTATGCGCAGGAGACCGCCGACAGCCTGGCCGCGGCCGTCAACGTGCCCGCCGGCGCCCAGATGTTTCTGGAAGCCGACACCGTCACCTACGACACAAAGACGCGGGTGGTGACGGCCTCGGGCGGCGTGCGGATCGACTATGGCGGCTACAAGCTCGTTGGACGCCAGGTCGCTTACGACCAGAACACCGGCCGCCTCGTCGCTACGGGCGACATCGAGCTCGTGCAGCCCGACGGCAATCGCGTTTATGCCGATGTCGCCGATCTGACCGAGGATTTCGCCGAGGGTTTCGTCACCGCGCTCAGGATCGAGACGCCCGACAACACGCGCTTCGCGGCAGCCAGCGCCACCCGCCAGGGCGGCCGGGTCACGACGTTCGAGCGCGGCCTCTACACTGCTTGCCAAGCCTGTGCCGAGCACCCGGAACGAGCCCCACTCTGGCAGGTCAAGGCCCGCCGGATTGTCTGGGACCAGCAGGAGAAGGAAGTTCGGTACTACGGCGCCAAGTTCGAGCTGTTCGGCGCTCCCATCGCCTATATGCCGTATTTCCAGTCGGCCGACCCGACGGTGAAGCGCAAGAGCGGCTTCCTGACGCCCTCGTTCAAAAGCTCGAGCGATCTGGGCTACGGCGTCAGCGTTCCGTATTTCCTGGTGACCTCCGACAGCACCGACGCGACGTTCACCGGGACCTACTATTCCAAGCAGGGCTTCCTCGGCGAGGTGGAGTGGCGCCAGGCACTGGAGAACGGCGGCTATACGCTCCAGATCGCCGGAATTTCGCAGCAGAGCCCTGGGGAATTCTATGCGGATACGGCGGATGACACCGATACCCGCGGGATGATCGGAACTACCGGCCGGTTCGAGCTCAGCGACCGCTGGACACTGGGCTGGGACATCCTTGCGCAGACCGATCAGGACTTTGCCAACACCTACGACATCAATCGCTTTTCGAGCACCTACCACACGTCCGAGATCTATTTGACGGGGCTCGGGGATCGCAGCTTCTTCGACCTTCGGGCTCAAAAATTCGACGTTCAGACTTACAAGGAAAACGCTGACGCACAGCGACTGGACGAAGATACCCAGCCTACGGTGCTGCCGGTTCTCGATTACGAATACATTGCCGAAGATCCGGTGCTCGGCGGTGAAGCCGGCCTGCGCGCCAATCTCACGAGCTTGCATCGCGATGACAGCGATCCAACAAGTTCTCTGGTTTGCCTGGAACGTAGCGAAAACAACAAATGCACGCGTTACAGCACAGAGTATTTCAGGCGGAACGCGCTTGAAGGCGACTATACGCGCACGTCGCTAGAGGCCTATTGGTCTCGCACTGATGCGGTTCTCGGCGGACTCCTCATTACGCCAACGCTACAATTGCGTGGCGACCTCTACAGCGCCGACATGAGTCTTGACGACTATAATAGCACGTATACGTCGAGCACAGATGTAGACTCTTCCGGAGCGCGTTTCATGCCGACGGCGGCCATCGAGGCGCGCTACCCCTATCTGATCCAGACCGCATCGGCTTCGCATGTGATCGAGCCGATCGGTCAGTTGATCGTCCGACCCGACGAGACCGATATCGGCGTGCTGCCGAACGAGGACGCTGAAAGCCTCGTCTTCAATACCGGCAACCTGTTCGAGCTCGACAAGTTCTCCGGCTACGACCGGATCGAAGGCGGGACGCGCGCCAATGTCGGGCTGCGCTATGTCGGAACCTACGAGACCGGCTATACGGTCGACGCGATGGTCGGCCAGTCCTACCATCTGGCCGGCACGAACTCGTTCGCCGAGCAAGATCTGGCGCTCGTCGGTTATAGTTCAGGTCTAGAAACGGACATTTCCGATTATGTCACCTCAGCTTCACTGACGACCCCTTTCGGCTTTTCGCTGGGTGTGCAAGGGCGCCTCGACGAAGAGGACTTCGACGTCGAGCGAATGGATTGGAAAGCGGGATGGAATCGCCCCGGATATTCCGCATCCGTGACCTATTCCGACATCGCCGCGCAACCCCTCTACGGCTTTGCCAACGATCGGCGCCAGGTCACGACAAGCGGATCGGTGCGATTTGCGGATCATTGGACTGCGGCTGCATCCTTGTCCTACGATCTCGAGTACGAAGAACTGATCTCGCAGAAATATGCCCTCAGCTACGCCGACGAGTGCTTCAGCCTGAGTGCGACCTATAAGGAAACGGCTGATCGGTACACCAATGAGACCAATTCCAAAACGGTGCTGTTCCGGCTCGGCCTGCGCACAATCGCCGATTTCGACTATTCGTACGATCTCGATGACGACGATGACGATTAAAGCGAAGAGGCTTCACGGTTTCGCCAAAGCTGCGGTATAGACGCTCTCGAATCTTGGGCTCGAAGGGCCCTGGAGCTACGGGAGATTGGAGCTGGCCCCGCGATGAACGTCCGCACCTTCGTAATCCGCGCCGCTTTGGCAGGCCTATTGGCAGCGCCTCTGGTTCCGGCGTCGGCCTTGATCGACGGAACCAGCTGGGCTGCGTCCGAGGTCAAGGTCGTCGTCAACAGCACCCCGATCACCAGCTATGCCATTCGGCAGCGCACGGCCTTTCTGCGCTTGCGGCATGTGAGCGGCAATCTCGAAGCCGCTGCTGAAAAGGAATTGATCGACGAGGCCTTGAAGAAGCAGGAGATGCGTCGTCGCGGCATCACGGTGCCCGACGCGACCGTCGACCAGGCCTTTGCGAAGTTCGCGTCCGACAACAAGCTGACGCAAAGCCAGCTCGGTCAGGTCCTGTCTCAGGCCGGCTTCTCCGCCGATGCCTTCAAGGACTATATCCGCGTTCAGATCGGCTGGGGCGAAGCCGTTCGGCTGCACGTCCGTTCGGAGGAACAGGTCAGCGAGCGCGACGCCGTCCAGCGTATGCTGGCCCAAGGCGGACAGAAGCCCTCGACCACCGAATACACGCTACAGCAGGTGATCTTCGTGGTGCCGGAGAGCGAGCGCGGCACGATCCCGCGTCGCATGCAGGAGGCCAACGCGCTTCGCAACCGCTTCACCAACTGCCAGTCCACCTACGACTTTGCCAAGGGCTTGCGCGACGTCACCGTGCGCGAGTTGGGACGCATCGCTCAACCGGAGCTGCCGTCGCTCTGGAAGGATGCGATCATCGATACGCCGGTAGGCAAGGCGACGCCGCCCAAACAGACCGACCGTGGCGTCGAGTTCATCGCCGTCTGCGACACCCGCACGGTTTCCGACGATCACATCGCCGCCATGGTCTACGAGCAGCAGGACCTTGAGGCGCTCGGCAAACAGGAGCCTGCCGAACAGTTCCTGAAAGAATTGAGAGACAAGGCGCAGATCGTCAAGAAATGACCGTCAGCCGCATGCCGCCGGCGCCGTTGGCGGTCTCGGTGGGCGAGCCGTCTGGCATCGGCCCCGACGTGGCGCTCGCTGCATTCCGAGATCGTCAGGAGCTCGACCTGCCGTGCTTCTTCATGCTGGCCGATCCGGAGATGCTGCTCCGGCGGGCGCAGCGGCTGGGCATCGACAGCCCGCTACAGGTAATTGAGACGCCACGACAGGCTACCGCCACCTTCGCGCATCGGCTGCCGGTCCTGTCCTTGGACAATCCACACCGGGACGCACCCGGCCGGATCGACCCGGCAAATGCCGCCGGAACCATCGAGGCGATCGACCGTGCGACCAGCCTCGCCTTGTCCGGCGAGGCTGCGGCGGTCGTCACCTGCCCGATCGACAAGAAGGCGCTCTATGACGCCGGCTTCCGCCATCCGGGCCATACCGAATATCTGGCCGATTTGTGCCGCCGGCACACAGGCACCGATGCAATGCCGGTCATGTTGCTCACCGGACCCGAACTCGCCTGCGTGCCGCTGACCATCCACATTCCGTTGGCCGACGTTGCGCGCTCGATCAGCCGTGAGCTCATCGAGGAAACAGCAGGCATCATCGACCGGGATCTGCGTCACCGCCTCGGCATCGCTCAGCCGCGCATCGCCGTCTCGGGGCTCAACCCGCATGCCGGCGAGAAGGGTGCGATGGGAGCCGAGGACGAGACCGTCATCCGTCCCGCCGTCGAAGCCCTGCAGGCGGCCGGGATCGATGCGTTCGGCCCGCTTCCAGCCGATACGATGTTTCACCCGGCGGCCCGTCGTCGCTACGACGTGGCGCTGTGCATGTATCACGATCAGGCGCTCATTCCGGCCAAGACACTGGCCTTCGACGAAACGGTGAACTGCACGCTCGGCCTGCCGATCATCCGCACCTCGCCCGACCACGGCACGGCCGCCGATATCGCGGGGACCGGCACCGCGCGCCCCGACAGCTTCGTCGCTGCCTTGCGGCTGGCCGCGCGGATGGCAAGCCACGCCGCCGCTGAAGACGGCTCGTCATCGGCCGACCGCTCGTGAGCGCCATCGACGATCTGCCGCCCTTGCGCGCCGTCATGGCCGAGCATGGGCTGGAACCGAAAAAGGCGCTCGGACAGAATTTTCTGCTCGACCTGAACCTGACGTTCAAGATCGCGCGTCAGGCCCAGCCTTTTGATGGAGCCACTGTCGTCGAAGTGGGGCCCGGCCCCGGCGGTCTGACCCGCGCCTTGCTGGCAGCGGGTGCCGAACGCGTCGTAGCCATCGAGAAGGATCAGCGGTGCCGTCCGGCGCTCGACGCAATCGCCGCGCGCTACGACGGCCGCCTCACCCTCGTCGATGCCGACGCGCTGACGGTCGATCTCGACAGCGTGGCCGAAGGACGCCCGATCAAGGTGGTCGCCAATCTGCCCTACAATGTCGGCACCCGATTGCTCTTGAACTGGATCGCCGAGCCGGATTGGCCGCCGGCTTGGAGCGATCTCACCTTGATGTTTCAGCGCGAGGTGGCCGAGCGCATCGTCGCGGCGCCAGGCTCGTCCCACTATGGCCGGCTCGGCGTTCTGGCCGGCTGGCGAACGCAGGCGCGCATTCTCTTCGACGTCCCGCCCCAGGCCTTCACACCGCCGCCCAAGGTGGTCTCGTCGGTGGTGCGGATCGAACCCCGGCTGTCGCCCCATCCCGCTCCGCTGGCCGGACTGGAGGCGGTAACGGCCGCCGCGTTCGGCCAACGTCGAAAGATGCTGCGCCAGAGCCTGAAAGCCCTCGGCGGCGAGGCCCTGCTCGACAGGGCCGGCATCGATCCCACACGGCGCGCCGAAACACTGAGTGTCGATGAATTCTGCCGATTGGCCAATCTGGTTCAGTAGCGCCTTGGCCGGATCAGCCGTTGTCTTCGGCGAGCAGCTTGGCGGTGAAGTCGAACAGCCCGGGCCGCCGGTCGCGACGCAGGCGCTCCGCCTCGATGATCGCCCGAACTGATTGGAAGGCGCGGTTCAAGTCGTCGTTGACCACCACATAGTCGTAATCGCGCCAGCGCTCGATCTCGACCTTGGCGTTGTTCAGACGGGTGGCGATGGTATCGCCCGAGTCCTCGGCACGGCGCAGGAGACGGGTCTTCAGCTCGGCCATGTTCGGCGGCAGGATGAAGATCGAGACGACATCGGCCGTGGCCTGCTCCTGCAGCTGCTGCGCGCCTTGCCAGTCGATGTCGAAGAGCATGTCCCGGCCTTCGCGCATGGCGGTCTCTGCCGGCTCGCGCGGGGTTCCGTAGAGATTGCCGTGCACTTCGGCCCATTCCAGCAGGGCGTCGTCCTTCCTCAGGCGGTCGAACTCGCTTGGCGAAATGAAGTGATAGTGCACACCGTCGATCTCGCTGCCCCGCCGCTTGCGCGTGGTCACGCTGACCGACAGCGAAAACTGCGCATCGGCCTCGAGCAGATTGCGCGCGATCGTCGACTTTCCCGCCCCCGATGGGGACGAGAGCACGAGCAAGATGCCACGGCGGGCGATGACGGCGGCAGGCGCCACCTCGGTGTCTGACCTCATTCTATATTCTGTACCTGTTCGCGGAACTGATCGACGATGACCTTCAGGTCCAGTCCGATGGCGGTCAGCGACGCGGCATTGGACTTGGAGCAGATCGTATTCGATTCGCGATGAAATTCCTGTGCCAAAAAGTCGAGACGACGGCCGATCGGACCACCCTTCGCCAACAGATCGCGCGCCGCCGCGACGTGCGCCGCCAAGCGGTCGATCTCTTCGCGAATATCCGCCTTGGCGGCAAGCAGGGCGGCCTCCTGATGCAGGCGGCCCACATCCAGGCGGTCGTCGGCGTCGAGCAAGAGAGCGACCTGGACGGCAATCCGCTGGCGGATGGCCTCGGGCGTGCGGGCTTCGTCGGCTTCGGCTTGCGCCACCAGGGCGCCAATTTCCGAAAGCCGCGCCTCAAGCACGGCCTTCAGCGCCTTGCCCTCGGCCTGCCGGGCGCCGACGAGCCGGTCCAGCGCCGTCTCGAATCCGGCAACGGCAACGCGTTGGCGCTCCTCCTGCACCTCCGGCGCGACCTGCCCCTCGACCACGTCGACCACGCCCTTGATGGAGAGAAGGCCGTCGGCCGTCGGCGCCGCCGCATGCCCGTCGGAGACAAGCGTACGCGACAGGGCCAGAATCTGGCCGAGCATCGGCTGATTGATCGAGAAGGCCGGCGCCTCACCGTCGCGGCGCAGCTGGAGCGACACCTGGACGTTGCCGCGCGCCAGGCGCGAGGCAGCGATCCGTCGCACGTCGAGTTCGATCGCTTCGAAACCTTGCGGCAGCCGAAGCTTGAGGTCGAGCCCCTTGCCGTTGACGGACCGGATCTCCCAGGCGAAATCGAGGCCTGCCGCCTGATCCTCGAACCGGGAGAATCCGGTCATGCTCGCGACGGACATCGCCGTACCTCCGATCGTCATTGGATGGCCTTACTGGCCCGCTGCGTCTTCGCCGGCCGCCCGCTGGCGCTCGACTTCGCGGTAGCGCCGGACGTTGGCGTTGTGCTCGTCCAGCGTGGCCGAAAAGACGTGCCCTCCGGTGCCGTCCGCAACGAAATAGAGAGCGTCGGTGTCGGCCGGGTGCGCAACCGCCTCCAGCGCCGCGCGGCCCGGATTGGCGATCGGCCCCGGCGGCAGACCACCATGGACATAGGTGTTGTAGGGATTGTCGTCCTTCAGATGTGACTGGCGGATAGGTTCGCCCGCCGGCTTTCCGGCGCCGCCCCACACACCATAGATCACCGTCGGATCGGATTGCAGACGCATCCCCTTGCGTAGACGGTTGACGAAGACGGCAGCAACCTGAGGCCGCTCGCCGGCGATGCCGGTCTCGCGCTCGACGATGGAGGCGAGGGTCACGAACTGATTGACGTCTTCGACCGGCAGATCGGGATCGCGATCCTGCCAGATCGATTCGACCAGAGCCCGCTGGTCGGCCGCCATCTTGTCGATCAGCTCCTTGCGGGCCATGCCGCGGGTGAAGGTATAGGTTTCCGGCCGCAACGATCCTTCCGCCACTTCCGGAGGCATGTCGCCGGACAAGGCCTCCTCGGCGGCGACGCGCTGATAGATCTGATCGACGGTCCAGCCCTCGGGCACCGTCAGCGTATGCAGGATCGACTGGCCGCTCTTCAGCTTCTCCATAACGTCGCGCATCGAGGCGCCCGGCGCGAAGGCGTATTCGCCGGCCTTGAGCTGGCCACTCGCGCGCGAAAGGCGGACGCCGTACTGGAAGATCGAGTCGTCATAGATGATGCCGGCGTCTTCCAGACCCGTCGCGATGGTGGACAGGCCGGCATTGCGCGGCACCAGATAGGTCGCTTCCTGCTTGAGCGGGCCGGGTCCCTGGAAGGTCCAATAGAAGCCGGCCGCAGCCAGAGCCGCGAACAGCGCCACCGTCAGGCAGAAACTGAGGAAGATGACCAGGCCGTTGTTGCGCCAGTAGCGGGACCGACGCCGTCGCCGGGGCTTGGCTTCGATCGCCGGGTCCTGGCTGGGGGGCTCGTGCGGTCCCTCGGTGCCGTTCGTGTGGTCCGTCACGACAGTCTCCCATAGAAGGTGCTTCGTTCGCCGAAGCACCATTCCATTATGGCAAAAGGCAGGATGTCAGAGCGCCGCTAGGCCGCCCTCAATCCTGCAGACGGCGAAGCACCAGCGAGGCATTGGTGCCGCCGAAGCCGAAGGAATTCGACAGGGCGACATCGATCTTGCGCTCACGCTTGGTGTGCGGCACCAGGTCGATCTTCGTCTCGACGGACGGGTTGTCCAGATTGAGCGTCGGCGGCGCGACGTTGTCGCGAATCGCCAACGCGCTGAAGATCGCTTCCACGGCGCCGGCAGCGCCCAGCAGGTGGCCGATCGCCGACTTGGTGGACGACATCGACACAGTCGACGCCGCATCGCCGAGAGCCCGCTCCAACGCGCGCAACTCGATCTCGTCACCCATCGGCGTCGAGGTGCCGTGAGCGTTGACGTAATCGATATCGCTCGGCGAGATGCCCGCGCGCTTCATCGCCGCCGAAATGCAGCGATAGGCGCCATCGCCGTTCTCGGCCGGAGCGGTGATGTGATAGGCGTCGCCCGACAGGCCGTAGCCGATGACCTCGGCATAGATCTTGGCACCGCGCGCCCGCGCATGCTCCAGTTCCTCGAGCACGACGACGCCGGCGCCCTCGCCCATGACGAAACCGTCGCGATCGCGGTCGTAAGGCCGCGATGCCCGGTCGGGCTCGTCGTTGAAATGGGTCGACAGCGCCTTGCAGGCCGCAAAACCGGCGACCGACAGACGGCAGACGGGCGATTCCGCACCGCCGGCCACCATGACGTCGGCATCGCCGAGCCCGATCAGCCGCGACGCGTCACCGATCGCATGGGCGCCGGTGGAACAGGCCGTCACCACCGAGTGGTTCGGCCCCTTCAGCGAGTGGCGGATGGAGACGTGGCCCGAGGCCAGATTGATGAGGCTGCCCGGAATGAAGAACGGGCTGACACGGCGCGGCCCCTTCTCGGCAAGGATCAGGGAGGTCTTTTCGATTCCCTGAAGCCCGCCGATGCCGGAACCGATCAGCACCCCTGTCGTGGCCTGGTCCTCATAGCTCTCGGGATGCCAGTCGGCATCGTCGAGAGCCTCTGTGGCAGCGGCCACGGCATAGACGATGAAATCATCGACCTTACGCTGCTCCTTCGGCTCCATCCAGAGATCCGGATCGTAGGTGCCGTCGCTGCCATCTCCCCGCGGGATCTGGCAGGCGATCTTGCAGGCAAGGTCGCTGGTTTCGAAGTTTTCGATACGGCGACCGGCGCTTTTGCCCGCCAGCAGCCGCTTCCAGGTCACATCGGCGCCAACACCCAGAGGGCTGACCATGCCGACGCCGGTGATGACGACTCGTCTCATGCGTCTCCCTTGTGCATTGGCAGACCGGGCTGCCGCCGCCTCAGGACTGGTTCTTCTCGATGAAGGAAACGGCGTCGCCGACCGTCAGGATCGTCTCGGCGGCATCGTCGGGAATCTCGACGCCGAACTCTTCTTCGAAAGCCATGACGAGTTCGACCGTATCGAGGCTGTCCGCGCCGAGATCATCGATGAAGCTGGCGTTGTCGGTAACCTTTTCCGGCTCGACGCCGAGATGCTCGACGACGATCTTCTTCACCCGTTCAGCGGTATCGCTCATTGTCAGTCCTCTGTTTGGTTATGTGCCCTCGTTAGACGCGAGCAGGCGTGGAATCAAGCTACCGGGCCACGCGCAGATTCGTCTGCCTGAGTGACCGTCCGGATTTGCGGTTATCATGATGGCTGGATATGGCCAAGCGCGAGCGTTGCGCACCCCTGGCCGGCGAAGGCGGCTGATGGCCGCACATGCTGAATCAAACCATGGCCATCCCGCCGTTCACATGGAGCGTCTGGCCGGTGATATAGGACGCCTCGTTGGAGGCGAGAAAGACCGCCGCGGCGGCGATCTCGTCAGTGTTGCCCATACGCCGCATCGGAATCGCGGCCATGATCGAATCGCGCTGCTTGTCGTTGAGCTTGTCGGTCATGGCGCTGGCGATGAAACCGGGCGCGATGCAATTGACGGTGACGTTGCGCGACGCGATTTCCTGCGCCAGCGACTTCGAAAAGCCGATCATGCCGGCCTTGGCGGCGCAATAATTCGCCTGACCGGGGTTTCCGGTGACGCCCACCACCGAGGTGATGTTGATGATCCGGCCGAAGCGGCGGCGCATCATCGGCTGCGTGAGGTCGCGCGTCAGCCGAAAGGCGGCGGTCAGATCGACTTCGATCACGCTGTCCCAATCGGCATCGGACATGCGGACGAACAATCCGTCCTTGGTGATGCCGGCGTTGTTGATCAGGATGTCGATGCCGTCCATCGCCTCGACGGCCGCTTCCGCCAGCGAGGACTGTTCGTCGCGGGACGAAAGGTTGGCGGGAAAGACGTGCACCCGTTCGCCGAGCTCGCTCGCCAGCGCGTCGAGCTTCTCCCTGCGGGTTCCATGCAGGCCGATCACCGCGCCGGCGCCATGAAGAGCCTTCGCGATCGCCTCGCCGATGCCTCCGCTGGCACCGGTCACGAGAGCCTTGCGGCCGGACAGATCGAACATTGGGTTTGCCTCCTCGCTAGGCCGGTTACGCCCACAAATGGTTCGCCCGGGGGGCAATTGCCAGAAAATCGCCGTGGCGCGATCGGCTCAGTCCTGGGACGAAAGCGCCGTTTCGATATCCGCAGGCGTGCCCACAGGGATCGCCTTGAGACTGCGGTCGATTCGTTTGGCGAGCCCCGAGAGCACTTTGCCGCTTCCCATCTCCCACAGCGTATCGACGCCCTCGCCGGCCAGATATTCCATGCTCTCGCGCCACCGCACCTGGCCCGTCACCTGCTCCACCAGGCGCCAGCGAATCTCGTCCGGATCGCGGATCGGAGCGGCAAGAACGTTGGCCACGACCGGCAGGGCCGGCGCGGTCACCTCGGCCGCCGCCAGAGCCTCCGCCATCCTGTCGGCAGCCGGCTGCATCAGCCGGCAGTGGAACGGAGCGGAAACCGGCAAAGGGATGGCGCGCTTGGCGCCGCGCTCGGTGGCCAGCGCAACGGCCCGTTCGATCGCTCCGCGATGCCCGGAAATGACGATCTGGCCACCGCCATTGTCGTTGGCGAGTTCGCAGACGTCGCCCTCGGCCGCATCGGCACAGAGCGCGGCGACCGCGTCGTGATCGAGGCCGATGACCGCCGCCATGCCGCCCTCACCCGCCGGCACCGCCTTCTGCATGGCCTCGCCGCGGATGCGCAGGAGCTTGGCCGTCGTCTCGACGGTGAGCGCGCCGGCCGCCGCCAGCGCCGAATATTCGCCGAGCGAATGCCCGGCCACGAAGCTGGCGCTGTCGAGCTTGAATCCCTGCGCTTCGGCGGCTCGAACGCACGCCAGCGAAACCGCCATTAGCGCCGGCTGGGCGTTGGCGGTCAGCGTGAGCTGGTCCTCAGGACCATTCCACATCAGCTCGGAAAGCTTCTCTCCCAGCGCCGCGTCGACCTCGTCGAAGACCCGGCGGGCTTCTGGAAAGGCCTCGGCCAGCTCCCGACCCATACCGACCGTCTGGCTGCCCTGTCCCGGAAAGATCAATGCGAGTTTCATCGGACCCGTTGTTCTGTCTGACGCAATGTCTACGATTGGCGCCGTGAATGATCACCAGCCGGCGGCCTGTCAAGGCGAAAGCGCGAATGTCACAGGCAAGTCTTGTCTTTCATGGCGAAATCGTCTAACTGCCGCCCCGTCAATGCCCGGTCTCAGCCGGGGGCTGAACGGAAGGCGGCCGGATATCGTCCGGCTGAAGGTGTGGTGAAGATCGCGCCGGCTTCCCGTGTCTCCGCTCTCGACCGTTCTCAGACGCGCCTTTCCTGCTCTCGTCCGTCCGGACGATCGCTTTCACGGAGAGTCGCAGAGGCTTAGCCGCTGAACCCGGGCAGAATGCGAACGAAGCAACGGAAAGGCATAGCGATGGCTCTTTACGAGCACGTATTTCTTGCCCGCCAGGATGTCTCGAGCCAGCAGGTCGAACAGCTCGTCGACCAGTATCGTGGCGTCATCGAGGGTCTGGGCGGTTCGGTCGGCAAGGTCGAGAACTGGGGTCTGAAGACCCTGACCTACCGCATCAAGAAGAACCGCAAGGCGCATTATACTCTGATGAACATCGACGCACCGTCGGAAGCGGTGCAGGAGATGGAGCGTCAGATGCGCTTCAACGAGGATATCCTGCGCTACATGACGATCCGCGTCGAAGAGCACGAGGATGGTCCTTCCGCGATGATGCAAAAGCGTGACGACCGGCCGCGCCGCGGTGGCCGCGACGACCGGCCGCGCCGGGATGGCGATGACCGCCCCCGTCGCGATGACGATCGCCCGCGCCGCGACAGCGACGATCGGCCCCGTCGTTCCCGCGATCAGGATTCGGAGTAAGCCCCAATGGTCGATATCGCTCAGCTTCCCACGCGCCGCCCGTTCCACCGTCGCCGCAAGGCCGACCCGTTCTCCGGCAGCGATTCGCCGAAGATCGACTACAAGGACATCCGGCTGCTGCAACGCTATATCTCCGAGCGCGGCAAGATCGTGCCGTCGCGCATCACCGCCGTGTCGCAGAAGAACCAGCGCGAGCTGGCCCGTGCCATCAAGCGGGCGCGCTTCCTGGGCCTGCTGCCCTACGTTCTGAAGTAGCGGACACGAGGCGGCATCCGGCGCACCGCGATCGGCCCAAGGGCGATTTCGCGGGATCGGCGCCGGAGCCGCCTCCTTCTCCCGCGGTCGGGCCGCGAGAGAAACTTCAAAGTCCCGAGTTGGGGCCTGCTGCACCCGGTTGCGCTCGCCCCTAACTGCCGTGTTCGAGCAGGACAGCGCATTCGATGAGACCGTCCACCATCCTGATCGGCCTTGCTGCCGGCGCCGCCAGCGCTCTTCTGTTCGCGGGGCTGGTGCTGCAGTCGTGGACGGCGTTCAGCCTGGCGCTCATCTCTCCCGTTCCGATCTACATCGCCAGCCTCGGCTGGGGCTCCTGGGCCGGCTTCATCGCCGCGGCCTCCGCAGCCATGGTTCTAGGCCTGATCACGCTCTCGCCGCACGGCGCACTGATTCTGCTGGCCGTCATGACGCTTCCGGCCGCCATCGTGGGTCATCTGGCGGGTCTTGCCCGCCCGACCGTCGGCCGTCCGGCCACTGACGCGCCATCGATCGCCGTCACGCCTCGGCAGGCGCCGGAGCCCCGCCTCGACTGGTATCCGCTCGGCCGCGTTCTCTTCGCTCTGGCGCTCTGCATCTCGGCGGCCTGCCTGTTCACCGGCTGGCTCGTCGGCATGAGCCTGGAACAGTTGGCCGACAAGGTGATGGAGGCCCTGCTCGCGCGGGATGCCGGCGAGATGCAGGCGGCCAGCGAGATGCAGGCGGCCAGCGAGGAGCAGTTGCGCGAGTTCGGGCGTCTCCTGATGGCGTTGATTCCGTTTCTCCAGCCGGCCGTGCTGTTGTTCGTGCACGTCGCCGGCCTCTACATTGCGGCGGCGGTCGCCCGTCAGTCCGGACGGCTGCCACGTCCTCGCGACGATATCCCGACCGCCGTGCGCCTGCCGGCCGTTAGCCTGGCGATCCTAGCAGCAGCGTTCGCCGGCTCGTTTCTGTCGGGATTCGTAGGCGCTGCCTTTGCTGTCGTCGCCGGCGCCTTTTTGGCGGCCGTGACGCTGATCGGGCTGGCGACCCTCCATCGCTCGACGCGCGGACGATCCGGACGCGGCCTGCTTCTGTTCACGAGCTACGCGGCCATCGTCGTTCTCAATGCCCCCATCCTGATCTTCACCGTGCTCGGCGTCGTCGAAACGGCCAAGCATCCCGGTGAGGTCGGACCGAACTAGTCGAACCCTCAATCGAAAGGACCATCCCATGGAAGTCATTCTCCTCGAACGCATCGCCAAGCTCGGACAGATGGGCGAGACCGTCAAAGTCCGCGACGGCTACGCCCGCAACTACCTTCTCCCCACCGGTCGGGCGCTGCGCGCCAACGACGCCAACCGCGCCCGCTTCGAGGCCGAGAAGACCCAGCTGATCGCCCGCAACGAAGAGCGTCGCGGCGAGGCCCAGGAGATCGCCGAGCAGCTCAACGGCAAGCACTTCATCGTCGTGCGCTCCGCCGGCGAGACCGGCCAGCTTTACGGCTCCGTCTCCACACGCGACATCTCCGACCTGCTCAAGCAGGAAGGCTTCGCGGTCGGCCGCAACCAGGTCGAGCTCAACAGCCCGATCAAGACCATCGGCCTCCATCGCGTGCTGATCGCGCTCCATCCGGAAGTCGAGGTGACGATCCAGCTCAACGTCGCCCGCTCGCAGGACGAAGCCGAGCGCCAGGCACGCGGCGAGGACCTGACCTCGGCCGAGGCGATCTACGGCGTGGAGGAAGAAGAAGAGGACCTCGAAGAGGGCGCCGAAGACGCCGTCGAAGCGGAAGCCGAGACCAGCGAGGAGGCTCCTGCAGAGGAAATTTGAGACCTCGCTTGATCAGCGAATTTGATGCAGCATGTGTCATAAATTGGCCCCGGAGATGACTCCGGGGCCTTTTCGTTTTCGCGGATAGAGCTAAAGTTGGCTTATTGAAGGCGCGTCGTTTGTCGAAAAGCGTTGTAATTTGTTTGTTTGTCCTGGAGTAGCAATCCCATGAATCGGCTCCTTGATTTCTACCTTGACCGGCTGATCAAGGTCGGCAGCCTCACCATCACAGATGCAAACGGGCGAGCGAAAAGTTGGGGAGACGGTACGGGAGAACCGGTGCATGCCCGCTTCAGCAGCAAGGCGGCAGAACGAAAGGTCGCGTTGAACCCCGCCCTGCAGTTGGGCGAATGCTACATGAACGGAGAGATCAGCTTCGTCTCCGGCTCCATTTTCGAGCTGTTGAAGGTGGTCTTCCAGAATGCCGGCCGTGATGCCGCCAACGCCACCTGGATGCGTGCCATCGAGCGGATCCGGCTTACCTATCGCCGGCTCATCCAGAACAACACGCCGGTCCGTGCCCGCCGCAACGTCCAGCATCACTACGACCTGTCCGGCGCCATGTACTCGCTGTTCCTGGACGCCGACCGGCAGTACTCGTGCGCCTATTTCGAGACCGCCGAGGCAAGCCTCGACGAAGCGCAGCTGGCCAAGAAGCGTCACCTGGCCTCCAAGTTGCTGATGGACCGTCCGGGGCTGAAGACGCTCGACATCGGCTGTGGCTGGGGCGGCCTGGGGCTCTATCTCGCACAGCGCTGCGAAGCCGATATCACCGGCATTACCCTGTCGGATGAGCAGTTTCGCGTTGCCAACAGGCGGGCCGCGGAGAACGGATTGACCGACCGCGCCCAGTTCAGGATCGAGGATTATCGCAAGACCGAGGGTCCGTTCGACCGAATCATCTCGGTGGGCATGTTCGAGCATGTCGGGCGCGACTTCTATGACGAGTATTTCAGCCAGTGCGCGCGGCTTTTGGCTAACGACGGCGTCGCGCTGATCCATTCGATCGGCCAGTTCGATCCGCCGTCGAACACCAACAGCTTCATTTCCAAGTACATCTTTCCCGGCGGCTACATTCCGTCGCTGTCGGAGGTGCTGCCGGCGATTGAGCGCTCGGGGCTGATGGTCACCGACATCGAGATCTTGCGCCTGCACTACGCTGAAACGCTGCTCCATTGGCGCGAGCGCTTTCTCGCCCATTGGGAGCAGGCCAAGGCGATCTACGACGAGCGCTTCTGCCGCATGTGGGAGTTCTATCTCGCGGCATCCGAAAGCGCCTTCCGCTGGCAGGGCCTCATGGTTTTCCAGATCCAGCTCGCCAAGAAGGTCGATGCCGTCCCGCTCACCCGCGACTACATGTTCAAGGCGGAGCAGGTGCTGCGCGCAGCTGATTCGCAGCTTGACGCCGGCGCATGGACCCAGGCCCACGCAGCCGAATAGCGACCGAACGTCGCCCTGCCCTTCCACGTCGTCTTTCCCCGATTTGCACAAGACAGGTTGTGGGTGAACCGTGAACATCGGCCGGACCGGTCGCATCCGGGTTTTGCCGGTCACGGGAATTCATTCTGCCATTTGACGGTGCCTCGTCCTCGGGTATGACGAGGGTTCAACCGAACGGGAGACGACGCGGCATGGCGGATGCGGCGCGCAAATTCGAGGAAGAGGCCGCGCTCTATCGCGAGGCCCCCAACAACATCGAGGCCGAGCAGGCTCTGCTCGGCGCGATGCTGGTCAACAACGACGCCTATTACGTCGTCCACGACTTCCTGAAGCCGGATCACTTCTTCGAGCCGCTCCATCGGGAGATTTTCGCCAAGACCGGCGAGATGATCCGCATGGGCAAAATCGCCAATCCGGTGACGGTGAAGACCTTCCTGCCGGCGAACGACCGGGTCGGCGATCTGACGGTCGCCCAGTATCTCGCGCGGCTCGCGGCAGAAGCGACGACCATCATCAACGCCAGCGACTATGGCCGGGCGATCTACGATCTGGCGCTTCGCCGCTCGTTGATTCGCATCGGCGAGGACATGGTCAACATCGCCTACGACGCGCCGCTCGACATGGAGCCGAAGGCGCAGATCGAGGATGCCGAGCGTCGCCTGTTCGAGCTCGCCGAGACCGGCCGCTACGACGGTGGCTTCCAGTCCTTCACCGATGCGCTGACGCTGGCGGTCCAGATGGCCACTGCGGCCAAGGACCGCGACGGCGGCCTGTCCGGTGTTTCGACCGGCATTCAGGGCATGGATGCACGCATGGGCGGCCTGCAGCCGTCCGACCTGATCATCCTCGCCGGCCGCCCAGCCATGGGTAAGACGTCGCTGGCCACCAACATCGCGTTCAACATCGCCAATGCCTACGAGGCCGCCGATCAGTCCGATGGCACCTTCGTCGCCAAAAACGGCGGTGTGGTCGGCTTCTTCAGCCTGGAAATGTCGGCGGAGCAGCTCGCCACGCGTATCGTGTCGGAGCAGACGGAAATTTCCTCATCCAAGATCCGGCGCGGCGAGATCAACGATACCGAACTGGTGAAGCTCATCGCCTGTTCGGAGACGATGCAGAAGATCCCGCTCTATATCGACCAGACCGGCGGCATCTCGATCGCCCAGCTCGCCGCCCGTGCACGGCGGCTGAAGCGCCAGCGCGGGCTCGACGTGATGGTCATCGACTACGTTCAGCTGATGCAGGGCTCGTCGAAGGCCTCGGCGCAGAATCGCGTCCAGGAAATCACTGAAATCACCACAGGTCTCAAGGCCTTGGCGAAGGAACTTAATGTTCCGATCATCGCCTTGTCGCAGCTCTCGCGTCAAGTCGAGGCGCGTGACGACAAGAGGCCGCAGCTATCCGACCTTCGCGAATCCGGCTCGATCGAACAGGACGCCGACGTCGTTCTGTTCGTCTATCGTGAGGAATACTACCTGCAGAGCCGCGAGCCCAAGGAGGGCACGCCCGAACACCAGCAATGGGAGCTGGACATGAACGCGGCGCGCGGCAAGGCCGAGGTCATCATCGCCAAGCAGCGCCACGGTCCCACGGGCTCGGTGCCGCTTGCCTTCCAGGCCCAGTTCACCCGGTTTTCGGATCTTGCCGATGAAAGCTATCTGCCCGAACGTTTCGAATAGCGCGACCGCATGCCTGAACTAACCGTGCCCGCTACCCCCGCCACGGAGCGGATGCCGCATGTCGCGATCGATCGCGACGCGCTCAAGGCGAACTGGCGGCTGCTGGCCTCTCGCACGCCCGACGCGCGCACCGGGGCGGCAGTCAAAGCCAACGGCTACGGGCTGGGCGCGAGCGATGTCGCCGAGGCGCTTTACGAGGAGGGATGTCGCGACTTCTTCGTGGCCTGGGCGAGCGAGGGCGCCGAAGTGCGCCGACGGCTCGCGCATCGCCCCTGCCATATCTTCGTCCTTCAGGGCATGGACCGCAGCGCCGCCGCGCTTTGCCGCGAGGCGTCGCTGGTGCCGGTTCTGTCGACCCCGGACGACGTGGCGATCTGGATCGAGGCCGGCGGGTCCGAGCGCCACGCTCCTGCCGCGCTTCAGCTCGAGACCGGCATGAACCGCCTGGGTCTCGACGAAGCGGAGGCCCGTCGTGCATCCGAACTGGCCCGCGACGGCCGGCTGCACCTCGATTTGGTGATGAGCCACCTGGCGTCGGGCGACGATCGCGCCTCGCCGCAGAGCGAAGAGCAGCTTGTCCGCTTCCGCGATCTGGTGCGGCTTTTTCCCGGCGTCTCGCGCTCGCTCGCCAACTCGGCGGGAGTGTTTCTCGGCGAAGCCTTCCATTTCGACGTCACCCGGCCCGGCATCGCCCTCTACGGCGGAGAAGCCGGGCTCGCCGAGACCGGCCTCATCCGGCCCGTCGCCACGCTGACCGCGCACGTGCTCCAGGTCCGCACGGGGCGCAAAGGTGAGGCTGCGGGCTATGGCGCCGCCGCCAAACTCACGCGCGACACGCGGATCGCCACGGTGGGTCTCGGCTACGCCGACGGCTATCTGCGTGCGGAGTCCGGCGCCGGCACGCCGATCCGCAGCCAATTGGAAGGGCCGCACGTCTTCGTTGCTGGCGCCAGGGCGCCGGTGCTCGGCCGCATCTCCATGGACCTGACTTTGATCGATGTGACCGACCTGCCGGAAGGCGCCGTCAAGCCGGGCGATCCGGTGGAGTTTTTCGGCCTGAATATCGCGATCGATACCGTCGCGCGCTCCGCCGGCACGATTTCCTACGAGTTGCTGACGGGGCTCGGCCCTCGCGTCAAGCGGCTGTGGACCTGAAGGCCCATGGCGAGGACCAAGACGAGCTTCATCTGTCAGAACTGCGGCTCGGTTTACGCCCGCTGGCAGGGCCGCTGCGACGCCTGCGGCGAATGGAACACCATCGTCGAGGAAAACGCCGGAGCGGGCATCGGCGGCGGTCCGCAGCGTTCGCGCCGCAAGGGCCGGCCCGCCGCGCTGCTGCCGCTGGCCGGCGAGATGGAGGAAGCGCCGCGCATCGTCACCCGCATCGAAGAGTTCGACCGGGCCACCGGCGGCGGTATCGTGCGTGGTTCGGCCCTCTTGGTGGGCGGCGATCCCGGCATCGGCAAGTCGACGCTGCTGATGCAGGCCTCGGCGGCGCTCAGCCGTGGCGGCCATAAGGTCATCTACGTTTCCGGCGAAGAGGCCGTGGCGCAGGTCCGCCTTCGCGCCCAGCGGCTGGGCGCCGAGGACACCGGCGTCCTGCTGATGGCCGAGACCAACGTCGAGGATATCCTGGCGACCCTCGGCGAAGAGCGGCGGCCGGATCTGCTCGTGGTCGACTCGATCCAGACGCTGTGGACCGATCTGGCGGAATCGGCGCCGGGCACCGTCACCCAGGTTCGCGGCGCCGTGCAGGCGCTGATCCGCTACGCCAAGTCGACCGGCGCGGCGGTGATCCTGGTCGGCCACGTCACCAAGGAAGGCCAGATCGCCGGCCCCCGCGTAGTCGAGCACATGGTCGACGCCGTGCTCTATTTCGAAGGTGAAGGCGGCCATCACTACCGCATCCTACGTACCGTGAAGAACCGCTTCGGGCCGACCGACGAGATCGGCGTCTTCGAAATGTCCGATATCGGTCTGCGCGAGGTGTCGAATCCGTCCGAACTGTTTCTGGGAGAGCGCAACGCCTCGTCTCCCGGCGCCGCGGTGTTTGCCGGAATGGAAGGCACGCGCCCCGTGCTCGTCGAGATCCAGGCCCTGGTCGCGCCCTCGACTCTCGGCACGCCGCGACGGGCCGTCGTCGGCTGGGATTCGGCGCGTCTGGCGATGGTGCTGGCGGTGCTCGAGGCCCGCTGCGGGGTGCGGATGGGCCAACATGACGTCTATCTCAACGTGGCCGGCGGCTTTCGAATTTCGGAGCCGGCTGCCGATCTGGCGGTGGCCGCCGCGCTCGTCTCGTCGCTGTCGGGCCTTGCCCTGCCGAGCGATGGCGTCTATTTCGGCGAGATCAGCCTGTCGGGTGGCATCAGGGCGGTCTCGCACACCGCTCAGCGGTTGAAGGAAGCGGCCAAGCTCGGCTTTCGGCGAGCTGTCGTCCCCTCGGCGGCGGTGGATCTTCCGAAGGAATCGGATGTCGCTGCCCGACCGATCGATGCTCTGCAGCAACTGGTGGACGCCGTAGCCGGCGAAGTCTCGATGGGATCTTGATTTTGTCCTGTTGTGCGAGTGTAACACGTCGATGATCGACCTTCGGACGAGGCCGCTGCTTTAGATGACCGTCACGCTTCTCGATGCGATCCTGATCGGGATCATGCTGGTCTCGGGCTTTCTGGCGATGGTCCGCGGCTTTTCCCGCGAGGTCCTCTCGGTCCTGTCGTGGCTGGCGGCAGCCGTTGCCGCCTACATGTTCTATGGGCCGGTGATGCCCTATGCCCAGCGCTACATCTCCAACGAGATGGTGGCGATGGGCGTTTCGGCGCTCATCGTGTTCCTGGTGACGCTGATCATCGTCTCCTTCATCACGCTCAGGATCGCCGATTTCATCATCGATAGCCGGGTCGGTCCGCTCGATCGGGCGCTCGGCTTCATCTTCGGCGCGGTGCGCGGCCTGCTGCTCGTGGTCGTGGCCATTCTGTTCTTCAATTGGCTGGCTCCGGCCGAAACCCAGCCGGCCTGGGTTGCGAACGCTCAGTCCAAGCCCTGGCTCGACGATCTCGGCCAGCGTCTGGTGACGGCCCTGCCCGAAAACCCCGAGCGAATGATCCTGGGTCGCCTGGACGACGACGCCGAAGGCTCCGACGAGCCGACGTCGATCGAAGGCGCGATCGAGAACGGCACCCCGGCGGAAGGCACGACCGAGTGACGGGTCGCTGACACATGGCCCTGCCCTGGCCGCAGTTGAATGCTTTTACGGCTGGGCAAGCATGACTTGTGAATCGCGGGGCATGGAGCCTTGCGGCATCGTCCGGTGCATGGCTGGATAGGTCCTGCCCACGCCGGCGCGGAACGAGTGAGCGAATGGACGAAACGCCTTTTGGCGACACCGACTCCTTGCACGAGGAGTGCGGTGTCTTTGGTATTTTCCAACGGACCGACGCGGCCGCGCTGGTGACGCTCGGCTTGCACGCCCTGCAGCACAGAGGGCAGGAGGCGGCCGGCATCGTCGCCTTCGACGGCAGCCAGTTCCATGTCGAGCGCCATGCCGGCCTGATCGGCGACACCTTCACGCAGCAGTCGGTCTTGGAGCGGCTGCCGGGTGAATGCGCCATCGGCCACACCCGCTATTCGACCACCGGCGGCGGCGGCCTGCGCAATGTCCAACCGTTCTTTGCCGAGCTCTCGGCCGGCGGGTTCGCGGTCGCCCATAACGGCAACATCACCAACGCCCGCACGGTGCAGCGCGAGTTGCAGCGGCGCGGCTCGATCTTCTCCTCGACGTCCGACACGGAGACGATCCTGCATCTGATCGCCACCAGCGGCGCGCGGCTGTTCGTCGACAAGCTGATCGATGCGCTGTCGCGCCTGGAAGGCGCCTTCTCGCTGGTCGGCCTATCACCCAAACAGATGATCGGCGTGCGCGATCCGCTGGGTATTCGGCCCCTGGTTCTGGGCGAACTGGAAGGCTCGCCGATTCTCGCCTCGGAGACCTGCGCGCTCGACATCATCGGTGCCGACTTCGTGCGCGACATCCAGCCGGGCGAACTGGTGGTCATCACCGCCGAGGGCATCGAGAGCCTGTTCCCCTTCCAGGCCCGCCGGCCGCGGCTGTGCCTGTTCGAATATGTCTATTTCGCCCGTCCCGACTCCATCGTCGAGGGCCGGAACGTCTACGAGGTCCGCAAGAGGATCGGTGCGGAACTGGCGCGGGAAAGCGCGGTCGAGGCCGACGTCGTGGTTCCCGTGCCCGATTCGGGCGTGCCGGCGGCCATCGGCTACGCCCAGGAGGCGAACCTGCCGTTCGAGCTCGGCATCATTCGCAACCACTATGTCGGGCGCACCTTCATTCAGCCGACGGACGCCATCCGCCACATGGGCGTGAAGCTCAAGCACAATGCCAATCGCGAAGCCCTGGAAGGCAAACGCATCGTGCTGGTCGACGATTCGATCGTGCGCGGCACGACCTCGCAGAAGATCGTGCAGATGGTACGCGAGGCTGGTGCCCGCGAGGTGCACATGCGCATTGCCAGTCCGCCGACGCGGGGCAGCTGCTTCTATGGCGTGGACACGCCCGAAAAGGCCAAACTGCTCGCCTCGCGCATGAGCATCGAGGAAATGGCGGAGTTCATTCACGCCGATTCGCTGGCTTTCCTGTCGATCGACGGCCTTTACCGGGCCGCCGGAGAGCTGGAGCGCCATGCGATCGCGCCGCAATTCTGCGATGCGTGCTTCACTGGCGACTATCCGACGGCGCTGACCGACCACGACGACACAGAAAACAACGTCCATCAACTGCCGCTCTTGGGAGGGATCGTGTAGATGACCGGCCGCCTATCGGGACGCGTTGCGCTCGTCACCGGCGCTTCGCGCGGCATCGGGTTTCAGCTGGCGCGGCTTCTCGCCGCCGAGGGCGCGCATGTCCTCGCCGTGGCGCGCACCGTGGGCGGGCTGGAAGAACTCGACGACATCATCAAACGCGAAGGCGGCAGCGCCACGCTGGTGCCGCTCGACCTGACGGACATGGGCGGCATCGATCGCCTGGGTGGCGCCATCGCCGAGCGATGGGAAAAGCTCGACGTCCTGGTCGTCAATGCCGGCCTGCTCGGCGTTCTGGCGCCGATCGGCCACATCGAAGCGAAGACCTTCGAGCAGACGATGGCGGTCAACGTCACTTCGGCCTGGCGGCTGATCCGTTCGACCGACCCGCTGCTGCGCCGCTCCGACGCGGGCCGCGCGATCCTGATGTCGTCCGGCGCCGCCCACTCCTGCAAGGCGTTCTGGGGGCTATACGCCTCGAGCAAGGCGGCGATCGAGGCGCTGGGCCGCTCGTGGGCGGCCGAGACCGAGAACCTGCCGCTGCGCGTCAACATGGTCAATCCGGGCGCCACGCGCACCGGCATGCGCGCCCAGGCGATGCCCGGCGAGGACCCGAAGACGCTGCCGACGGCGCGCGAGGTGGCCGAAAAGATCCTGCCGCTCGCCCTGCCAGACCTCACCGAGACCGGCATGTATTTTGAGGTGCGCGAAGACCGCTTCAAGGCCTATCGCCAACCGGAATGACGGACGTCGGAGGGCCGGTTTCACCGCCCTCCGTTCAATGCACCATACCGTGGCATTTCTTGAACTTCTTGCCCGAGCCGCAAGGGCACGGATCGTTGCGCCCGACGCCGTCGAACTGCGACAACCTCGAATTCGGATCGGGACCTGCGACGCTCATGCGGTGGTCGTACAGCATCTGAACGCAGGGGGGGATCAAGTCCGGTGCATCGCGCGTCAGCCCATCGGCCTCGTCGTCCGGCAGATTGCTCTCGCCTTCGGCGATGACCGTCATGTGAACCAGCATCGAGACAGACGCCCCCACATCGTCCTTGACCGCGGCCAGCTTCTTCCAGCTGTCGAGGCGCAGGGCCATGGCCTTGCCGAATCCCGACGCCCAGAGCTCCCACATCGTCTCGTCATGCCGCAGATCGTAGTCGAGGATCGGCGAATACCGGCCTTCGTTCAACTCCGTGACGATCGAGTTGTAATGCTCCATCACGAGGCGGATCAGCTTGTTCGCCTCTTTCTCGTTCTCGAAGACCGGCTCCGCTTCGTCGTCGCCCTCGGTGTTCCAGACCAGACGCAGCCACTCGCCGGGCATGATCATGTCGGGGCATACGATGATCCCCGCCAGGAAGCCGTCGAGTTCCGACAGGAGCATCGGCTCGCACCGGTCGAGCAGGGCGGAAAGATGCTTGTCGAGAAGCTTCGCGTGACGCGGTATCTCGTCGGCCATCATATGTTCTCCGCGGGGTGTCCCGACCGCTGTTCTGCGGTCTCCTCAGCCTCGGGCATGCCGGTCGGCAGACCGTCCATGCTGACGGCGTTGTTCTTGCAGCGGTAGGCGACAAGGCCGTCGGGACCCTTGTTCTCGGCCCAGCGCGCCATGGTCGGCCGTTCGCCAACATAGTCGAAGAACGGCACTCCGTAGCCGCACGACGTCTGGACCAGATCGACGTCCAAAAACACGACCTGGCGCGCGCCGAGCGGCGCGACGCCGCCATAATGAGCGTCAAGAAACGCCTCGTACTCGTCCGAGCCATGAAAGGCGCTATGGCCGCGGCCATAGAGCCGCAGGATCAACGGTGCTCCCTCAAAGGCGCAGAACATCAGCGTCAGCCGCCCATCGGCGATGAGATGGGCCGAGGTCTCGCTGCCGCTCCCGGTCATATCGAGATAGGCGACCGCATTATCGGACAGGACATGCAGGTGGTCGGTGGAACGCGGCGAGATGTTGACCCGCGTTCCAGCGGCCGCCGAGGCGGTGAAAAAGATCTTCTGGCGCCCGATGAACTCGCGCCGGGTCGCATCGATCGCGGCAAACTGCTTGGCCATGGCGGTCCCCCTTGTGCAAGATCTGGCGCAGCCGCCGCATCTCTCAATATCGGAGGATCGTCAGTGGCCGTGTTCGCGCTCCCGCAAGGCGCGCTTGCGGTAGGCGCGCACCGAAAAACCGATCGAGATGAAATAGGCGATGCCGGTGACCACCAGCGTCTGCCACAGGAAGCTCATCAGCAGCGCGACGTAGAGCACGACGAGCAGGATCACCGGCATCACGATGTCGCGCCGCAGACGAAGCGCCACGGTCTTGCCCGACCAGGTCGGCAGTCGGCTCGCCATCAAAAGGCCGATGAAGACCAGGTAGATCGACGACAGCGTCGCGGTCACGGGATAGTAGCCGAGGTCGACGCCCATGAAGCTGACATACATCGGAAACAATGCCAGCCCAGCGCCAGCGGGCGCCGGGACGCCGACGAAGAACGCGGTCTGCCATTTCGGCCGATGCGGATCGTCGAGCATGGTGTTGAAACGGGCGAGCCGCAGCGCGCAGGTCGAGGCATAGAGCAGCGCCGCGATCCAGCCGATGGAGCCCGCCGGGCTCAGCGTGTGCGCATAGAGCACGAGCGCCGGCGCCACGCCGAAATTGACGATGTCGGCGAGTGAATCCATCTCGGCGCCGAACCGGCTCTGCCCTTTGAGCATCCGAGCGATGCGGCCGTCGATGCCGTCGAGCACCGCGGCGCCCAGCACCATGGCCACCGCGATCTCGAACCGACCTTCGAAGGCCAGCCGCACGCCAGTCATCCCGGCGCAGATCGCCAGGATCGTCACGACATTGGGAATGACGCTTCGGAAGGCGATGCGCCGCTTGGCTTCGGGCGTATCGTCGGGAGCGTCAAACGGCTGGAAGGGAGACGGGCCGGCCATCAGTCGCGCCGCGCCGGCCAGGAGGACAGACCGTCCCCGAATTCGGCAATGACGGTCTCGCCGGCAATGGCGGTCTGCCCTTCTGCGACGCGGGCCACCGCGCCATCGGGCAGATAGACGTCGAGCCGCGATCCGAAGCGGATCAGGCCGAAGCGCTCGCCGGCCTCCAGACGATCGCCAAGGCTGGCCCAGCAGACGATGCGGCGGGCGACGAGGCCCGCGATCTGAACCACGCCGATCTCGCCCTGGGCGGAGTCGATCACCAGCGAATTGCGCTCGTTCAACTCGCTCGCCTTGTCGAGTTCGGCATTTTGAAACTGGCCCTCGCGATAGACGATCCGGGCCACCTGACCGCGCATCGGCATCCGGTTCACATGGCAGCTGAAGACATCCATGAAGATCGAAATGCGCAGCATGGGGTCACTGCCGAGATCGAGTTCCTGCGGCGGCAGGACGTGGCCGACCAGCGACACGCGGCCATCGGCCGGGCTGACGACCAGTTGGTCGGCGAGCGGCGTCACCCGCTGCGGGTCGCGGAAGAAATAGGCGCACCAGAGCGTCAGGAGGAAACCGATCCAGAACAGCGGCTGCCAGAGGAAGCCGAGCACGATCGCCACGACGAAAAAGCCAGCGACGAACGGCCAACCGGCCCGGTGAACGGGCACCAGCACGTTGCGGATGGATGCAAGGATATGCAACGAGCCCTCCTCTGCTTGCGGGCCGGCCGGATGGCGCCGTCCCTTGATTGATCGCCGCATTGGGCGCCGTCAGACGATCTCCGGGCGCTTGCGTCGTTCTATAACGCCGAATTCGTCCGTTTCGCGAGCACGCCGCAGGGCTTCCTCGGCCTCGCTGGCCTCGCGCTGCATGGCCCACATCTCAGCATAAAGCCCCCCGGCTGCCAGAAGCGCCCGGTGATGGCCGCGTTCGACGATCTCGCCGTTGCGCAGAACGATGATCTCGTCGGAATCGATGATCGTCGACAGCCGGTGCGCGATGGTGAGCGTGGTGCGCTCTTGCGAGACCAGCGTCAAGGCGGACTGGATCTCCTGCTCCGTGTGCGTATCGAGGGCCGAGGTCGCCTCGTCGAGGATCAGGATCGGCGGCGCCTTCAAGATGGTCCGGGCGATGGCCACCCGCTGCTTTTCGCCGCCCGACAGCTTCAACCCGCGTTCGCCCACCATGGAATCGAAACCGGCAGGCAGGCTTTCGATGAAATCCGAGATCTGGGCCAGTTCGGCCGCCCGGCGCACCTCCTCGTCGCTGGCCTCGGGACGGCCGTAGCGGATGTTGTAGGCGATCGTGTCGTTGAACAGGACCGTGTCCTGGGGAACGATGCCGATCTTGGCGCGGAGGCTCTTCTGGCCGACCTGCGAGATGTCCTGGCCGTCGATCGTGATGCGGCCGCCGTGGACGTCGTAGAAGCGGAAGAGCAGGCGCGAGATCGTCGACTTGCCGGCGCCGGACGGACCGACGATGGCGACCGACTTGCCCGACGGCACCTCGAAGCTGATGCCCTTCAGGATCTCGCGGCCCGGCTCGTAGCCGAAGCGGACATCGTCGAAGCGGATGGCGCCGTCTGCGACCATCAGATCGGGTGCCCCTGGCCGATCCTTAACCTCCTGCTCGACGTCCAGCAGGTCGAACATCTGCTCGATATCGGTCAGGCCCTGGCGGATCTCGCGATAGACGAAGCCGATGAAGTTCAGCGGGATCGAGAGCTGCATCAGCAGTGCGTTGACGAAGACGAAATCGCCCAGCGTCTGCGTTCCGGCCCGCACCTCCAGGGCCGACATCACCATGACGATCGCCATGCCGACGCCGAAAATGACGCCCTGGCCGAAGTTGAGCCAGCCGAGCGAGGTCCAGATGCGCGTCGCCGCGACCTCGTAGCGCGCCATCGAGCGGTCGAAGCGCTCGGTCTCCATCGCCTCGTTGCCGAAATACTTGACCGTTTCGAAGTTGAGCAGCGAGTCGATCGCCTTGGTGTTGGCGTCGTTGTCGGAATCGTTCATGTCGCGCCGGATGCCGATGCGCCAATCGCTCGCCTTGACCGTGAACCAGCCATAGAGCCAGACCGTCACGGCGACGACGACCAGATAGGACACGCCATAGGCGAAGGCGAAGATTACCGCCGTCAGCGCGAATTCGAGGATGGTCGGCAGCGTGTTCAAAATGGTGAAGCGGACGATCGCCTCGATCCCCTTGGTGCCGCGCTCGATGATGCGCGACAGGCCGCCGGTGCGCCGCTCCAAATGAAAGCGCAAGGACAGCGCGTGCATATGTACGAAGGTGCGCCGCGCGAGTTGCCGGACCGCGTACTGCCCGACTTGCGCAAACAGAGCGTCGCGCAGCTGGTTGAAGCCGAGGGCGATGATCTTGGCGATGTTATAGGCAACGACCAGCGTCAGTGCCCCGGTGAGCGCCAGCGGCAGCCAGTCGCGCGCCGTGTTGCTGCCGTCGAGCGAATCGGTCGCCCATTTGTAGAAATAGGGAACCAGGACCGTCAGCACCTTGGCGAGAACCAGGAACACCGACGCCCAGAGAACCCGCGCCCGCAGGTCGGGCCGGTCGGCTGGCCACATGAAGGGCCAGAGGTTCCGCAGGGTCGAAAGCGTGGCGCCGCCCTCGGCCGATACGGTCTTGCTGGTTGCTGATGCCAAGTCTTCGTTCCGTCAAAATAGCGACGCGGCGAACCCGGCCGCCGCGTCGTATCGCACTCTCAAATCAGGTGGGCTCGGCGCTACTGCGAACGGACCGCGTTGCTGGCTTTATCGCCATCGTCGTGCGGCAGCCGAAACACCTGGCCGGGATAGATCAGGTCCGGATTGCGTATCTGGTCGTCGTTGGCCAGATAGATCACCGTATAGCGCCTGCCAAGGCCGTAGGTCTCCCGGGAGATCGCCCAAAGCGTATCGCCGCGACGAATGAGCGCCCTGCCCTCGCGAGGCGTCAAGGCCGGCTGACGGTAGACCGTCACCGTCTGACCATCGTCCGGCGCGGCGGCGTCCGGCGCCACATCCCGGGCGGCATGCCCATCGGCCGTGGGCCGCTGCGGCGCGGGCGACAGCGCATTGTCGCGTCCGGCGTCGAGCGTGGCGACTTGCTCGTTCGGGGTGGCCGGCGCATCGGCCGGAGGCTGCCCGCTCTTGGCGGTGGCCGGGTGGTCACTCCCCTGTGCGGCGCTCTCCACCACCGGACCGGACCGGTCACCTGCCGCATCCGGCGCCGTCGTTCTGTTCGGCTGCGAGGCGGCGGCGATCCGCGTCTCGTCGGGCGCCGGCGTGACGTTGGCCGCAGGCGCCGGCTCGCTCGGGCTCGGCGCGACCGCCGCCATCGAGCCATCCTGCGGCTTGAAGAACGGCACCTCTGCCCGTGCCGAAATCGACCCGTCGGGGCCGAGTTCATCGGCCCGAATCATGTGGTCGCCCGTCTCGATCAGCGCCTCGCCCGAAACGAGGAAGCGGCTGTGCGCCGATGCCCGGTCTTCACCCAGCAGACCGTTGTCGACATAGACACGCACGGTCGACCCACGGCTCGCCGCTCCGGCGACGAAGACATTGCCGTTTTCGACCTCGACCGCCTCGACCATGAGCTGGAGCACCGCTTCCGCATGGGCGTCGGTGGCGGCCTGGGCTTCGGTGGAAGGCTCGTTCCCATCGGCCAATGCCGCAGGATCGCCCGCTGGGCTCCGATCCAGAGCGGCGATGTCGGTCGAATCGTCTTGCGGCGCGGGTTCGTCCCCTGCCGCGATACCTTCGGCCGGCTCGGCCGGGGCCAGCGCACGATCGGCGTCCGCTGTCGCGGGCTGATCCACCGTTTCATCCGTCGACGCGACGAGGGACGGCTCTTTCTCCTCGCCGGCTCGGGCCGACCGGTTGGCGGCTTCGCCCGAGCTAGAGGAAGGTTGCTGCGACTCGGGGCCGGCTTTGGCTTCCGGCACGCTGACCAGCCGGGACGGCTGGTTCGGCGCCTCGATCATGGCGAGCAGTTGGTCCTCATGGCCGGCGGGCGGCACGCTGACGATCGCCACCTCGTCCGAAACCTGTTTGGAACCGTCTTCGCTCGCCGTGACAATTCGGATCTGATGATCGCCGACCGACAGCGGCTCATTGAGGAACAGCGCAAAGTCTCCGCCTGGGCCGACGTCGTCCGAGGCGAGTTCCCGTTCGTTCTCGACCAGGGAGACCCGAGACCCTGCGGGCGCCCGGCCGGCAACCACCGCCGATCCGTCAGGCTCGATGCGCAAGAGATCGAAGGTCGGCAGATCCGTCGAGGCCTTCTCCGCAGGCTGCTCATTTGCCGGGGTTTCGGCAGTGGGAGCCGATCCAGCCTCTTCATCCGATCCGGCGGCCGGCGCCCGATCCGACGCCTCGCCGCGGGACTTTCTGCCGTCGAGCACACGGCCGCCGGTCGCCGCCTTGTTCGACCCGGCGTCGGGGGGCGATGCCGACGGCCCGCCCGACGGAAGCGCCGCCGTCTTCGTGGCATCGGCGTCTGCGCCCGCGTGCGGGCCTGACGCAGGAACGGCGGAGCCAAGCTCCAGTCGCTCCGGCGCCTTGCCAGCGCCGAACCATTGTGGATCGAGGATACTCCAGTAGCCGACCAGTATCGCTCCACCCAGAACGATACCGGTGCTCAGGGCAGCTATTGCGTTGCGCTTCATGACAACCACTCAAGCCCCGCAAAACACGCAGCGGGTTCATTTTTCAATGGTTTATCCAAAAGTATCGGAAGGAACAAGCGATGCCAAATGACGCTGTTCGTCAGCTTCACCTTCGCATCGCGATCACCTCGCGAACTGTTCCGCCCTCGGCGCTCGGTCTGCAAACGACAATGCCTGTCAACTTGATGTTTTAGACCGGCAATCTCTCCCAACGACGGGTGGCCGAAGATCGTCACGGCCGCATATCCGGGCGCCCGCTCAGCATCGCGACCGGCCGCTCCGGCGGGGGCGATCGGCGGAAGCCTTCGACTCTGGCAAGCGTCGTCGGCAAGTATTCCCGGCGGCGCGGCGAATCGCTCATGCCGAAAGCCGACGCCCGGAAGCCGCAGACAACCCGTTCTACGCGACGGTGTCACCCATGTCTTAGGTACGGACTGTTACCTATGTCTCCGGGCCGGACAAAAGAATCATTGGCGACCCCGGCAGGATTCGAACCTGCGACCATCGGCTTAGAAGGCCGGTGCTCTATCCACTGAGCTACGGGGCCACGCGACGATGGCGGAAACGGCGCTGAACTCCGCGCCGGAACCCGCGACCGCAGGCCGGATCAATGCGTCCAGGGCTGGCGGCGATCGTATCGGAAATTGTCGGAATAGGACACCCGCATGCGCTTGGGATCCTGCGGCTCCTCCACGCGGTAGGCGATACCGTGCCGCTCGGCGTACTCGATCGCCTGTTCGCGCGTGTCGAAGGACAGCCGGATCTGTGCCTTCATGTCACCGGACGAGGTGTACCCCATCAAGGGCTCGACGCTCTTGGGCTCCTCCGGCTCGTAGGCCAGCACCCAGCGATGCGTCTTCGCCTTGCCGGACTGCATCGCATTGCGGGACGGGCGATAGATGCGCGCAACCATGAACTGTCTCCGTCAGCGGCCGCCTGCGGCCGCTCCCGATCAATGCCCTGCCGACTTGGTCGGAGCGGCAGGATTCGAACCTGCGACCCTCTGCTCCCAAAGCAGATGCGCTACCAGGCTGCGCTACGCTCCGATACCCCGGCGACCTGGGATTTGCAGGGTTTTATGACCGCAGTCAAGGTATCCGCTTCACGACAGGCCGCCGACACGATGGCCGGAGACGGCCACCGCCGTCAGCGTCCCACCTGCTCTGCACCATTGAGCTCGATGCCCCTTCGGCTCCGCCGTCTTCTTTAAAGACAGACCCGATCGACGGCTAGGGTTATTCGCCCTGGATGGCCGGATGGATCAGCTGGTCGCCCACGGCCGCGCCGTAGCGCGCCGCAGCACCGCCGTTGAGTTCGAGAACATAGCGCACCGGCTCGCCGGACGGGATCAACGCCAGCGACAGCGGCCGCGCGTTGACCGCGATCCGGGTCACCTTGCCATCCTCGTCCATGAACAGCATGTCGAGCGGAATCAGCGTATTCTTCATCCACATGGTGACGGGACGAGACTCGCCGAATTCGAACAGCATCCCGTGGTCGGCAGGCATCGAATTGCGGTTCATCAGCCCCGTGGCGCGCTCGTCCGGCGTGTCGGCGATCTCCACGTCGATGCGGTGATCGCCGCTCGCCGTGCGCAGAACAGCGTAGGAGTTCCCGCCGATCGCATAGGCGGCAAAACCGCTCACGAGAACGACGACGAGAATAACTCCCAGCCACCGCCGGCTGAACCAAGATCGAAACATGTCAGTGTGATGCCGGTTGCACAGGTCCTGTTTCAGGATGCACCTCGGCAGCCATGAGCCCCTTGCCGCCCTGTCCGAATCGGACCAGCACGGATTGCCCAGGGCGAAGTTCAGTCATGCCGAACCGCCGCAAGGTTTCCATATGGACAAAGATATCATCGGTTCCCTCGCCACGCGACAGGAAACCGTATCCCTTGGTCCGATTGAACCATTTGACCACCGCCCGTTCCATGGCGCTGGTCGGCACGACGTTGACGTGGGTCCGAGATGGCGGCATCTGCGAGGGATGCACCGCCGTCGACGTATCCATCGATAGGATCCGGAAGGCTTGCAGCCCTTTTTCGCTGCGCTGCACCTCGCAGACCAGACGCGCACCCTCCAGGGCGGTCGTATGACCGTCGCGACGAAGGCACGTCACATGCAACAAGATATCCGGACCATGATCGTCCGGCACGATAAAACCGAATCCCTTGGCGACATCAAACCACTTGATGTGGCCTGAAACGATCTCCAAACCGACAGCACCCTGTCCCTGAGACCGATCCTCGCCAAGAAATTTCGTAGAGGTTTTGCTCGGCATTCTCTACGACCGCCTCTTACGCCCGTTCGAATCACACTGAAAAAAGACAATAGCAGTTTATCTGAATCTGTCAGCACGCCATCTTGCTTATGAATAAATTTTGTTTTGCCGCACCGATAACCGCATGTTGAACGTATTTTTTGCAACCGTTCCTTTCGGCTCGACAATTCCGGCGCGCAGACAACGCACTTTTTCGCGTAAGCTCTGAAAGAAGCGCTTGTTCGACATGTCATACAACATGTATTCAGCCAAACATTTGTATGGCACGCCTTATTATCTGCATAATTGCCCGCGGACGTTTTCGTTCCATCCATCCGCATCGCCGCCCACCCTGCGCCCTCGCAAGAAGGCGGCGCTTGGCGGGCCGCGACATCACCCTACTCTCTGATCGCGCCAGCCAATGGAGATTTCACAATGCGCTACCTGCACACCATGGTTCGAGTTCGCGACCTCGATGAATCGCTCGACTTCTATTGCGGCAAGATGGGCTTCGTCGAAGTGCGTCGGTCCGAGAACGAATCCGGTCGCTACACGCTGGTCTTCCTGGCTGCGTCCGAGGACGTGGAAGCCGCGCGTCAGAACGCCGCGCCGCTGATCGAGCTGACCTACAATTGGGATCCGGAGGATTACAGCGGAGGCCGCAACTTCGGGCACATCGCCGTCGAGGTGGACGACATCTATGATCTCTGCCAGTCGTTGATGGATGCCGGCGTAACGATCAACCGGCCTCCGCGCGACGGCCGCATGGCATTCGTCCGCTCGCCCGACAACATCTCGTTTGAAATCCTGCAGAAAGGAAACAGCCTCGCCCCGGCCGAACCTTGGACATCCATGCAGAATACCGGCGCCTGGTAAGCGCGTGTCATGGTATTGCCGTATTGCCGCCGTAGCGGGCAAAGGATAAACATGCGTTAATGTTGTCTGCCTTGGCGGACGTGGAGTGGGGACTCCGCGACCGCCACCCCATCAAGGGCGCGGCCTCGTTTCGGGCAAGCCCGGCGTGATAGGCGATTGGCAGAGCGAGTGGATAGGAAGGGGCCGGTCCATACGGGACCGGGCAGAGAGGGGTTAGCCAGGTGACGAGCGATACGAGCCGAGCGCGCTGTTCGGCGTTGTCTTCCGTTACGGCAGTGATTGCCGTCGTCGCCATTCTCCCTCTGGTCGCCAGCTGCGTTTCGTCCGCCGACGATACTGCGACATTCGGCTTCGCTTCGCCGGACGGCGGTGATCTGGCAACCGGCATCGCCGGTGTATCGTCTGAAACCGCTGAAACCACGAGCGAGGATATCTCGGGTGCCGAGATCGCCGACACGGCCACCGCGACCGACGGCGTAGAGACCCAGGCCCAGACCGAGATGACGGCTGTCGAGCCAGCATCGGCATCTCTCCAAAAAACGGCCGAAGCGGAGCAGAAACCCGCAGCCGAAGCGCGGGACGCCGTCACCGCGGAATTGGCCGAGGCTTCGACGACCAGTGTCGGAACCCGGGCGAACAGTCCTGCATTGGCGGCCTTCGCCGCGTCCGGCAATCGCCAGCCCAAGCCGATCCAGGTCGCCGCGACCACGCCCAGCCAGTCGGACAAAACCTTTTTCGAATCGCTTTTTGCCGAATCGGAAGCCAAAGCCCCGATCCGCAACACCGACAAAAGCAAATCGCGCCGCGTCATCGTGAAGCGCGAGGGCGCCCCGGTTCCCGCCGATAGCGCCGCCCTTCCCGGCGTCGATCCGAAGTCCCTCTTCGAGATCGGCCAAAGGGCGTCCGCCGACGACGAGGACATGCTGGAGGACATGCAGCAGAGCTACGAGGTCGCGTCGCTTTCAGGTTTGGCGCGGCTTTCTCCCAGCGGCCTTCTGGTGCAGCGCGAAGACGTCGAGACCGGCTGCTTCCCACCCAAGCTCGTCTCCATGATCCGCGCCGTCGAGCGGCGGTTCGGCAAGCAGGCTGTGGTGACGTCGGGTTATCGCAGCCCGGCCCACAACCGCGCCGTCAACGGCGCGACCCACTCCATGCACATGGCCTGCAAGGCAGCCGACATCCAGGTGCCCGGTGTCAGCAACAAGGACATCGCCCAGTTCGTGCGGGCCATGCCCGACCGTGGCGGCGTCGGCACCTATTGCCATACGACTGCGGTCCACATCGACATCGGCCACAAGCGCGACTGGAACTGGGGCTGCAGCCGCCGGCGCGGCTGAGCCGAACGGACCGACGATCTTCGATCGGCCGGACGGACGCACAGGCCGAAGTTCGGGCCTCGCCTCGAGCCGATCGAACTTGGTACCGGATAAAGCCTTTTCGATGCTTGCGATCTCCGCCGAAGCATCTTATACACCCCCCCGCCGCGCCCATCGTCTAGCGGTCTAGGACGCCGCCCTTTCACGGCGGAAACAGGGGTTCGATTCCCCTTGGGCGTACCATCTCCCGGCTGGACCGGTCGTATGAGATGGCTCAAGCAGATACCTCCGAAATTTGGTCTTGCTAGCCCTCGTCGCGGGCTCATGCACGTCGACACTCACAGTGCGTTCCAGGCCGGCGATCTCTCGCTTCTCCACGACCCAACGAGCCGGCCAATGAGACGGGCGCGATATTCGATGGCCTGGCGGCCGGCCGTTCGCAAGATGCCGTCGATGCGCGGCCCCCAGCGGCCGAGAAACACCGGCCGCAAGCTCACCGCCACGAACAGCACCAGGATCCAGGCAATCAGCACATCGGAGAGGAAGTGGCCGCCGAAGGCGATGCGATTGAGCGAGAGCGCCAGCGCGACGGCGAACAGGGACGGGCCGATCGTCAAGCGATCGCCCCGTGGTGCGACGAAGATCAGGCAGAGCAGGGCGAAGGCCGACGCGCCCTCGCCCGAAACGAAGGAGCAATTGCTCAGGCAGCCGCCGAAGACGGTCCACACGCCGGTAAAATCGCTGCCGCCGCCAAACTCCCAGATTTCCCGGGGCCGCGCCCGGCCGACAACGTTCTTCAGGATGCCGTTGACCAGAAGCCCCGGCCCGAGGGCGTAAACCGCCAGAACGAAAAGCGCCTGATGCGGCCGCAGGCCGATGTGGCGTCCGATCCGCACGAACGGCGCGAACGCGGCGACGAGGCACGCCACGACAACCAACATCGTCAGATGGTTGCCGAGGCTGCGGACCAGCCGCAGCCTTGCATCCTCCGCCAGCCAGAACCCCATTCCATCCCGGTAGAAGGTGTCACTCAGGCGCAGGTCCAGCCCCGGAAACACGACGAAGACCGCGCTGACCGCCATCAGCGCGGCGATCAACGCCAGGCGTGGTCGGCGGACCAGTTCGTCGGCCGCATCCGAAGCGGCAGTCCATGCCCTCCGCCGCAGAACGAAAGATGGCGCAAGACCCGGCGTCAGACTGTCGAGAACCATCGCCAACCCGCCATCCAAACCAGCCGACCAAAAGCCGCCGGAAACAATGTCCGGAGCGCCTTGCGACTCGGCTGGACAAAGGACGCTCCAAGGGACCGGCGCCAGATCCCGCCGATGCGATCAAGCCTATCGTCCTTATGCCTAGGCGATATGACAGTCCGTCGAATGTCGCCGTTAGTGCCCATTGGGCTCGAAGGATTCTCAAGGCAGCAGGCAAAAACTCTTGCCGGGAACAGACGGCAACGGCCTTGTCAGTCCACCGTTTCCGCCATGTCGACGATGCGCAGGCGGATGTCCTCCCGGCCGCGATAGCGGTCCATCGTGACGGTGCCAGCGACGTGAAGCGGACCGCCGGCGCGGCCGAGCAGCCGCTGCCCCACCTCGCTGCCTTCCGCCCGGAAGGCGATGGCGGAGACGCTGGCACCGTCCTCGCCTCGAAGCGTCGCGCGGACATGGCCATTGCCCACCACAGAGGCCGAGGTGATCCGATGCCGCGGCAGCACCAGCACCGGCTGAGGGTGGCCGGCGCCATAGGGTCCCGCCTGTTCGAGCCGCTCCCACAGCGCACCGGTCAGGCCCATGGCGCTCACCGCGCCATCGAGCCGCAGGGCGTCGGCGCGGCGCAGGCTCGCGACTGACGACGTCGCCCGCTCCTCGACGAACGCACGGAAATCGCCGAGCCGCGGCCGTTCGATGGTGATGCCGGCGGCCATCGCATGGCCGCCTCCCTTGACGAGAAGTCCGTCCGCCACGGCGGCGCGGACCAGCGCGCCCAGGTCGAAGCCGTCGATAGAGCGCCCCGATCCCGTGCCTTTCCCATCCCGGCCGAAAGCGATGGCGAAGGCTGGGCGGCCATAGCGCTCCTTCAGGCGCGCCGCGATCAGCCCGACAATCCCCGGATGCCAGTGCTCGCGCGCCGCGACCAGCACCGGCGGCCCCTCGCTGCTGGCGCCGAGTTCGTTGGAAACCTCGGCTTCGGCCTCGGCCAGCATCTGGCGCTCCATCGCCTGCCGCTCTTCGTTGAGCTGATGCAGCTGTTCGGCGAGCACCACCGCGTCGCTGTCCTCGTCCATCGTCAGCAGCCTGCTGCCGAGAGACGCGTCGCCGATCCGGCCGCCGGCGTTGATGCGGGGACCGACGAGGAAGCCGAGATGGTAGCAATCCACCGGTCCCGAGATGCGCGCCAGACGGCACAGCGCCCGTATTCCCGGATTCTTCTGCTGACGCAGAACCTGCAGCCCTTTGACCACGAAGGCCCGGTTGAGCCCGATCAGCGGAACCACGTCGCAGACCGTCGCCAGCGCGACGAGGTCGAGCAGTGCCAGCAGGTCCGGGAGATCGCCGCTGCGCGCCCCACGCCGCCGCAACTCCCGCGAGACGGCGACCAGGGTCAGGAAGACGACGCCAGCCGCACACAGATGCCCCTGCCCCGACAGATCGTCCTGGCGGTTCGGATTGACGACCGCCCGCGCCGCCGGCAGCAGCGGGCCGGTCTGGTGATGGTCGAGGACAACCACATCGGCGCCGGCCTCGTTGGCCGCCGCCACGGCCTCATGGCTGGTGGTGCCGCAGTCGACGGTGACGATTAGCGTGGCCCCTGCCTGCGCGAGCTCGCGCATGGCCTGAGGATTGGGCCCGTAACCCTCCAGGATGCGGTCGGGAATGCGGATATCGGGGACGAGCCCGAACGCCGCGAGATAGCGTGTCATCAGTGCTGCCGAGGCGGCGCCGTCGACATCGTAATCGCCGAACACCGCGATCCGCTCGCGCCGCTCGATCGCGTCCGCAAGACGCGCCGCCGCCGGCTCCATGTCCGTCAGCGCCGACGGGTCGGGCATCAGGTCCCGCAAGGAGGGCGTCAGAAATGCAAGGGCATCGGCCGCAGCCACGCCGCGCGCCGCCAGGATCCGACCGACGATCTCCGGCAGGCCGTGCTCCTGGGCGATGCGCAGCGAAACGGCCTCGGCCGCCGTTTCCAGCGCATGGACCCAGCGCCGACCGCCGATCGAGCGCTCCACCCCGAGGAAAAGCCGTCCTGCCTCCGTCATGCCACCATGGATGCCTGCCCGCCTCCGCTCAGAAGCCGAACTTGGACCGGTCGTAATGCTTGGCGCGAATCCGCCGCACCGTCTGCGTCTGCGACCGCATGACGATGGTCTCCGTCTCCACGCAGGTGCGATGGAACTTCACGCCGTTGAGGAAATTGCCGTCGGTCACGCCGGTCGCAGCGAAGATGATGTCGCCTGAGGCCAGTTCGTCACGGCGGTAGATCTTGTAGGGATCGCTGATCCCCATCTTTTCGGCCCGCACCCGCTTTTCGTTGGTGGTGAGTTGCAGGCGGCCCTGCATCTGTCCGCCGATGCAGCGCAGCGCCGCCGCGGCCAGCACGCCCTCGGGCGCACCACCGATCCCCATATAGATATCGATGCCGGTGTCGTCGGGCTCGGCCGTGTGGATCACGCCGGCCACGTCGCCGTCACCGATCAGGCGGATGGCGGCGCCGGCCGAGCGGACCTCCTCGATCAGCTGGGCATGGCGCGGACGGTCGAGCACGCAGACGGTGACCTCGGTCACCGGCACGCCCTTCGCCGCGGCGAGAGCGTTCAGGTTTTCCTCAACCGACCGCTCCAGCGAAACGATGTCCTCCGGATAGCCCGGTCCGACGGCGATCTTGTCCATGTAGACGTCGGGCGCCTTCAGGAGGCTGCCATGCACCGCCACGGCGATCGCCGTGATCGCATTGGGAAGGTTCTTGGCGCAGAGCGTCGAGCCTTCGAGCGGATCGAGCGCGATGTCGACGGGCGCACCATGGCCGGAGCCGACCTTCTCGCCGATGAACAGCATCGGCGCCTCGTCGCGCTCGCCCTCGCCGATCACCACCGTGCCGTCGATATCCAGCCGATTGAGCTCGGAGCGCATGGCATCGACGGCCGACTGGTCGGCGGCCATCTCGTCACCCCGGCCGCGAAACAGAGCCGCGGCGACGGCGGCCTGTTCGGTCACCCGCGCAAGCTCGATCGTCAGCACACGATCGAGATGGGCCGCGTCGTTGGCCTTCCCGTTCATGATTCGGCCTCCTTCAGAATCGTCCCGAGATATCTCCCCCTAATGTGAAAACGCAATGTCGCCTCCCAAGGCCCGATGGAACCCGGACGCCGGCGGCGGCCCGCGACCGGCACGTTCCGCTCAGCTCAGCGCCTCGATCCTGATCATACGCGGTTCTCCCTGGAGATGGCCGTCTTTCGAGACCGCCTCAAGGGCCTTGCGCACGGCCGCTTCGGTCGTCGCATGGGTGATCAGGATGACCGGCGCCGTAGCGCCCTCCTGGCCACCGCGCCGTCGCTGCACGATCGACTGCAGCGAAATGCCGTTCTCCGCCATGCGACGCGCGATCGAAGCAAAAGCGCCGACCCGGTCGAGCACGCTGAGGCGAATATAGTACCCGCCTTCGTGCGCACGCATCCGCGCCCGCTTGAACGGGATGAGGTTGTTCGGCGGCACTCCGAGCGTCGGCACGGCCGATCCCCCCGCCAGATCGAGAATGTCCGACAGCACGGCCGACGCCGTGGCGTCGCCGCCAGCGCCGGGTCCCGCCAGCAGGATCGAACCCAGGAGGTCCGTATCGACGGCCACCGCGTTGGTGACGCCGTCCACCTGGGCGAGCGCGGCGCTCGCCGGGATCATCGTCGGATGAACCCGTTGCTCGATGCCGGTGTCGGTCTGCTGGGCCACCGCGAGCAGCTTGATGCGATAGCCGAGTTCGGCCGCCGCCTCGATGTCGGCGCTCTCGACCTTTTCGATGCCTTCGACGAAGACCGACGACAGGTCGATCTCGCTGCCGAACGCCAGCGACGTCAGGATTGCCAGCTTGTGCGCCGCATCGAAGCCGCCGATGTCGAAAGTCGGATCGGCCTCCGCGTAGCCGAGCCGCTGGGCCTCGGCCAAACAGGCGTCGAAGCTCATGCCTTCGCGCTCCATGCGCGTCAGCATGTAGTTGCAGGTGCCGTTCAATATGCCGTAGACGCGCCGCACCGTGTTGCCGGCGAGGCCCTCACGAAGCGTCTTGATGATCGGGATGCCGCCCGCCACGGCCGCCTCGAAGAGGATCGTCGTATTCTTGCGATGCGCCAGCTTGGCGAGCGCCACACCATGATAGGCAAGCAGCGCCTTGTTCGCCGTGACCACCGGAATGCCGCGGTTGAGCGCAGCCTTCACCGCCTCCAGCGCCACCCCTTCGGAACCGCCGATCAACTCGACGAAGACATCGACGTCGCCTCGGGCGGCGAGTTCCACCGGATCGTCGAACCAGGCGCAGGACGACATGTCGAAGCCGCGATCGCGGTTCCGATCGCGGGCCGACAGCGCCGTCAACTCGATCGAGCGCCCGGCACGCATGGCGAACGCATTGTGCTTCTGCTGTGTCAGACGCGCCAACGACGCGCCGACCGTTCCCAGTCCGGCGAGCCCAAGCTTCATCGGCCCAGTCATGGCAAACCCTTGTCTAGGGGAGCATGCGATCGCGTGGATCGTCCGTCCCCCTCTCCTTTGTGTCGTCCCTCATGCGCTGCGAGCCGAGATCGGACCCGACCCGCAGAGCATATCCTAAGGCATCGGACGGCGCGCGGCGGTCAACGCCGCACGCCGAGCGGTACGACGTTCTGCCCTGTCGTTTCGCTGCTGGCAAGAAAGCGGCGGATGTTTCGCGCCGCCTGCCGAATCCGATGCTCGTTCTCGACCAGCGCGATGCGCACATGGTCGTCGCCATGTTCGCCGAAGCCGATGCCCGGTGCGACGGCGACATCGGCCTTTTCGATCAAGAGCTTGGAAAATTCCAGCGAGCCCATCGCCCGATAGGCGGGCGGCAGAGGCGCCCAGGCGAACATCGTCGCCGAGGGGGCCGGCACATCCCAGCCGGCGCGTCCAAAAGCCTCAACCAGCACGTCGCGCCGCCGCCGATAAGTCGAGCGCACCTCGTCGATGGCGGCGTCGTCGGCGTTGAGCGCCGCCGTCGCAGCCACCTGGATCGGCGTGAAGGCGCCGTAATCCAGATAGGATTTGACGCGGGCCAGCGCCGCGATCAACCGCTCGTTGCCGACCGCGAAACCCATGCGCCAACCGGGCATCGAAAAGGTCTTCGACATCGAGGTGAACTCGACCGTCACGTCCATCGCGCCGGGAACCTGCAGCACCGAGACCGGCGGCGGGCCGTCGAAATAGATTTCCGCATAGGCGAGATCGGATAGGATCACGATCTCATGCTTTTTCGCGAAGGCCACGACATCCTTGTAGAAGTCGAGATCGGCCTGGAACGCCGTCGGGTTCGACGGGTAGTTGAGAATGATGGCGATCGGCTTGGGGATCGAGTGATGGATCGCCCGATCCACCGCCGAAATGAAGCTGTCGTCCGGTGCCACCGGAATCGACCGGATCACGCCGCCGGACATGATGAAGCCGAAGGCGTGGATCGGATAGGTCGGATTCGGGCACAACACCACGTCGCCCGGCGCCGTGATGGCCTGCGCCATGTTGGCGAAGCCCTCTTTCGAGCCCAGCGTCGCCACCACCTGGGTTTCGGGGTTGAGCTTCACGCCGAAGCGACGCTCGTAATAATGGGCCTGGGCCTTGCGCAGCCCTGCGATTCCCTTGGAGGCCGAATAGCGATGGGTGCGCGGATCGCGAATCGCTTCGCACATCTTGTCGACGACGAAGCTCGGGGTCGGCAGATCCGGATTGCCCATGCCGAGATCGATGATGTCGGCCCCGGCCGCCCGCGCCGAAGCCTTGAGCCGGTTGACCTGCTCGAAGACATAAGGGGGCAGTCGACGGATCTTGTGGAACTCTTCCATGGTCAATGTCCTCGGCGCCGAGGCCCATCGTGGGATGATGGCGCCCAGCCGTTTGGAAAGATTACGACAGCGGCAAAAGAATGTCGCGGTGCGCGGCCGTCTAAGCCGCTGAATTCGACATCGGATGGAACCCGGGAATCGGGCGCCAATCCGTATCGGAATTCGTCACGAACCGCTTTCGATCTCTTGCAGCACTTCTTCAGGAGTCGGGATGCGACGCGCGGCAGAGCCGGACGATCCGGATGCTGCAGCTGCGTTGGCCTGCCGCCGGGCAGCGGTGAGTTGCGCGATCGACTGCCCGTAAGGCGTCCCGCTCCGCGCGCCGGCGGCGGTGGTAGCTCGGGCCGACGTCTGCAAGGCGCTGCGCTGATGGACGACTTCAGCGTTGGACATCTGCCGGGTCGCTGCGGTGGGCATGGCGCCGAGCAGCGGATAGCCGTCGGGGCCGAGCCGCTGCGTCGATGCGACGACGGGCGCCGGTTGCGTGGCAAGCATCGGATCCGCGTCGCCGGAAACGCCCGACTGGCATGCGGCGGCCGGCAGGCAGCCCAGCACCGCCGCAATCCGGATCCAACGCCAAGTGATCATCGTCCCATACTCGTCTTGCTCGAATGAGGCATTCGTCATAGCCCATAGCCTCGTCATTTCAAACGACAATCACTTTGATCCAGAAAAACAGGAAGATCTTGACGATCGATGACCCGCAGACGGCCGACGACCGGGCATCCGCCACCATCGGCTATCCCCGACCGCTGATCCAGGGCCGCCTGATCCGGCGCTATAAGCGCTTTCTGGCCGATGTCCTGGTCGACGCGACGGGCGAAACGGTGACCGCGCACTGTCCCAATCCCGGCTCCATGCTGGGGCTCGCCAGACCGGAATCCCGCGTTTTCCTGTCCCGCTCCGACAACCCCAAGCGCAAGCTCGCCTTCACGCTGGAATTGGTGGAGGCCGGCGGCACCCTGGTCGGCGTCAACACCGGCCGCGCCAATCGCGTGGCGGAAGCCGCGATCGCCAACGGCCTCGTCCCTGCGCTCGCCAAGCTCGGCCCCGCCCGGCGCGAGGTCCGCTATGGCGACGCCTCGCGCGTCGACCTGCTGTTTTCGGACGGCGGTCGGCCGACCTATGTCGAGGTCAAGAGCGTGACCTTGAGCCGGCAACCGGGGATCGCCGAATTTCCCGACAGCGTAACCGCGCGCGGCGCCCGCCATCTGCTTGAACTCGCCGCCAGGGTCGAGGCCGGCGACCGCGCGGCGATGCTCTTTCTGGTCCAGCGTGCCGACTGTACGGCACTGATGCTCGCCGCCGATCTCGATCCGGCCTATGCCGGGGCCTTCGCCATCGCCACAAATCGGGGGGTTGAAGCCTACGCCGTTCGGTGCGACATCACATCCAATGCGATCACGCCGGCCGAGCCGCTTCCGATCCTGCCGATTCGTATGAGCTGATGACCACCTATATCGACGCCGACACCCTTCCGAACCGCAATACGGGCGCCATCCGGCTCTATGACGAGGCGGCGTTCGAGGGCATGCGCAAGGCCTGCCAACTGACCGCGCGCTGCCTCGACAGCTTGGCCGACCTGGTCAAGCCTGGCGTGACGACCGACGAGCTCGACACGCACGTCTTCCGCTTCGCGCTGGAGGCCGGCGCGCTGATCGCGACGCTGCATTATCGCGGCTACCGCAAGGCAGTCTGCACCTCGATCAACCACGTCGTGTGCCATGGCATTCCCAACGACAAGCCGCTTCGCGAGGGCGACATCGTCAATATCGACGTGACGTTGATCGTCGACGGCTACTATGGCGATTCCTCGCGCATGTACCCGGTCGGCAAGGTCAAGCGCGCCGCCGAACGGCTCTGCGAGGTCACCTATCGCTCGCTGTTGCTCGGCATCGAGGCCGTGCGCCCCGGCGGGCACATGGGCGACATCGGCGCGGCGATCCAGGACTATGCCGAGGGCGAGCGTTGCTCGGTGGTCCGCGATTTCTGCGGCCACGGCGTCGGCCGCATCTTCCACGACGCCCCCAACGTCCTGCATTACGGCCGCCGCGGCGAAGGCGTCGAGATGCGTCCGGGCATGATCTTCACCATCGAACCGATGATCAATCTCGGCCGGCCGCACGTGAAAATCCTCAACGACGGCTGGACGGCGGTCACCCGAGATCGCAGCCTTTCGGCCCAGTACGAGCACACCGTCGGCGTGACGGAGACGGGCTGCGAAGTCTTCACACTGTCGCCCGCGGGGCTCGACATGCCGGGTTTTACCGGCGAATCCGGCCCGGCCGGATAGGACGCTATGGGCGAGGATGGCGCTTCTCGCGGCCTCGCCGAGGCCGCTTCCGCTGGAGCCGCTCCGGATGAGGCAAGACAGCCTCGCGCCCTGAAGCATTACGACGGGCATCGCGACAGGCTGCGCCAGCGCTTTGCCGAAGGCGGCAGCGCCGCGCTCGCCGACTACGAGCTTTTGGAACTGGTGCTGTTTCGTTCGATCCCGCGCCGCGACGTCAAACCGATTGCCAAGGCGTTGCTATCCCGCTTCAAGACCCTGCCAGAAGTCCTGAGCGCGCCGACGCATCTTCTGGCCGAGGTTGAGGGTGTCGGCGAGGCCACGGCGCTCGATCTCAAGATCGTCGCCGCCTTCAACCAGCGCGCCATGCGCTCGGAAATCAAGGCGCGCGAAGTCCTGACGTCCTGGTCGGCGGTTCTCGACTATTGCCGCGCGGCGATGGCTTTCGAAGCGCGCGAACAATTCCGCATCCTGTTCCTCGACAAGAAGAACGCCCTCATTGCCGACGAGGTGCAGCAGGTCGGGACGGTAGACCATACGCCGGTCTATCCGCGCGAGGTGGTGCGCCGCGCGCTGGAGCTCTCGGCGACCGCGATAATCCTCGTCCACAACCATCCGTCTCGTGCTATTCTGGTCCCGTTTAGTCACGCTAGATACCATTGAGAATAAACGATTTTTTTCCTTGTCGTAGTTCTGGCTGCAATGGCATACTGGGGTCGGTTTTTAGGGGGATTGACGCCCCTTTTGATCCCAGTCGCCGGCCCCACGAGAGCGTCTGGCGACCCCACTCGAAACCCGATGGGAGAGCCCAGTGCCAAGCCTTACCGATGGAGAAATCCGCCGCGCCTTGAAAACGGTCGAGCAGACCGGAAAGCAACTTAGTCTTGTAGACGGCGAAGGTCACGGGACGGGCCGCCTCGTCCTCATCATCAAGCCCATGCCCACGCGCGTCACTGCCGATTGGATGGCGCAACAATGGCGCGACAAGAAACGCTTGAAGAAGAAGCTTGGATCGTATCCGTCCATGACCCTTGCCCAGGCGCGGGAAGTGTTCAATCGAGATTTCGCCGGCATGATCCAGAAGGGTCGCAGCATCAAGATCGCAGGCGATACGCGCCCTGGAACAGTTGCAGACCTTTTCGAGGCTTATGTCTCTGCGCTCAAGGATGCCGGCAAGCCATCCTGGAAGGAGGCTGAAAAAGGTTTGAACAAGATGGCCGACACTCTTGGACGGAACCGGCCTGCCCGTGACATTGAGCCTGAGGAGATCACGGCGCTAATCCGCCCGATCTACGAGCGCGGCAAGCGATCAATGGCTGACCACGTACGCTCCTACATCCGTTCAGCCTACAGCTGGGGCCTGAAATCCGAGCACGACTATCGCAACAACTCCGAACGGCGCTTCCGCCTCTTCTACAATCCGGCGGCGGGCATCCCGACCGAGCCCAAGACCGTCGGCACGCGCTGGCTCGACGAGGAGGAATTTGTCCGGCTCTATCGCTGGCTAGAATGCCCTGATACGCCCGTTCATCCGCCGTATACCCGCGCCGTTCGGGTTCTCATGCTGACCGGCCAGCGTGTCGAGGAGATCGCTCGCCTGCACATCGACCAATGGGATGGCAAGGAACGGATCATTGACTGGTCGAAGACCAAGAACGGTAAGCCGCACGCAATTCCGGTACCGAAGATTGCTGCCGAAATCATCGAGTCGATCAATGTCAACGAGCATGGCTGGTTCTTCCCTTCGGCCATGGATCCGAGAAAGCCGGTTAGCGCGGGCACGCTATACTCGTTCATGTGGCGCCAACGAGATCGCGAAGTGATCCCGTATGTCACCAACCGGGATTTGCGGCGGACCTGGAAGACCCTTGCTGGCAAGGCAGGACTGTCGAAGGAAATCCGCGACCGAATTCAGAACCACACGCTACAGGATGTCAGTTCGAAGCACTACGATCGATGGAACTACATGGCCGAGAAGCGGGCTGCGATGGCCAAGTGGGAGAAGTTCGCCCGGTTCATGCTGGCCAAAAAGCGCCTCAAGCCGGTCGCCTAATGTACGCATCCTGTTGGGTCAACCCAACTCTGCCATATGGACCAATACGACAATTAAAGGAAACTAAGTAACATATTGATATTCCACATGATCGACCGCTGGATTGAAGGCCGCAGACAGGTGCGCATTCGGTGGCAACGCGATGCGCGCATCCTGCTCGAACGCTACGGCAACAATGCCTATTACGAAGCGCAACGCCGCGCGGCGGGAGCCCGAATCCACAATCATCGAGACTTCTGGCACTGGGCCAAGGTTGCTGCGGAGGTTGCCCGCCTCTCTCCCGATGTCGGAATGGACGTGGAAACTGTCCAGGCAATTGTCGACGATGAACTAAATTGCCGGCGGAGGAACAAATAGCGTCGGCGACTACACTCGCTCCCAACGAATTCGGCTAATCCCTTCTATCCGCGAATGATCCAGCAAAGCCGGTCAGCCAGGGCACGCTCTATTCGTTCATGTGGCGCCAATGCGACCGAGAGGTCCTCCTGTCGTGACCAGTCGCGATCTTCGCCTCTTCGCCGAACATGGAAGACGCTTGCGGGCAAGGCCGGCCTGTCGAAGGAGATCCGGAATCGGTTGTAAATCACGCGCTTTAGGACGTCAGCTCCAAGGCCTATGACCGCTGGAACTATATGCCCGCAAAGCGAACAGTTTTGGCTGGATGGGAAAAGTTCGTACGCCGACTATTGTCAAGGAAGAGGCACAAACCCGAGCTGAAGGAAGTTGCGTGACAACGTCGATCACATCCGCGGTGCCCGCCGAACGGCCTACGGAAAAGTTTCCCTCACCTGCGAAGCTTTATCGGTTTATTGCGCAGCGATGCGGAGCGAATCGAGAACCTCCGGCGTGATCGTGCCGGTTACTCTTAAGTTCCAATCGGACTGCATCTTCTCCAAGGCCTTTCGCGTTTCGGGCCCGACTATGCCATCGATGGCGCCGCTGTAGTAGCCATAGGCGTAAAGGCCGAGTTGTACACTCTTGACGATCTCCGTGAACTTTCCTGAATTGCCCGGCAGGATCTTAAGCGGTGCCTGTCGGATTTCCGCTGGGGCCGTCCGAGTGGTGCTTGGAGCCGGAATGTTGATAATACTCGGGCTTGGCGGCGAAGGATTCGCTGGTGCTGAGGGCATCGAATTGCTGGTAGGCGGAGGCGTGTAGGCTGGAGCCGGCGGGATGTAGGGCCGTGTCGAATAGCCACCGCCGGCGGAGGAGCGGTGGCTCGAATGCGAAGCATGACTGGAATGGCTTGAATGCGACCGGTGCGCCGCCAGTGTATAGATGTGGTTGAGCCGGAACCGCTCGAACAGCCTGGGCGTCGGATCCGGCTTCGGTATACTTACTCCCGGCGCCAGGGCAGCCGCCTTTTGCGGCAGCAAGCCTGCGGCCAGCAACGAGGGGATCAGGAAAACCCGCTTCTTCATGGCGCCCCCACCTGCGCAAATCCCTTGTTTTCAGCGTACCATTCGAAAAAGCCGCCGCACTGCGGCTTCATCTCGCAGCCGTCGCAACACCCCAGATATTTCCTCTTCCAATCCGAAATCGTTGACAGCGCGAGCGCCCGGTAGGCTTCGGGAACTGTGCAGCGAGGGAAATTGAACAGGCCGACATCAATCCCGTGCGCCCGTGCGATGTCGATCGCCGCCGCAACCGGCGCAAAATCGATTGAGTTGTCATAGAAAAGCGCATCCCAGTTTTTGCGCCCGTAGCCAATACTCTCGAGCTGCATGATCGCCCACGAGGCAATGAACGGCAGATGGCGGCTGACATGGCGAGCCAGGGCGGGAAGCCCAGCGGCGTTGGGCTGCATGACCACCGTCCGCAGCTCGATCGCGGCGCCGGCATGCGCCAGGACCGCAAAGGAGGTCGTCAAGCGATCAAACGCGCCTTCCTTGGCGACGATCTCGTCATGACGTGTAGGCTCGTCCGCATACAGCGGAATCCCCCACAGCACCCGGTCAGCCGGCATGGCGCGCAGGCTCACCAGATCGCCCCAGCCGAAATGCTGCCCGTTGGTCAGAACGTGAAAGCGTAGATCGGGCCGCGCCTCAAGCACCGATCCCAGGAAGCCGAACAACTCTTCTTTGAACAGCGTCGGCTCGCCGCCCGAAACGCCGAGATAGACGTCGCGAGGCGCAAGAAGCGCTGCCTGCGCAAAAAGCGGGAAAAGATCGGCATGATGTTTCTTGGGCGGCTGTGAGCACATCACGCAGAGCTGGTCGCAGAGCTCGGTCACTAGGAAGGTGTTGTGGGTAGATTTCGCTCGGATCAGTCGGTGCGCCGACTTTTGGCCAGGCAGAAGCAGCAGGACATCATCGCGGATGTCTTCACGGCGCGCCCGGAGCCGCAGGGAAAAGCCTGACAGATCGTATTCCGCCACCGGCCCGTCCTGGCCGAGGAAAACGGCGTCGAAGGGACCGACATTATCTTCGGACGCGCGCAGCCGGACGATGGTCGGTTCGCATAGCGGCAGGGGATCGAGCGGGAGGCGTAGCGGGATCATGCGTGCACCGGCGCCAGCAGATCGGGGAAGTCCGGGATGCCCAGCCAAAGTGCCAGTGATCGGCGGACTTTCGGATCACGGCTGTAGATCAGCGCGAATATCTTGTCGAAGATGAAGGTGTGGCGCCGGCAGAAATCCGTCAGCGGCTTGGGTAGATCGATCCGACCCTCGCGTGATATCTCGTCGATTAGGTCGACCCCGCAATAGGCCTGATAGGGGCAATGAATGCAGTCGGGATCGAAGCTGTTGGTCGCGTTCTCGTTGAGCGCAGAGATTTTTTCCCGATCCAGCCCTGAGAACACCGAGCCGATCGAAAGATCTATCTGGCCCACGCGGGTCATCATCCGCGCCTCGTCGGTAGGATAGAAACGACCGTCGAAGTCGATCAGCAGATAGTCGCGGGCAAGGAAATCGGGATTGCGGATATTGACGTGGCCATCCAGCCCGCCCTTAAAAATCCGACGCAGGCAGTGAACAAAATAAAACTCCTCCAGCGGCTCGTCTTCTTCCGCGTTCCTATCGATCAGCAGATCGATGAAGGCGCCGTAATAGTCGTTCCACTTTTCGGCGATGTGGCGGGCGGCATGCCGTGAGCGCGCAAATCCCTGATAGTTGATCGGGCGCAGGTAGATCGAGCGGATGCCATAGGCCGTGAACGCCTCAATCACTGCTTCCATTGTGGGCGGGTTTTGCACATCGATGGTTGGTAGTGCGGAAACCCGACCCGATCCCAGACGGCCAACCGCTTCGCGCAGATTGGCGAAGAACGTCTCTGTGATGCCGGCCGTTTCCGTGCGCTGCCGCCGGTGCGTGGCCGGATCGCCATCGAGCGAGGTGCTCACAAAGGTATCGGCAGCGTCCAGAAAGGTCCATTCCGCCGGGCCTAACCGTTGCAGGTTGGTGCAGACGACAAATTCAGCATGAGCAAAGCGCTCCCGGCAAAAACGCCGAACTTCTTCCAGAAGATCGACGCGCAACAGCGGCTCGCCGCCCTGGAATTCAATCTTGATCCGGTCGCTCGTCAGACCGCTCAGATAGGTCAAAACCGCATCGAGCGTTTCCGGGGTCCAGTCATAGCCGACCGCCCGTTCGTCGGCGCGCGACACCTGGCAATAGGAGCAGGCCAGATTGCAACGCAGCGTCGGCACCAGCATCAGATAGTTGATGTCTGCCGCCTTGCTCTGCCGCGCCGACCAGCGATAAGCGAAAGCCGTATAGTCGAGGTCCCCGACTTGCTGAAAAGAGTGGCCGCCCGAGCCCAGAAAGCGGCAATCGGCTTGCGACAGCGTCCCTTTCGCGTACCGATCTAGAAAGTCCTCGCTGGCACGGAAGAAGCCGCCCGCGTCATCTGCGAACAACAGGCTGCCATCCGCTAACGATCGGAATTTCAGTGGCCAGACAGTCATTTCCCAAGCAGCCCGTCAATCAGGGTGCGTCGTAATGGCAGGGTTTCTGCATAAATCCGTTCCCTATAGACGATGTGCAGGACGTCCCGTCTTAAGGTGGGGCTATCCGAAGACGTCGCTCCGGAGACCTGGAGCCCTTTGGAAGTGATTGAAAATTCGAGGTGTGGGTAGAGGTAGCCCAGTCGTATCGCCGCGGCTGGCAAATAAGCGTCGAACGACGAGTCGATCAGGATCGGTACAGGATCCGCTGTGGACATTTATTCGCTCACACAATCACGCGCAGGTTGCACAACAAAATTGACCCAATTGTCAGTGAATGCAAGCAACATGTCAGCGGACGCGTGCGCTACCCAAGCCCGACCGATGATCCTCACGGCATCCTGCCAAAGCGCGACACGCACGGATAAGATGATGCACTTGGCAAGTTGCTTTGCCCCACCGCCAACGCCACGTTGAACCTTGCGAAGCGATCCTCCTGGTTTGCAAGTGCTGCGTCAGCCTCCCCGACACCCCGTTCGGTTCACCGGCTGACGGAAAGCTCTCCAGACACGACGAGATAGCAAACGGTGTGTCGCGTCAATTTTGGGCTGCCATCCACAGAATCCGGCCAGAACCGCCCTCCCCGCGATCAAAAGCAGCATTCGAATCCGGCATCAGCGCCCCGTTCCAACATTACGAACGAGAGACGCATGACTGCCACACCAAGACTGACCGCCCAGAAGATCGCCGCATACTGCCGCCAGCGGGCGGCTCCGGTGCTGACGCCGGAGGAGACGGAAGCGATCCGCGCCTATCTAGCGGATCTTCTCGCCGTGCGGGCTTTTCCGCCCTACCGCGGACGTTGGATCGACGTCGTCCCCATCGCTGAGACGACGGGGATAGCACCGGCGAGCCTGCTTGCTGCTCGAAACCATCTTCAGCCGGTCTTCGATGCCCTCTGCCGGGCGTTGGCCGCTCCGGAACAGAAGGCAGAACCGGTACAGAAGCCGCGTCCGGCCACTCGTCGCAAGCCGGGGCGAAAGCCGCGACCGATCGTTCAATATCCCGACCCCATCCAACCGGCCTCGGAAGATCCGGAGGACTTCGCGGCAGCGTTACGTCTTCAGATCGAGCGGCATGGTGAAACCGCCCACTATCTCCATCGGGCGATTGCCGATACCGGAATCGCCTTCGAACCACAGACGATCTCCAATTGGTGCAAAGGCGCCTCGGCGCCACGGACCGTGAAGAGCCTCGAGGTGCTGAAGCAGATCGAGGAGCGCTATCGGCTCCCCGACGGATACTTCGGGGCGAAGCTCCCCCGGCGAAACCACGCCGTTCGCGGTCACATGCTGGCGGACATCCCAGCCTCGGAACGGCGGCGGCTCGCCTGGCATCTGCCAGACGATTTCTCTCGCCGGTCCGCCGCCGAGCAGATCGAAATCCTCACCTGGGTCCGCACGGTCGTCATCAGCGGCAGCACCGAGTACCGGCGCTTCCAGGCCGCCGCGATGAAGCAGCGCTATGCTATCCGCTTCCGCAATTTCGACGGTACGCGGCGCCGCTGGAACCTGAAACCGACCTCTCTGTCGAATGGCGTCGTCGACGCTCCGGCTCGGCTACAGAGGGAAATGGACGACCTTCTGAGATTCAAGACGGCGACGCTGACGACATTCGGCTTCCATCGGAACGGTGTTTGGAATCCGGAAACCGCGGCGCAGAAGATCGAACACTTCGGACTGATGTTCGGCGCCCTCGCCGCATCTCGTGACGGCGAGATCGCAGGCTTCGGCGTCGACCTCGCCTCGCTCTCCTTCGGCATCTTCGTCTTCCCCGCCGTGTGGGACTGGTATCTGCAGTGGCGCGAGCAAAGACGCGGCTTCTACACCCAGTGGGAAGTCGACATGCTAAGTATCGTTCTCGGCCTGGTGCGGGAAAACACGGGCTGGCTGCGACAGACGCCACGGCTGGCCGAACACCTGACGCCGATTCCGGGCCTCGTCTCGAAAATCGACATTGCGGAGGCCCAGAGCGACTGGAACGCGGCCTGCGACGCCATGCATCGACACGGGCGTAGTCGAATTAAGGAGATCGAGCGCGTCGCCCGCGTTCACCGCGATCCGTTCGAGCCCATCCTTCCGATTCTGGAGGCCAAGAGCCCGGTCGGCGAATATCGGAAGATCACCGAGGAGATCCTCCGGCTGATGCCCGACGAGCGCCGATATCCGCGAGCTGCCGCCGAGGCTGTGCGGTCCTTCCTGATGCTCCGCCTCGGCCTCCATCTCGGCCTTCGCCAGAAAAACCTGAGGGAGCTTCTCGTCTGCCCGCTCGGGCGCCTTCCCACCGGTGAGCGCCGCCTGGAGGAGCTGCGTCGCGGTGAGCTTCGATGGAATTCTCGCGAGGCCGGATGGGAGGTGCTGATTCCGTCCGTGGCCTTCAAGAACGCCAACTCGTCCTTCTTCGGCTCCAAGCCGTTCCGGCTGATTCTGCCCGATCTTGGCAGCCTCTACGACATGATCTCCACCTACATCGTGCGTCACCGACATCGCCTTGTCGGCCCTGCTAAGGATCCCGGCACCTTTTTCGTCAAGACGGTGAAAATGCGCAGTGCGAACGCCGCGTATGACCAGAACACGTTCTACGAGGCCTGGCGCCTGACGATCCAGCGATACGGGATCTACAATCCCTATACCGGCAACGGGGTGATCAAAGGACTCCTGCCGCACGGCCCGCACAACGTCCGCGACGTGCTGGCGACGCACATCCTGAAGCAGACTGGGTCCTACGAACAGGCGAGCTACGCCATTCAGGACACTCCGGAGATGGTCGCCCAGCACTACGGCCGGTTCCTTCCGCAGGACAAGGCCGAGATCGCCGCGCAGATCCTGAACCGGGTCTGGGAAGCAGCTTAGGAGATTTCCCCGGCGTTTTTCGCGCCGGGGAAATTCAAGGATCTATGGTGATCGGGTTTAACCTGTGCACTCTCCTCCAATCCTACAGGTGTCACTCGATAGTATTCGTCCATCGTCGTACCGAAATACGCCAAAGTCGTTCTAATGCTCGCTATTTTCGAACTCGTTACTTACAAATACTGATATTCACTGCTCGCCTGAGAGGCTCGACACCCAGCGGCGCCACAGCATCCGTCTGCACAGTGAATCCGAGAAGATATAACGGGCCATAAAATAGTGGCGGATGACGACAAACCGGCCCCATCTGCTACCCTACGTTGATTCGATTGTCTCTGCTCATTCTGGGTTTTCGCGATACCAACGCGGTCTCATCGTGCACGAAATTTCCTGGAGGACCTCATGCGCCTTTGGCTCCCATTGTTTGCATCTCTCGTACTGCTATCCCTACCGACAATTGTGCACGGAGCAGGTTTTTCTGTCGGACAACAAGTTGTTCTCCGGGCGAGTAATGCACTGGGTGTACCGCTGCACCGCAAGGCGCAAAACAGCCTGTTCGGCCGAGGCGAAGATGGCTCGCTGGGCAAAATCACGGAAGTCGCGCATGGCGGTAAGTGGCTCCACGTTCAGATTGAACATGGAGCCATTGCTTGGATTGTCTCTAAGTACCTCGAAAGTGCATCAGACGAAGCAATGCCGATCACGCCTTCGGATGCCAGCGAACAGCTCGTCGGCCCTTTCTCGTCTCGAGCGAGTTGCGAACGTGCTGTGCAGAGCGGAGCTCGGTTCGAGCCGAAAGATCACAGCCAAATCCGTATCGCGACCTGGAACATTCGATGGTTTCCCATTGGGGATCCCCACGATAGCGGTAAAGAAACTGATTTGGCCTGGCTCGCTTGTGCGATCGCCTATCTCGAGCCCGACGTCGTCGCCCTGCAAGAAATCACGGCCGGACCAGAGGCCAATGTTGCCTGGGCGGTTGTCACCGACGGTGTACAGAAGCTGGTGGGTGGCGACTGGCGCGTCGACCTGCAGGAATGCGGTGGCGAGAGCTCACAGCATGTCGGCTTTCTCTACAATTCTAGGAGGGTGACACTGAGCGGAACTCGTGACATCTGGGAGATGAATGGCGCGGCCAAGGATCCACTCAACCCTTGTGCTGGAAATTTGCGCCCTGGACGCGCCGCTTACGTCCGGAAGGTTGGCACCGGAGCCGACTTTCATCTTGTTGCTGTTCATGCGGATTCTGGAACTTCCGAACGCGACTACAATCATCGCCAGGAAGCGATTGGACGCCTTGGCGCTCTTTTCGATGATCTTCAGCAGGATGTTTCCGACTCCGACATGGTTGTGCTCGGCGACTTTAATACGATGGGCGCGCAAGACATTATGAGCGGGCCCGCTGAAATCGACCGCCTTCGCCAACACGTCCGGACTGAAGCGCCAGGGTTTCGGCTCATCGACAATCCCCTACACTGTTCGGAATACTTCGATGGCGCCTGCAGCTGGCTAGACCAAGTTATCGTCACCGAGTCTATGGAGGAAGTTCGGGAAACAAAAATTGCCGTGAGCGGCTACTGCGCCATGCTGGAAGGTAGGCCATTCGGTAGTGCGGAGCCAGCCGCGTACAAGGCTCTCTCGGATCATTGCCCGATCGTCGTCGACGTGCTGGATCAGGACCTTGACTGACCCTCTATCAAGAGTCCCGTATTATCCCAATATTCCGGGGCCCTCGCGCCAATCGCGTCAGAGCCCACAAAAGCCGTTAAAGGTCGCTCGCAGCATTGTCGCACCGGGCGCGGGGCCGGCCCGCTGCGCAGGCCGTCAGCTTCTAGTCACTGGCAGGTGTGAAATCCATTCTGTCTGGTAACAGCGCGCATGCTTTGCTGCTGAGAGAGCAAGAGGTTGGCTGAGATTTCCGTGACGGGTTGGAAGCCAGAGAGAGGGTCTCCGGCGCCCGTCATGGAGATGTCAGATGACCCAGGTGGAGATTCTGAGCGGCGCTGGCGGCGAGCGCGGCAATGGCGGCTACAAGGTGGATGCGAGCCGCGGCGGAACGAGCGGCCGCGTGTCGTCGGAGTGGTTCTCGCGGCCCGCGGACGAACGCTATCTGTCGCTGTCGGAGCTTTATGCTGCCGTGCGCGGCCGGACCGACCACAGTCGCACGAGGACGGTCGAGAGTGCTGCCATTCGCGTCGAGGCTAGCCGCGAAGATCCCGAGCGCCTGGCGCTGATGCTGCCGGATGCAGAGACGCCGGTTGCGCCCACCCATTGGAGTTTTGGCCAGCTTTCGAGTCTCGTCGGCGCTCCGGCGGCCTATCTGCGCCAGCTTCCCGCGCCGCTCGCCGGCATCAACCTGCAATATGGCCTGACCTCGCACCGCGCCGAGCAAGTGAAGACGCTGGAGATCGAAGATGGCCGCGTCGAGCTGCGCGCCGTCACCGGCCCCGACTACGGCCGCATCTTCGACCATGAGTTGGTCGAGGCGGTGCAGCGGATCGCCGGCAACGGCACCGGCGACACGCGATGGAAGGTGCCGGGCGTGCTCGACTGGTCGACCGGCATCTACAATCCCCGCGTCGACATTACCCAGGACACGACAACGCTCTATGCCTCGGACCGCGACGTCTTCCTGTTCCTTGTCGACGATCTCAATCCCATTGAAGCAGGTCGGCTGCCGGATGGCTCGCCCGACCTCTACTTCCGGGGCTTCTACTGCTGGAACTCGGAGGTCGGCGCCAAGACGCTCGGTATTGCGAGCTTCTATCTCCGGGCGGTCTGCCAGAACCGCAATCTTTGGGGCGTGGAAGATTTCCAGGAGATCACCATCCGCCATTCGAAGTATGCCGCCTCGCGCTTTGCCCATGAGGCGGCGCCGGCACTGACCCGCTTCGCCAACTCCTCGCCCATGCCCTTCGTCAACGGCATTAAGGCGGCGCGCGAGACGGTCGTCGCCCGCAGCGACGAGGATCGCACCGACTTCCTGCGCAAGCGCGGCTTCTCCAAGGGCGAGACCGCGAAGATCATCGAGACGGTGCTCGCGGAGGAAGGCCGCAAGCCGGAAAGCGTGTTCGACTTCGTGCAAGGCATCACCGCCGTCGCGCGCGACAAGCCGCACCAGGATGCCCGGCTCGACATGGAAGCGCGGGCAAAGAAGCTGCTCGACCGAGCGGCGTGACGGTGCCGATGCCGGAGACGCGGAATGCCGTGTCTCCGGCTTTGCCGCTCAGCGTTCGTGAGTCGGTCTGCTTTCCGGCCCAACCAGACGGCCGACGACCTTGATAGCTTCGGCTCACGACATCATGTATGCTGTTGTCCTACAGCACTTCGGAGCATCGCCATGGCCAATCTCGCACCAGTGAGCGTCCGCATCTCGGCCCGCGAGCGCGAGCTTCTCGAAGCGGCGGCCGAGCAGTCCCGCACAAACTTGAGCGACTTCATCCGCCGCAAGGCGGTGGAGGCGGCCGAACTCGACCTCGTCCACCAGAACCGCGTAGTCATCCCCGCAGCCGAATGGGAGAAGGTTGAGGCGTGGGCGGCAAGCCCGGCCAAGGATGTGCCGGGTCTCAGCGATCTCGCCAAGACCGCGCCGGCATGGCGCGACTGAAACCGCCGCGGCCGCTCGACGAAAGCGACGATCGCGAGAGCTTCGACTGCGGCCGCGAATCCATGAACCAGTGGTTCCGGCGTCATGCCTGGCGCAATCAGCAGCTCGGCGTCTCCCGGACCACGGTGCTTCAAGACAGCGAAAGCGGCGCCATCGCCGGCTATGTCACGTTGAGCACCGGGCAGATCGAGCGCGAGTTCCTGCCCAAGGCGGCGCAGCGCAACAAGCCGGACCCGATCCCGATCTTCTTGCTTGGCCAGCTCGCCGTCGACCGGCGATTTCAGGGCGCTGGCGTTGCCCGATCGCTGCTGTTCTATGCCCTGACGACGTCGGTTCTGGTGTCCCGGCAGATCGGCAGCTTTGGCGTTCTCACTCATCCGCTCGACGACGAGGTCCGCGGCTTCTATCGCCGTTTCGGCTTCGAGGAGCTTCCCGGCGATCCGCGACACGCCATGATCGTCCGCATCAAGGACCTTGAGCGGAATGGCTTTGGCGCAAGCTGAAAGCCGCTGGTCTGGAGCGCTTTCAGCCACCCAGACCGCCGCTCCAGCTTCGTCGTTGCCGCCTTCTCGACCACCATTGCCGTGGCGCTGCCCTCCCAAAGGAAAAGGGCGGCGCTTCGCTTCGTGACGAGTTTCCCGTTCGAGAGAAAGGCTCTCGGCGCTCGTCGCGGAGCATCCCACCATGGCCAGTGCCGTTCGCAAGATTTCTCTGTCGTCCTCGCGCGACATCCTCTTCAACAAGCTCGTGCTCAGCCAGTCGAACGTCCGGCGCATCAAGGCCGGCGTCTCGATCGAGGAGCTCGCCGAGGACATTGCCCGGCGCGGTCTGCTGCAGGGCCTCAGTGTCCGCGCCGTCGTCGATGCCGATGGCGCCGAGACCGGGCTCTATGAGATTCCCGCCGGCGGGCGCCGTTATCGCGCGCTGGAGCTGCTGGTCAGGCAGAAGCGGCTGGCGAAGACCGCACCGGTGCCGTGCATCATCCGCGAGGCCGGCACCGAGATCGCGGCCGAGGAGGATTCGCTCGCCGAGAACGTCCAGCGCGCGCCGCTGCATCCGCTCGACCAGTTCCGAGCGTTCCTCGCCCTTCGCGAGAAGGGTCAGTCGGAAGAGGAGATCGCTGCCGCCTTCTTCGTCTCCGTCAACGTCGTCAAGCAGCGGCTGAAGCTCGCCTCGGTCTCGCCGAAGCTCCTCGACGTCTATGCCGAGGACGGCATGACGCTCGCGCAGCTGGAGGCGTTCTCCGTCTCCGGTGATCACGAGCGCCAGGAACAAGTGTTCGAGCGGTTGCAGCATGCCTATGACAAGCAGCCCTACACCATCCGCCGAATGCTGACCGAGGGCGCGGTGCGCGCCTCCGACAAGCGGGCGCAGTTCGTCGGTCTCGAAGCCTATGTCGAGGCCGGCGGCACGGTGCTGCGCGATCTCTTCCAGGGTGACGACGGCGGTTGGCTGCAGGATGTCGCCCTCGTCGACCGGCTGGTCACCGAGAAGCTCGCGACGGAAGCCGAGGCGATTTCCGCCGAGGGCTGGAAGTGGATCGAGGTCGCACCCGACTTTGCCTATGGCCACACCTTCGGCCTGCGCCAGCTGCGCGGCGAACCCGTGACGCTGACAGCCGATGAGGAAGCAGCGCGGGGCGCCCTCCAGGCGGAATACGATCGCCTGACGGAGGAGCACTCCAATGCCGACGAGCTTCCCGAGGCGGTCGATGAGCGGCTCGGCGAACTGGAGACGGCACTGGAAGCCTTCGAGACCCGGCCGCCGGCCTTCGAGTCCGACGTGGTCGCAAGTGCCGGCGCGTTCGTCAGCATCGGCTATGACGGCACGCTGCGCGTCGAGCGTGGTTTCGTTCGTCCCGAGGACGAGCGGCCCGTCGAACCGGAAGTGGCTCCGGCCGATGCGGAGAACGCCGACGGCGTGGCTGCGATCGGCGACGCTGACAGTGCGGCCGCCACGGTCGAGCCTTCGTCGCCATCCCCAGAACCAGAGGAAGATGAAGGCCTGACGCCGATCTCCGATCGGTTGATCACGGAGCTGACGGCGCATCGAACGCTGGCCTTGCGCCAAGCGCTGGGAGAACGTCCGGACGTCGCCTTCCTTGCCGCCCTGCATGCGCTGACGCTGAAGGTGTTCTACGCCTATGGCCTCGACAGCTGCCTGGAGCTCGATCTCAAGAGCGCCGGCTTCGGCATTCAGGTGCCCGGCCTTGCCGACAGCACTTCGGCCGAGGCGATCCGCATCCGGCACGAGGACTGGGCGAAGGCTCTGCCGAAGGAGCCCGTCGAACTCTGGGATGCGCTGCAGGCCTTCGACGCCGACAGCCGCTCGGTGCTATTCGCCCATGTCGTCTCCCTGTCGGTCAATGCGACCCATGAGACCTGGAACAGGCGGCCGCGAGCGCTCATCCATGCTGACCTGTTGGCCGCGTCCGTCGATCTCGACATGGCGGCGGCGGGCTGGACGCCGACGGTGGAAAGCTTCCTCGGCCGCGTCACCAAGGCCCGCATTCTCCAGGCCGTCGCGGAAGCGAAGGGCCAGCGCGCCGCCGATCGCATCGCCCATCTGAAGAAGGGCGACATGGCATCCGAAGCCGAGATGCTGCTGGCCGGCACACGCTGGTTGCCGGAGCCCCTGCGCACGCCGGGTCATGAACCGACACAGGTCAAGAGCGACGCCGAAGGCACCAGCGCCGGTGAGTACGTCGACATCACCGATGCAGCGGAGCCGGATGCAGCCATCGAGGAAACGGCGGCGGGCGACGGCGAAACGGCCGTGGGCGAAGAAGACGGTCTCGCCGACACTGACGAAGCCGACGCGGTCCGAACCATCGCCGCCGAATAGCTCACCGCGATCCAGTCTTGCCGGCCCGTCGGTCGGAGCCTTCGCGATGTGTTTCGTGGAGCTCCGCCGGCGGGCCTTTCCTTTGGAGGACCCCATCATGGCGGAGAGCCCGCATGAACTGGCATGCCGTCTTGCTCGGAACGTCGAAGCCGTCTGCCGGTACTATCTTTCCAGCGGTCGCCGCCAGGGTCGCTACTGGATTGTCGGCGACGTTCACAACACGCCCGGGCGGTCGATGTTCGTCCGGCTGAGCGGGCCAGATTCCGGCCCCGGCGCAGCCGGTCACTGGACCGATGCCGCCACCGGCGAGCATGGCGATCTCCTCGACATCATCCGCGAGAGCTGCGGCCTCGCCAACTTCGCCGGGGTTCTGGCAGAAGCGCGCCGCTTTCTCAGCCTGCCGGAACGGACGCCGGAGGCGACGCCGCCGAAGCACGGTGTCACACCCGCACCATCCGGCTCGCGGGAAGCGGCGCGGCGATTGTTCGCCATGAGCCAGCCGATCGCCAGCACACAGGCCGAGACCTACCTTCGCCGACGCGGCATAACCGCCGTGCGCGAAACCGCCGCCCTGCGGTTCCATCCACACTGCTTCTATCGGTCGGGCGAACACGAGCCTCTCGAGACATGGCCGGTGATGATCGCCGCCGTCACCGATCTCGCCGGTCATCTCACCGGCGTGCACCGCACCTATCTCGATCCCTCGGGCTTCAGCGAGGCGGCGCTCGGCAAGGCGCCGATCGACACACCGCGCCGCGCCATGGGTGATCTGGCCGGACGCGCCGTCCGCTTCGGTGTGCCCGGCGACGTTGTGGCGGCGGGCGAAGGCATCGAAACGGTGCTGTCGCTGCGCTGCGTCCTGCCCACCATGCCGATGGCGGCCGCTCTCTCCTCCGCCCATCTTGCTGCCCTACAATTTCCCGACACGTTGCGCCGGCTCTATCTCGTTCGCGACGATGATCCCGCGGGCATCGGCGCCTGCGAAGCGCTCGCCCAGCGAGCCCAAGCGGCCGGAATCGAGGCGTTGACGCTTGTGCCGAGCCTCGGCGACTTCAACGAAGATCTGCATCACCTCGGCGTCGATGCGCTCCGGTCCGCGATCCGCGTCCAGCTTGCCCCACAGGACGTCGTGCGCTTCCTGGATCGACCGGTGGTGGCCTGACGGAAGGATGCGGCGCCTGGGAGGGGCCGGTGTCGCTCTCTTCGTTGCTGATGCTTCCGTTCTCTTTGCGGAGAGCCGCACCCGGGCCTTCCTGAGAGGGCGACCGGACGGCAGACGGGAGAGGCCGGCAATGGCTCATGCCGGTTCTTTTCCGCCGGCCCTTCTACGAAGCCGTGGCAGGGCCTTTGCAGCGCGAGGCAAAACAACCGGCCATCGCCATCCTCCGCTGTCGCTCCGGCCCTTTCGCTCCGTTCCGGCATGATCCTTGTCCAATTCCGAAAGCCTGTCGGCGAGCATGCCGGTCGCTCCGGGTGCAGGCCCGTCCCGTCCACCGTCTTGCGGCGCCATGGAAGGCCGCGGCGGGCGCGGTCCACGCAAAGACGGGAGCATCCCATGACGAGCGAAGACGACACCTTCGAGCCCCACCACAGCGCATCCCCCACCAGCCACGTCCTCACCGAGCTTCAGCTCTATGGCTTCCGCCCCCTCGAGGACGAACCGGACCCGCGGCCTCTTCCCGAGGGCAACGCCGTCGCCGGCGCCATCGCCGACATCTTCGACGCTCTGATCGCCACGCTCGGCGAGACGCGCCTCGAACCCGATCTCGAGGATCTGCTCTGGTCGACGGTCAATCTCTTCCACCGCGCCACCGGTCGCATCGAGCGCGAGCTCGACGGCAACGAGCAGGCGCAGCGCCGCAGCCAGGAGGAGCAGGACGGCTCCGAGGTAAAGTCGGTCGAGCTGGAGCGCCTGACGGCCGAGGGCCAGACGCTGGTCGAGCGCCGAAACGCCTTCGAGCTGATGCGCGACCAGGCCGCCGAGCACTTCGAGCGCCACACCGGCTCATCCTGGCGTCCGCGCACCGGCTCCATGGTCAACCACAAGGCGCTCACCTCCGCGATGATCGACAGCCGCGACTTCCTCGCCGCGACGAAGCGGACCGAAACGCAAGTGCTCCTGCCGCCGGGACCGAAGGTCGCCGTCACCGGCGGTCTCGACTTCAACGACCACCGGCTGATCTGGGAAAAGCTCGACCAGGTCCGCGTCAAGCACCCCGACATGGTGCTGATGCATGGCGGCTCGCCCAAGGGCGCCGAACGGATCGCCGCCCGCTGGGCCGATCACCGCAACGTCCCGCAGATCGCCTTCAAGCCGGACTGGACCCGCCACGGCAAGGCAGCCCCCTTCAAGCGCAACGACCAGATACTGGAGGTGCTGCCGATCGGCGTCATCGTCTTTCCGGGCAGCGGCATCCAGGCCAACCTCGCCGACAAGGCTCGCAAGCTCGGCATTCCCGTCTGGCAGTTTGGCGGCGCGTGAACGCCGCTTCAGCCGAGCATCTCCGCCTTGAACAGCGAGCGGCGGTCGATGATCTCGCCCGACACCATGAAGACGCCGTCACCGGTGTAGTGCAGCGTCTCGGGATGCTCGGGCGATGGCGCAACATGCGCCTTCACCACCTCGAAGATGAAGAAGTTGTAGCGCTCGACCAGCGCGTCGTCATGAAGCCGGCATTCGAAGTTCGCGTGGCACTCGCCGATCAGCGGCGCGCCGACCTCCGACGCTTCCTGCGCCGTCAGCCCGAACTCGGCGAACTTGTCGATCGTCGCGCCGGTGGTGTTGCCGATGCCAGCCACCGTATCGGTCAGCGCCGTCGTCGGCAGGTTGATCACGCACTCGCCGCTCTCGCGGATCATGCGGAAGCTGTGGTTGCCGCCCGAAATCATCAGCCCCGCAAGCGAGGGCGAGAACTCCAACACCGTGTGCCAGCCGAGCGTCATGATGTTGGTCTTGTCCCGCCACTTCGACGAGACCAACACGATCGGCCCCGGCTCCAGGTAGCGGCGCACCTGGCTCACTGGAAAATCGCGCTTTTTGAGGATCTTGATCATCTCTCTACCCATCTCGGTTGAAAGCGTCGGTCGCCGATCGAACTGCGCTCAGATGGCGATTTCATGCCGGGGGCCTGCTGCGGGCGGGAGGCGAGCGTTCTTCCAGCCTCGGGATATCCGGATAGCGCCCATGCAGGTCGTAGGGCCCCCAAATCCGCTTGCCCAAAAGCTGCCCTTCATGCAGATGGCTGCTCAGATGCTTCCAAATGGGTGCATCAGACGCGGAACAGCCAAACAGTGGCCGAGCGCTCTCGCTCAGATGCCACCAAAACGGGTATTCTGCCTAGCATTGCGTTCCCGATAATCCTAAGCTGTGGGGTGGAGTGGGGTGAATGATTAAGCTTGCGAATATTCGGGTCGAGGGGTTTCGACTTCTTGAAAATATCGAAGTCTCGGTTGAGCCGACCTCGACAGTGATTGTCGGCCGCAACAATAGCGGAAAAACTTCCCTTACCGAGCTCTTCGAGAAATTTCTGGGCGAGCCCGCTGGGCAGTTTAGGCTGGAAGATTTCGCGTCTGCCATCCGACCGAAATTCATCGCGGCCAAAGCGCTCCGCGATGCCGGGGGAACCTCGGAGGACGTGCTGGCCGCCCTTCCCAAGATCGCGCTCCAGTTGACCTTCAGCTATGGCGCAGGGGGTGAGGATCTTGGTCCGTTATCGCCCTTCATAATTGATCTCGACCCAGACTGCACGACAGCAATAGCGCGCGTCGAATATGCGGCTTCCCCCAAAAGCCTCGCCAGATTGCTAGACATCCCATCGGCGGAAGAAGGCATCGATCAGAACCACGCGCTATTTCGGCATCTGCGCGACGCAATCGCTAGTGGCTATGCGGTCAAGGCGTCGGCGATCGACCCGACCGATGCGTCGAACAGGCGAGAGTTCGACACGCTCGCTCCGCTGCTCGCGCTGATCCAAACCGGCTTTGTGAAGGCGCAGCGCACGCTCGACGTAAGCAAGCGAGGGGACGCCGACGTAATCGGCAAGATTCTCAGCAAGCTGTTCCGAACTGCGAACGCACTGGGCTCATCGGAAGAAGACCAAAAGATCGCCAACCAGATCAAAGCATCCGTCGCTCAACTCGAGCAGTCGATGCAGGGCGATTTCGACAACCAGCTGAAAGGCTTGCTGCCAGCGCTCAACGCGTTCGGCTTTCCGAGTCTCAATGACACCCAGCTCCAGCCGCAGACAGCCATAAATGCGGAGGATCTGCTCAAGGAGAATACGCGCATCCTATATACCGGCGCGGATGGCGTGCACCTGCCTGAGGGCTACAACGGGCTGGGAACACGGAACCTAATCTATATTCTGCTCCAGCTGGAAACCTTGCACAAAACCTACCGCGGGACGACCTCCCGGCCCGGCACGCATCTCGTGTTCATTGAGGAGCCCGAAGCCCATCTCCATCCCCAAATGCAGGAAGTCTTCATAGCACAGCTCAAGGAGGCCATCGCGACCCTTTCAAGGAAATATCGAGACGAGCCGGTGTGGCAGGTCCAGTTCATCATCTCGACCCACTCGTCGCACCTCGCCAATGCGACGGAATTCACAGCAATCCGCTATTTCCTTAATGAGCAGACGCAGAATGTTGGCGTCCGGCGCACCCGGGTCAAGGATTTCCGGAGAGGTGCGGAAACGATCAGCCCAGAGGATCAGAAATTTCTTCACCAGTATATGACGCTGACTAAGTGTGACCTGTATTTCGCAGACAAGGCCATTCTGGTTGAAGGCGCCACTGAGCGTATCCTCATGCCCCGCATTATCAAGTCTGTTGATGCCGGGCTCCAGGACCAGGCCAAGCTCTCGCGACAATATATTACGACAATGGAAGTGGGCGGAGCTTACGCGCAAATATTCTATCCGCTGCTCGAGTTTCTTGAGCTAAAGGCGCTAGTAATTACCGACATCGATTCCGTGAGGCTCGTTGGCGAGAAATACAAGAAATGCCCCTGCGCCGCGGGAGAGCGTACGTCAAACAGCGCGATCAAGGCCTGGTTCGAAGACAATACAATCTCGATTGTCGCGCTGCGTGCGAAGACGACCGCAGAAAAAACCAAGCGCTTCGTCCGTATCGCATATCAGATGCCGGAAGATGGCTCCGAGCATTGCGCGCGCAGCTACGAGGATGCGCTGATCCTCGCGAACCTTCAGTTGTTCCAGATTCCGGACGACGATGCTGCTGCAACGAGTGCTTGGGAAACCGCAAAGGGATTCGGCAAGTCGGAGCAGGCGATCAAATACGCCATCATGCAGGAGGACTGGAACGTCCCGAAATACATCAAAGAAGGGCTCCGCTGGTTGTCCGAACCGCCTCCGCCGCCTGATGCGCCGCCGCCGCTCACGCCTGGAGATGGCACGGGAGTGACGTCAGCATGAACAGCAGAAGATCGCCTGCGGTGATTGCGGCTGAGGCGGCCCAAGCCAAGCTTGAAGCCTGCCTCGTCGCAGGATCCAATTTTCGACTTGAGGCTGGGGCCGGTGCCGGCAAGACCTATTCGCTCGTGGCCGCGCTTAGGAATATCATCGCGGAAAAAGGGCAAGCACTGATGCATGCTGGCCAGCATGTCGCATGCATTACTTATACCGAAGTGGCGCGAAAGGAGATCGCGAGCGAAATAGAGGAACATCCGGCAATCCTGGTGGATACCGTCCATGGGTTTGGTTGGTCGTTCATTTCTCGATTCCAGAAGACCTTGCTCGAGCTGATAGCCAATACAGCCGATGAAAAACGGCGAAAGCTTATAGAGGACGCCGGCGGAATCCATAGTCAGCGGGTTGAATATGACCTCGGCTATTTCGGAATCGATGAGACCCGGATCAAATTGCACCATGATGACGTGCCAGCCTTTCTCGCCGCGATGCTAGCCAATTCAAAATTCCAGCGAATATTCACAAGCCTGTATCCGATTCTTTTCATAGACGAATATCAGGACACGGATTCACGCGTGATGGCCGCCCTTTCGGAGCATTTCTTCGCACCGAAGATTGGCCCCATCACCGGGCTGTTTGGCGATCACTGGCAAACGATCTACCGGAAGGACTATGAGCTGGTGAAGTTTCCTCACGTCGAGGGCATCGACAAGGGTTCGAACTTTCGATCGGTGCAGGCTATAGTCGATGTTCTGAACCGTCTGCGCCCGGAGCTGAAACAGGAGGTGGATGATCCCGACGCGATAGGCGAAGCGCGCTTTTTTCATTGCAATGCATTTGCCGGAGCGCGTGTCGATAGCCGTAACGGTAAGCAGGAACTACCCGAGGCCGCGCTCAGCCAGGCGATTGAGCAAGTTGAACAGATCCTGCGCGCAGATGGTTGGGGATTTCGGCCCGAGGACACCAAGATCCTGATGCTAACGCACAATGCGATCGCAGCGGAAAGGGGCTATCCGACGCTTGCTAGTATCTATGATCAGAAAGACGATCTTGTGAAGAAGCAGGACGTGGCGATTGCGTTCCTCATCGACAAGGTTGAGCCAATCTGTGAAGCCTATGCGGCGGGAAATCATGGTCTGATGTTCGCCCTGATGGGTGGCATCCCGACGATCCGGAAGATGGCCGACAAAGCGAGCTGGCGCGAGGATATGGATCGGTTAATGAAGCTTCGCGCGAATGGCTCAGTCGGTCAGATTATCGACCACCTCAAGGTGACCAAGCGTCCACGGCTGCCGGATCGCGTCGCATCGCGAGAAGAGGATATCGGGCGCCTCGGTCCGGAGGTTACAGAGGGCGAACCGAATTCGCTAACGCGCCATCGCCGTTTGCGCGAAGTGGCTTTCGGCGAGATCCTCGCGCTAGCTGAGTTCATCAACGGCTTCACACCCTTTGCGACACAGCATAGCGTCAAAGGTGCGGAATTTGCTGACGTGCTGGTCATTCTGAGTGGTGGCTGGAACCACTACAACTGGCCGAAATTCCTTGAGCTGTTTGCGACTGGGAAAATCGGGGCTAAGGAGGAAGGCAGTTATTGTCGGGCTCGCAATCTTTTCTACGTAGCTATATCGCGACCGAAAAAACGATTGGCCGTGCTTGCCACTCAAGCCCTGAACGAACCGGCGATGGCGACGGTTGAGAAGCTGTTCGGTGTTGATCATGTCGTTGCCGTGCAGTTCGACAGCTGAGGTAATGCATGCTCGAATATGTTCCCGGGAAGCCGCTTGAGCTTGCTCTGTCGCAAACGCGCCAACCAGGTCACAATGAAGCCAACTTAGCCCGTGTCCGTTTCGGCTTAGTTTTGCCAGAAACCGGCCAGTCCGCTTTCGGCCCGTTGCTGGCGATTTCATGCGAGATGGGGATCTGCAGGACTGGCTCCTCCCAGCGATCCGATGCCGTCGATTACGACGCCCATGAGGGCAGTGGCAGAGCGTCTTGAATGCATCGTCGTCCTGATTCGGCCGCTTGTGCGTCCGATTGTCACTCGTGATGCGCGGCTTTTTTAATGCAGTTCGGGCAAGTCGAGGGCAAGTCCACAACCGAGGTCCTCTCGTTCTGCCGGCTTGTCACCTCCTCGCCTGCCGTGACGTCTCCATTGATGCTCCTGCAGATCGAACGCTCCCGGACGGCCTCTTCAATGGGCTGATCTGGCCGAAGGCCGGCTGCGCCTCGATCGTCTGGGCCGCAATGGCACCAACCAACTTTCTTCCCCTGCCGGATCCTCACCCCTCGCGGCAAGCCCGCGTGGGGCCCCGAGGACGCCGTCATTCCTCGCGGAACAAGAAAGCCGTCCGGCTGCCATCCTCCGCTGCCGCTGCGGCCCGCAAGCGGATGCGGCGCCGATCGCCTTCGGCCCGTCGATCGCCATCGAGGCCGCTGGGGTAGCGGGCTCGAAGACAAGAGATCAAGGAGAACCACCATGGCGACCATCGGCACCTTCAAGAAGACCGGCGACAACGAGTTCACCGGCGCAATCGTCACCCTTGCCGTCCAGGCCAAGAACGTCCGCATCGTTCCCGAGGCGCGCACCACCAGCGACAACGCCCCCAGCCACCGCGTCTACGCAGGACGAGTGGAAATCGGGGCCGCGTGGGCCAAGCGCTCCAGCGAGGGCCGCGACTATCTCGGTCTCAAGCTCGACGATCCGAGCTTCGCCGCTCCGATCTTTGCCAACCTCTTCGACGACGAGAACGGCGACGGATACAGTCTGATCTGGTCCCGCCCGAGCCGCCGCACCGGCGACTAACGGGCCGGGCTTCCTGGTCGGCTCCGGCCGGCCAGGGAGCTTTCACAGCGCTACGGAATGAAGCGTCAGCGATCGTCCTCATCGTCCGGCTGGACCAGATCGACATGGCTGACGCCCAAAGCCTGGGCGAGCTCGTAGAGCGTAATGATCGTCGGATTGCGTCGCCCGCGCTCCAGGCCGCTGAGATACTGCTGGCTGAAGCCGGAGCGCGCCTCGACATCCTCCTGCGTCAGGCCCTGAGCCCGACGCAGTCGGGCGAAGTTCCGGCCGACCAGCTTGCGCATATCCATGCGCAAGGCGTGCCGCGTTTACATACTATGAGTTTATCAACTATAGTGCGTATTCAACAGTCCGATGCGGGCGACGGGACCAAGCGCCGCGATCTGGCGCCGCTTCAATCCTTCTGCCGATCCCGTCGCCGTGCTATCGCACCGCCGACGCTGGAGCCTCTGCGAGGGCCGCCATGATCACTTCGCCATTGCACGACGCGCCGCCTGAGAGCGACGGACTGACCGACTACGACCGCGCGCATGTAAAACTCTACGTGCGGCTTCTCGACGCGGCGGCCGACGATGCCGGCTGGCAGGAGGTGGCTGCCATGCTGTTCGGGCTCGATCCGGCGCAGGAGCCGGAGCGCGCAAGGCAGGTGTATGAGGCCCATCTCGCCCGCGCGCGATGGATGAGCACGACCGGCTATCGGTTTCTCGCCCGCGAAGAGCAGTCCTGATCGCACCTCGTGATGCCGGCGCCGCATCGGGTGATGCCGGCAGGCGGACTTCCCAAGCACAATCGGAGCGGGAATCTTTCATGGCATCAGCAGCCGCGCGTTTTGCGGCAAGGAGGATGCCATGGTGCCCGATGCATCGCGATGGCGGTCTTCGTCCGATTACGACTATCTCGACGATCTCACCGGTTCCGATCTCGCCTGGGAGTGCCTGCGCCGCAACCCGGACTATCAGCGCGACTTTGCCGAGGTTCAGGATCATGCGCGCAACGCCGCGCATCTGGCGCGCCTGATGCGGCTGCGCTGGGGGATCCGATTTCCCGACGGCACCGGACGAGAGGGCAAGCGATGCGACGGTGTTCTGGACGGCCGAGGTCGATCCGGCGACGGTGCTGCTGACGCAGAAGCCGGTGCTTGCCGCTGTCGCCGACAAGGCCGCAACGCCGCCTGACGCCGGTGCCGCTCCGGCCGGCGCGGATGGCGTCGACCTTGCCTTCGGCGCCGGTCTCTCCTCCCTCCATGCCCTCGTCCTGCCGGGCATCGCAGCCGACGACGCGCTCGCCGCCATCGTTCCGCTGGATGCCGATCTGCCCGAGCGGCTTCGCGCGCTGGAGCGCTACCGGCGTGTGCTCGCCGGTCGCCGCATTCCGCCCGACGACCGGCTGACGCCGCAGCGGCGCCACACCATCCGCCAAGCCCTGCAGGCCTTCGATGGGCGAAGCTGCGGCGCCACCCATCGCGAGATCGCCGCGGCCCTGTTTGGCGCCGGGCGGCTTGCCGATGAGGTGTGGAAGTCCTCGTCTCTACGCGACAAGACCAAGCGGCTCGTGCGCGAGGGCAGCCGCCTGGTCGGCGGCGGCTATCGCGATCTCTTCCGCCATCGCCGCCGCGACTGACCCTTTGCCGCTGAGGGGGCGGTTTTGCGCTTTGCCTCTTCGCCCTCCCTCTGCGCTGCGCTTCTCCGCCACCGTGGCCTTCGTTCGCCGCCGATCGCCGGCGGCCTCATCCAACCCTCGAAGGCCCGATCATGACGCCCACCATCCCCGGCTTGCCGCCGCGCTATCTTCGCACGCCCGAAGCCGCCCGCTTTCTCGGCCTCTCCGGCCGCACGCTGGAGAAGCACCGCACCTATGGCACCGGTCCCGCCTATCGCAAGCTCGGCGGCCGCGTCGTCTATTCTCTCGACGATCTCCAGGCCTGGGCCGACCGCGGCGCCGTCACCTCGACCTCCGATCCGCGCGGCTCGCTGCTCCCCGCCAAACGGCATGCCTCGCCGCTGATGCAGCAGACCACCGTCCGCGATGCCCGCTGATGCCGTCGCACCTCCACAAGGCCGGGCGCGAGCAGCTTGATCTCTTCCGGGCGCTGCCCGGTGATCTCGCTCCGCGCGATGCCCAGGATCTCATGGCCTATCCGTTCTTCTCGCTGGCCAAGTCGAAGCGCCTGGCGCCGATCGACTACCGCGCCGGCACCATCGTCATCCGCGTCGAAGCCGTGCCGGAGCACGGCGTGGCCACCATCTGGGATGCCGACGTGCTGATCTGGGCAGCCTCGCAGATCGTGGGGGCCCGCGATGCCGGACTCCGCCCGTCGCGGCTGATGGCTGCTACACCCTACGACATCCTCACCTTCGCCGGCCGCGGTGTGTCGCTGCGCGACTATGCCCGCCTCAAGGCGGCGCTCGACCGGCTGCAGTCGACCACGATTGCCACCTCGATCCGCCAGCCGGCCGAGCGGCGGATGCACCGCTTCTCCTGGATCAACGAATGGAAGGAGAAGGCCGACGCCCATGGCCGGCCGCTCGGCCTGGAGCTGATCCTGCCGGATTGGTTCTATGCCGCCGTCCTCGATGATGCGCTCGTCCTCACCATCGACCGGGCATATTTCGCGCTGACGGGCGGGCTGGAACGCTGGCTCTATCGCCTCGTGCGCAAGCATGGCGGCCGGCAGCAATACGGCTGGAGCTTCGATCTCCGGCATCTTCACGCCAAGTCCGGCAGCCTCTCGCCGTTGAAGCACTTTGCCTACGACCTGCGCGAGATCGTCCGCCGACAGCGCCTGCCGGGCTACCGGCTCACGCTGGAGCAGATCGAGGATGCTCCCGTCCGGCTGTCCTTCGCGCCGATCGACGCGGCCCAACTCGGAACCCCACCACGCCCTCCATCCGCCTGTGCACAAGCTGGGGATAAGCTGTGAATCGTCTCGTGCTATCAGGGACCCGACCCGTCGTGCTATCGGGGACCGGACCCTCGTGCTATCGGGGACCCAAATCGGCCGTTTCCCAAACGCGATCAGCGGCTTGCGGCGTCCGTAACTTTACTAACATAGATTCCTTCGGAATCTTTCTAACGGACCCCGCGATTTGCCCACCGGTGGAAAAGGCCGGCGGAAGCGCGCTCGATAGGCCTCTGCAAAGGCCGGGGAACGGGCACGTTGGGCTTGGCCATGGAGCCGAGTTCGGCGGCCATAGCGGCTGCCATGAGAGCTTTCGGGAAGAAGAAAGAAGCAATCGTGGCGGGAGTGACCGACGCCCGCCCAACGGCGAGCTGCCCCATTCAGCGGGGCTGGGAAGCGACGTGCAGAAGGGGACCGAGGCGTCCCTGGCGCCAGGCGCGGGCGAGCCCCCGATGGCCGGGGGCTCGCCATATCGGAGAGCACCGACACGTCGCGGCCGCGACGCCTCGTCCGACCAGCACCCGGTCCGCCGCCATCTCGTCATCCAATGTGACGCAGTTCGCGAGCTCCCGCCAGCGTGCGCGTGGGACTGTGACGATGGAGGCGTCCGATGAGGAACGATCCATCTGCCGGAACAGGCTCGCAAACACAGCCGCTCGACGACCTGACCTGCGTCGAACTTACTTGGATCGCAAAGAAGATCGAGTTCTGGATCCGCTTCGGCCGCAAGGCGGACGAGCAGCGGATCGACCGCCGCCGGCGCCTGCTGTTCTTCGCTCCCGGAACCGTCTTTGCCTTCGTCCGCTGGGCAGCGAACGACTATGGCACGGTGATCTCGCGGATCGACATCGTGCGCGCCGTTGCGCCCGGCGAGCCCTATCAGACGTTGCCCTTCGTGCGTCCCGGCGGCGACATTCTGCTCAAGATCGCCGGCTGGCCAAAGGTGGAGCGGGTGCTGCAGGCGATCGATGCCGTCGAGGCTCTCGGCATCGATCCATGCGCCGTTGCGCCGGATTATTGGCGGCACGTTCACAACCGTCTCACCGCTGGCCACGAGCCGCGGGTCTACACCAGCGAACAGCATTCGGCGTACCAGCTGCGCCAAAGGATCGCCGGTGATCGGCAACGCGACGGAGGCGCGCGTGCCGATCAGCCGGAAGAGCGCACACCATGACGCGCACCGGCATCCTCGGCGCAATCGCTGTGTCGATAGCACTTGTCGGCGGTTCGCTTGCCACTCCGGTGGCGCCGAAACTGCTCTGGAACGCCTCGGCCAGCGCCCCGATCGGGCTTTACCGGATCATGCCGGTGAGTACGCTCATGACCGGCGATCTCGTCGCCGCAATGCCGCCGGAACCACTGGCCCGCTTCATGGCGGATCGCAGCTATCTCCCGCGCGGCGTGCCGCTGATCAAGCACGTGCTCGGCCTGCCTGGCCAGAACGTTTGCCGCAACGGCGGCAGCATCACGCTCGACGACAAAACCGTCGGAGAGGCACTCGACCGCGACCGCATGGGTCGCCCGCTGCCGGGTTGGCAGGGCTGCCGGCGCATCGCGAAAGACGAAGTCTTTCTGATGAACACGAGCGTCCGAGACAGCTTCGACGGGCGATATTTTGGCCCGCTTCCGGCACGCACCGTCATCGGCCGCGCCATTCCCATCGTCACCGACGAGGACGGCAACGGCCGCTTCGAATGGCGGAGGCCGGCATGGTGACCGGCGCGGATACCGTCTCTGCGACCGGTGCCGGAGGACGCGCTTTCGGCCCGCTCCCCTGCACAAAGACAACACTCGCGCCACTTGGCCGGAACCAAAGCAGGCGATGGTCACCGAGCTGTCGCTGGCCGCTTCTCCTCGTTCCAGGTCTCTTGCTAGCTGCAGCCGCGTCCGTCCCTGCTCAAGCGCAAGCGTTGCCGCCGGATCGCACCGCGACTGTTGATACGGTCGGTTCCGCGATCTCGGAAGCCGCTCAGCGCTTTGCCATCCCGCCGCATTGGATCCGCGCCGTCATCGCCGCCGAAAGCAACGGCGATGCTCGCGCCGTCTCACCGGCCGGTGCCATGGGGCTGATGCAGGTGGTACCAAGCACCTGGCGGGAGATGCGCACCGAAATGGGTCTGGGATCGGATCCGTTCGACACCCGCGATAACATCCTCGCCGGCACCGCCTATCTGCGCACGATGCTCGATCGCTACGGCTCGCCGGGCTTCCTCGCCGCCTACAATGCAGGACCGCAGCGCTACGAGGAGAGCCTGCTACTCGGTCGTCCGCTGCCGGCCGAGACGCAGGCGTACGTCGGCAAGCTCGCCCCGATGATCGGCAGCGAAGTGGCCGCCTCGTTCACCGAGGGCGCCATCGCCCCTGTCGACTGGACGCGGTCGCCGCTGTTCATTCGGAGCAGCAACGTCACGCCGGCTGCTGCCCCATGGCGCGCCGACGGGCAAACCGGTGCAGCCGCGGCAGCGTCCTTGCGGTACCCATCCTCTCTCTTGCAACCGCCGCCGGGCGGGCTGTTCGTGCGGATCACTCCGACGGAAGGCCAGCCATGAGGTCGATCGTGCTTCAGCGCGGCCCAGCGAGCCATCGGATACGGATTGCGTTGGGGTCAGCGTCGCGGGAGGACGCAGTGGGGTTACGGCAGGATAAAGGCGCGCGAGGTGCGCTGAGGGACGGTCGTGGATTGGCAGAGGTTTGCGCGGCAAAATCGCGAGGTGCACCTTATCACCGAAGCCTTTGGCGAGAGCTTCTTTGCAAGCGTATCAGCGCTTCGGTGCGAGGTGCGGCGCTCCGGCCATGACGAGCGAGGACGATTTCCGCATTCGGCCCGGCCGCATTCGCTCAAGCAAGGCGCAGCGTGCTCGGCCGTTCATCGCCCAGGCCCTTGCAGCCGTCGAACGCGCCGGCGGCACGGTGTCCCGCAGAGGCAAGATCGGCTCGGCGGCCCGCTCCCGCCTCGGGCGTGGCCAGCGAGCCTCGATCCAGGCCAACCGGCTGATCTCCTCGCGTTCGCGTGGCGCCGTCATCAAGGCGCGCGTCGTTCGGCACAGCGGACCCGCCGCAGCGCTCGCGACCCATCTCGGCTATCTCCGACGCGAGGGCGTCACCCGCGACGGCGAGAAGGCTCGCCTGTTCGGCCCGGGTGGTGATGACGTCGATGCGCGGGACTTTGCCGAGCGCTGCGAAGACGACCGCCACCACTTCCGCTTCATCATCTCGCCCGACGACGCGCTGGAGATGTCCGACCTCAAGGGCTTCACCCGTGATCTGGTCGGTCAGATGGAGACGGATCTCGCCACCAGGCTCGACTGGGCCGCCGTCGATCACTGGAACACCGAGCACCCGCACGTCCATCTGATCGTGCGCGGCGTGCGCGACGACGGCAAAAACCTCGTCATCGCCCGCGACTACATCAAGGAAGGCATGCGCGACCGGGCGCGCGATCTTATCACCCAGGAGCTTGGGCCGCGCACCGACCACGACATCCGGCAGACCCTTGAACGTCAGATCGATACTGAACGCTGGACCGATCTCGACCGCCAACTCGTGCTCGATGCCCATCAGACGGGGCTGATCGACTTGGCGCCTCGCGCCGATCGGCAGCCCGACGAATTCGACGTGCTGAAGGTCGGACGGCTGCGCAAGCTGGAGAGCCTTGGCCTCACACAGCAGATCGCGCCTGGCCAATGGACGCTCTCCGACCGCGCCGAGACGACGCTTCGGGATCTTGGTGAACGCAGCGACATCATCAAGCGCATCCATCGCGGTCTGACCGAGCGTGGCATCGAGCGTGGGGCAGCGAGCTATATCCTCGCGTCCGAAGTCCTTGCCAATCCGGTTATTGGCCGCCTCGTTACCCGCGGCCTCGATGACGAACTGAAGAGCACGGCTTATGCCGTGGTTGATGGTGTCGACGGCCACACCCACCATATCAGGCTGCCCGACCTCGATGCGGCAGGTGACAGCGCTCCAGGCTCGATTGTCGAGCTGCGCAAGTTCGAAGATGCGCGGGGCCAGCGTCGCGTTGCTCTTGCGGTTCGATCCGATCTCAGCATCGAGGCTCAGATTACCGCCACCGGCGCCACCTGGCTCGATCGGCAGGCCATTGCCCGCGAGCCGGTCCCCCTCGGCGGCGGTTTCGGCGCGGAGGTCCGCGACGCCATGGGTCGCCGTGCCGAGCATCTGATCGCCCAGGGTCTCGCCGAGCGGCAGGGCCAACGGCTCGTCTTCTCCCGCAATTTGATCGACACGCTCCGTCAGCGCGAGATCGAAGCTTTGAGTGAGAAGTTGACAGCCGAAACAGGTCTGCCGTTCAATCGCGCCAACAGCGGCGAGTACGTCGCCGGCACCTACCGCCGGCGCTTCGCGCTCGCCTCCGGCCGCTTCGCCATGATCGACGACGGCCTCGGCTTCCAGCTGGTGCCCTGGACGCCCTCACTCGAGAAGCAGCTCGGCCGCCACGTATCAGGCATCGTCCGCAGAGACCGTGGCGTCGACTGGACTTTTGGCCGAAAGCGCGGATTGGGAATATAAGCAGCAGGTCGCACGTTCTGCTTTCGGCAAAGATGTTTACGGACTGACCGCTTCTGGGCAACAAGGCGAGAAAACTGCCATAGAGTTGGCGTTTCAACCGACCCGTCGTTTTAACCTTATTCAGCAAGACGAGGCTCGTCTTGATTGAGCAGCACTTTGGCATCGCTGAGGGTCCAGACATCGCAGAATCGCAGTCTGGCGGGGTCGTGCCGATGAGGCTGCCGCACGCCCTTCGCCCACGTTTCAGCGGGTATGCTAGACCGACCAAAAGGATAAAAATGGGATCCACGCCCGAGGCGGCGGCGACTTGTCAGGTGGCGAGGAATGTTTGGCGCGGCCGATGCGGTGCTGATGATACGACTGTGTGGACCGTCGGCGTGATGATCCGCTGAAGCTAAGGCTATCCGTTTTGGATCGCCACGTCGTCGAGGCGGCGGGGCAGCCGGATGGCAGCGAGGAAGGTCAGCGCGTGGAGACCGCAAAGCAGCAGGAACGCCCAGGCATAAGCGGTCGAAGCCGCATGGCCCGTGGCTTGCGATCCCAATTCCCACGCAAGAAACGACGCGCAGAGCGTCGTCAGCGTCGGTCCGCCGAGCCGCTGGACGATGTTGAGTGAGGTCGTCGCCATCGGCAGGTCCTTTTTGCGGACCGAGGCATAGGCGGCGGCCATTGACGGCAGACCGACGGCGCTCATCCCCATCCCCCGCAGGAAAAGGGCCGACACGAGCACGAAGAGGTCGAGGCCATGGAGCGCGAGATAGAGAAAGGCCGTCGTGGCGACGAACGTCAGGAAGGCGCCTCCGGCTGAGACATGGCGTGTGCCGAACCTGTCCGTCAGCGTCCCCATCAAGGGATAGGTCACCATCATTCCGAGGCCGAGCGGTGCCAGCATCCAGCCCATTTCGGAGGGTGCGCGGCCGCAGGCGTCGATCAAGAAGGCCGGGATGAGCATCTGGCCTGCGAACTGGACGCCGTTGGACAGAAACTGGGTGATGGCGCTGGTCGAGAAGACACCGCCCTTGAACAGGCGCAGGTCGACCAGCGCGTCGTCGCCCTTCCGCCGGGCCGTCCAGAGAAAGCCGGCCATCATGACGATGCCGACTGCAAGGATTACACGGCCGGTCGTCTGGCCGATCTTGTCCGAGCCGTAGAGAAACAGCGCCAGCCCCGGCGACAGCAATGCGAGGCCGACCCAGTCCAGTTTCTTGTTTGTCGTCTCCTCGCGCTCGCCCGGCAGGAACAGGACGGCAAGCAGGAAGGCGAGCGCACCCACCGGCAGGTTGACGAAGAACAGCCAGCGCCAGGAGGCATATTGCAGGATGGTGCCGGCGACGACCGGTCCAAGAACCGGTGCCAACAAGACCGGCAGCACCATGTAACCGGCGACGCGGGCCATATGTTTGCCGGCCGCCCTGGCGATCATCATCTGCGCCATGGGAGCGAGCAGGCCGCCGCTGATGCCCTGAAGGACCCGGAACGCGATCAGCGAGTTGGCCGACCAGGCAAAGCCACACAAGGCCGACGACAGAGCGAAACCCGCAAAGCACCAGAGGTAAAGCGCCTTCGCGCCGATGCGGCCGACCAGCCAGCCATTCAGCGGCAGGACGAGGGTGAGCGCCAGGAGATAGCCGCTGGTGACCCACTGGATCGTCGACAGGCTGGTGTTGAGTTCGCTCGCCAAGTTCGACAGCGAGACGTTGACGATGGTCGCGTCGAGCTGCGCAAGCAGCCCGCCGAACAGCGCGACCCCCGCGATCTTCCATACGGAGGGGTCGAGCCGGTCGTCGGCAGCATTTGCTGACGCGCCACCCTTAGCGGACGTATCCTTGGTTGCGTCGTTAGGCATTTGTCGATGCGTTTCCGCCATGGAAGCGACCGAAATGCCGGGCGCTGAAAACGCCGATCAGCAGGACGCCCAGGCCGGCGGCGATGACCTGGTCCGCCGCATGAAAATCGAAATCGCCGACGCAGACGATGAGCAGATAGGCGATGACGAAGTTCGCAAAACCCCAGAGAACATTCACCGTCGAGGAGGACAGGCCGACGCCGGACGGCTTGGCGAATGGGCTCTGAAAGGCCCGCCCGGTCATACCGCTGACGAAATGCGGAACGGCATTGGCGAGAAAGGCGCCGCCGAGCAGATAGGATATGTCGCAAAGCCAGTTCATGGTCAGACGGTCCTTTCCAAAAGATCGACGATCTCCTGCGTCGCGCCGGTCTCGCCGATCCGGGGAAACACGCGCGTCACGCTCCAGGCGTGGGCGTCCTCCTCCATGTCGGTCATGGCATCGGTCGCCAGCGTGACGTTGAAGCCTAGCTCGTAGGCTTGGCGTGCGGTGACCTCGACGCCGTTGCTGGTGGCGATGCCGGCGATCACGACCTGCGTCACCCCGGACGACTTCAGAAGATCTTCGAGACTGGTGTTCGTGAAGGCACCCGGCGTGTGCTTCGTCACCGCATGGTCCTGCGGCTGCCGGTTCAGTTCGGCAATGAGCTCGGCCCAGTCGGCGGGAAGCTCTCGCGGGCTCCGCAACCGCTCTGTCCGACCAGGCGCACCGCCGGCGACATTGACCAGCACGACCGGCAGGTCGTGTGCGCGAAAGGCGTCCGCCAGCGCGGCGGTGCGCTGCACGACGCTGTCCATCAGATGAACGGTGGGGAGTGAAACGATGCCTTTCTGCAGATCGATGACGATGAGCGCAGATTTTGCGTCGAGAGCGGTCACGGTCACGGTGTTTTCCTTTTGACGATTGGGGCGACATCCGGACGCGCCGCCTTCGGGCTCGTTGGAGCGACCCGCAGCGCCGCGGCATCGTGATGGCCTAATCGGCCTCGGCAAGGCGCTTGATCAGGGCGACCGCGGACATCAGCGTCTCCCGTTCCTCCGGGGTGAACCCGGCCATCGCTTCCAACAGCCATTTCTGCTTGGCGGCGCTCCGCTTGCGCCGGGCTTCGACGCCATCCGCCGTCAGGGCGAACAGGACCTGCCGGCCATCGCTCGGATGCCGATGACGCTCGACCAGACCCGCGCGTTCCAGTTCGGAGAGCGTCGCACCCATGGATTGCGGCTTCACCACCTCCACCCGCGCGAGGTCGGCGGTGGTCATCGGTCCGGTCTTTGCCAGCCGACCCAGCGCCGTGGTCTGCGACCACGTCAGCCCGTCCTGGTTGGTTTCGGCGCGCAGACGCCGCAGCAGCAGGCCAACCGCCAGCGAAAGCTCGGTTACGGTCGTTTCAAGGGGCGTTGCGGTGTCGGGAGACGTGCTCATGTGCGGATACATAAACACGACAGGAAAACTTGCAAGTTTTCCTGTTATAATATCGTCAATGGCAGCAAGCCGAAAACCGGAAAAATCGCCGGCCGCAGACTGTCATCACCCGTTGCCGCCCGCCGGCCTCGCTTTCGAAAACCCGCTTCGGCGCGCAACCCTCGATCCGGCGTGGTTGTGAGACGGATCGCCCTATCGCAGACGAACATGTGGTCGAGACGGCTCCCTTCGGAATCGGGCCTCATTGACGGATGCGACCGGTCTCGATGCCGGCGAGAATGATATCGATCCCGGCGAGAAACTGCTCGCGATCATCGTGCTGGCGAAACTGTTCGGCGACCTTGTGCATGAACGGATAGCCGTCCGGGTCGAGCCCTTCCCATCCGGTGGCGACGTTGTTGAGAAAGGCCGATCGGAAGTGAGACTGGTCCGGACTTCGCTGCAAATGGCGGGCGTTGGCGGCGTTTTGAACGGCGATGCCGAAGATGAAGATCACCAGCGCCGACCATGAATCGAACAAGCTTGCCTCGGGCAAACCGAGCCCCAGCAGCTGCCCGCCGATCCCCTCGAATATCCGCAACATCGCCGCGCCGACCGGCGCGCGCGACAGTTCGGCACCGACCCAGGGGTGCGCCTCAACCGCGTCGAACAGGCCAAGCGCGATCGAGCGGATCGCCTCCCGCGGCTCGGCACCGTCCGAAACCTTTGTCATGACGCCGGCGATCACCTCGTCGGCGGCAGCCGCCAGAAGAGCCCCCTTGTTTTCGATGTGCCAGTAGATCGCGCCACTGCCCGTCGAGAGGCGCGCGCCGAGTTCTCGAAACGTCAGCGCATTCTCGCCCTCGGCGTCGAGGATGGCGATCGCCGTCTCGATGATCTTCGCCTTCGAGAGCGCGTCCTTGCGCCTCTCGGTTTTCCCGTCGCGGTTTTTCATGGGGCTGATCTTGACATCAATGGAACGACGTTCCAACTGAAAAGGTATGGAACGACGTTCCATTCACAAATCGTTAGGAGCAGATCGATGGAGTCAGTCACACGGTCCAGGACATGCTCTGGCCGAATTGCGCGAACGCTCACGCTGTTGAGCGCCGTATCGCTGTGGCCGATGTCGGCCATGGCGGACGAGCAGCCACGGGTCACCCTTGACCAGGGCGTTCTCGTCGGACAGTCCCGCGACGGCGCCCAGGAGTTTTTGGGCGTGCGCTATGGCGAGCCGCCGGTGGGAAATCTCCGGTGGAAGCCGCCGGTGCCGGTCCACGCAGGCTCTGCGACAGCCGACGCGACACATCCCGGCAAAGGCTGCGCCCAGGGCCCGAGCCCGTTCGGCACCGCCTCAAATGCCGAGGACTGTCTATTCCTCAACGTCGTCGTGCCCGACGGGGACAGGCACAAGCCATCCTCCAAGGGCAAGCCCGTCATGGTCTGGTTTCACGGCGGCGGCCTCACCAACGGGTCGGGCGACGTCTATGACGCCGAGGCCCTCGCCCGCGAGAACGACGTGATCGTCGTCACGGTGAACTACCGGCTCGGCGCTCTCGGCTTCTTCGCTCATCCCGCGCTCGATCGGGGCCAAGACCCGGTTGCCAATTATGGCTTTATGGACCAGCAGCAGGCGCTGCGCTGGGTGAAGGGCAATATCGCAGCCTTCGGCGGCGATCCGCGGAACGTGACGATCGCCGGGGAATCGGCGGGCGGCCTTGCGGTCTACACCCATCTCGTCTCGCCGCTCGCGATCGGGCTGTTCCAGCGCGCCATCATCGAAAGCGGCGTTCCGGCCGACGAGCCTTTGGCCAAGGCCGAGGAAGAGGGTGAGGCTTTGGCCACCAAAGTCGGCTGCCCATCCGACGCCAGCGCCGAGGCGGCAAAATGCCTTCGCGCGGTACCCGTTGGAAAGCTGCTGGCGGCGCAGGAGACGTCGAGCGCCGCCATCATCGACGGCAAACTGCTCCAAGAACCGATTACCGCCGCTCTGACCGCGGGCGACTTTGCCCACGTTCCGGTGCTGAACGGCAGCAATCACGACGAAGGCACGCTGATCGCCGCCTTCATGTTCGAGATCTTCGGCAAGCCGCTGCAGGCCGAGGACTTCGCCCAGGCGCTGGCGATGATCGGAAGCTTCATTCCGGGCTATTCCTACGCCGATGCAGCCCTTCCCGCGATCGAGACGGCGTATGACCCGGCCGACTACAAGGTGCCGGCCCTCGCTGCCGCGCAGGTTTTCACCGACAGCGTCATCGCCTGCCCCGCCTTTGAAGCCGACAAGGCGCTGGCGCGCCATACGCCGGTCTATGCCTACGAGCTGGCCGACGAGAACGCCCCCTCGATCGTCGCGCCGCCCGTCAGCTTTCCCTATGGCGCCGCCCACTTCAGCGAGTTGCAGTATCTCTTCGACATGAGCGCGATCACCATCGATGACGCGCCGGCGCTCACCCCTGCGCAGAAAACATTAGGGCATGAGATGCGGGCCTATTGGGCGGCCTTCGCCCAGTCTGGCGATCCCGGCAGTCAGGCGCTGCCCGAATGGCCGCGATTTGATCCGGCAAAGGGTGGCCCAGTGATGTCCTTGACCGTCGCGGCCCCTCAATCAAGCGATGCGTTCGCTACCACGCACCGTTGCAAGTTTTGGCAAACGGTTCAGCGGCGCTAGCGGATCAAATCTGACGAAAGAGTCTGTCGGGATTCACGTCCGAGGGGTGACCGTGCGCGCCAAATTCAAAAGGATAAGTCCATGCCTTACGACGTTATTATATCCGGCGGCGGTCCCGTCGGACTGTTTCTTGCCACCGAACTCGCGCTGCGGGATATCGGGGTTCTGGTCTTGGAGAAAACCAAGGAGCGACACGCTCCCATCAAAGCTGGTTGGATGGGCATGCGAGGGCTGAACGCGCCTTCGCTCGTGGCTCTCGATTGGCGTGGACTGCTCGATGAAGTCCGGGATGCAGCTCTCCTGTGGAAGGAGAACTCAACACCAGACGGTGATCGGGAGAACGCGAAACCCTCCTCGGGCGGGCACTTCGCCACCCTGCCCATCCAGGGAGACAAGATCGACGCGTTAAGCGACCCATTCGCTCTGCGGGCGCCGTCGGTGGCGATCAGCATGGAATCGTTGGAAGCAATCTTCGAACGGCGCGCGGAGCAACTGGGCGTGCTGGTTCGCCGAGGAGTCGAGGTCACTGAGATCGAGCAGGATGAAGGCGGCGTCACGGTCAGGGCGGATGGAGAAACCTTCCGCGGCTCCTGGCTTGTCGGTTGCGACGGTGCACGGAGCGTCGTCCGCAAACAGGGCGGCTTCAAATTCGACGGGACAGAGCCGCAGCTGACTGGCTATTTGGCTTCCGCCGTCATCGCCGATCCGGAAAAGCTTCAATCAGGCTTCACGCTCACTCCGTGCGGTGTATACGCACTCGGACCAGGGCCTGAACGCGTCGTATTGATGGATTTCGACGAGGGGACCGCCCATGACGGTCAAGAGGTAAGCCTCGATCATTTCCAATCGATCTTGCGCCGTATCTCAGGAACGGACGTCACAGTCCGGGAACTCAATTACGCCTCGACGTGGACCGATCGAGCGCGGCAGGCGGACACCTATCGCAAGGGCCGGATACTCCTGGCGGGAGATGCTGCCCACATCCATTCGCCGCTTGGAGCCCAAGGGCTGAACACTGGCTTGGCCGACGCTCTCAATCTCGGTTGGAAGCTCGCAGCAACGATCAAGGGATGGGCACCAGCCGGCTTGCTCGACACCTACACGCGAGAACGTCACCCTGCCGGAGCATGGGCGCTTCGATGGACCCTCGCGCAGGTAGCGGTGATGCGCCCCGATCCTTGGGGGCACGCGATTACCGAGGTCATGCGCGATCTCATCGCGACCCACGACGGAGCTACCTATTTTGCCGATAAAATCGCGGGGACCTCGCAACACTATGACTTGGGCGATGGCCACCCCCTCTGCGGCAGACCTTTCCCGGCATTCAAGATCAAGGATGGCGCACAGCTCAAGACGTTCTTGAAAGATGGCGCTGGGATTCTGCTGGATTTCCGAGGTGATCAGGAGCTGTGCGAACTCGCCAGTCGGTACGATGGCAGGCTAAAAATGGTCTCCGCTCAGGCCCTCGACACCAAAGGAATCGCAGCTCTGTTCATCAGGCCCGATGGGATCGTCGCCTGGGTCTGGGATGGCGACACGCCGCTCGACCGCTCGACCGCCAATAGCGTCATCTCTTCTTGGATGGGGAAGACCGAAACGGCTTAGCTTTCGCTAAAACGGTTGCGCTGGCTTGACGCCCATTGGGCCGTTCAATCGGGTATTGAGCCCGCGCCCGGATGATCTTCCTGGAAGTGCGTCCGCGACGTTGAATGAAGATGGGTGTCCTTACAGTCCTCGATCGATCCGGCGATCTGCACGAATAGTCGATCAAGGTCGCACCTAGCCATTCCCTGTCTTTCTGCGCCACAGCACGATCACGCCGCCGATCTCCCGACAGCCGCTTGAACCGCCCCGGCACCCCGCCCGACCTTCTCCGGAAAGGAGGCGCGCGTGCCGGCATCGAAGATCCTCTGGGGGCAGATCGTCATCGTCGTTGCGATCGTCCTGGTGACGACTTGGACGGCGACGGAGTGGACGGCCTGGCGGCTGGGGTTTCAGGCGCAGCTCGGGGTGCCATGGTTCGAGCTGTCGGGCTGGCCGGTCTATGCTCCGCCGGCCTATTTCTGGTGGTGGTACTTCTACGACGCCTATGCGCCGCCGATCTTCGTCGAAGGCGCGTACATCGCCGCCTCGGGTGGCTTCCTCGCGATCGCCGTGGCGATCGGCCTGTCGGTTTGGCGCGCGCGGGAGGCGAAGAACGCCGAGACTTTCGGCTCGGCTCGCTGGGCGCGGCCGGACGAGGTGAAGGCAGCGGGGCTGCTTGGGTCCGACGGCGTCGTACTCGGCAAGCTCGATCGCCAGTATCTCCGCCATGACGGTCCCGAGCACGTGCTGTGCTTCGCACCGACCCGCTCCGGCAAGGGCGTCGGCCTCGTGGTGCCCTCGCTGCTCACCTGGCCGGGCTCGGCGATCGTCCACGACATCAAGGGCGAGAACTGGCAGATCACCGCCGGCTTTCGGGCGCGGCACGGCCGCGCGCTGCTGTTCGACCCGACCAACGCGAAGTCGGCGGCCTACAATCCGCTGCTGGAAGTCCGTCGAGGCGAGTGGGAAGTGCGCGACGTCCAGAACATCGCCGACATCCTGGTCGATCCCGAAGGCAGTCTCGAGAAGCGGAACCACTGGGAGAAGACCAGCCACGCGCTCTTGGTCGGCGCCATCCTTCATGTGCTCTATGCCGAAGAGGACAAGACGCTCGCCAGTGTGGCAGCCTTCCTCTCCGATCCCCGTCGCCCGATCGAGGCGACGCTCGCCGCGATGATGAAGACGCCGCATCTGGGTGATGCAGGGCCGCATCCGGTCATTGCCAGCGCAGCGCGCGAACTCCTCAACAAGTCCGACAACGAACGATCCGGCGTTCTCTCCACCGCCATGTCATTCCTTGGGCTATACCGCGATCCGGTCGTCGCCGAGGTGACGCGGCGTTGCGACTGGCGCATTGCCGATATTGTGGGAGGCGCGCGGCCGGTGACGCTCTACCTCGTCGTGCCGCCCTCGGACATCGCCCGCACCAAGCCGCTGATCCGCCTGATCCTCAACCAGATCGGCCGTAGACTGACGGAGGATCTTGAGGCCAATGGCAAACGCCATCGGCTCCTGTTGATGCTGGACGAGTTTCCGGCGCTCGGGCGGCTCGACTTCTTCGAGAGCGCGCTCGCCTTCATGGCTGGTTACGGGCTGAAGGCCTTCCTCATTGCCCAGTCACTGAACCAGATCGAGAAGGCCTACGGGCCGAACAACTCGATCCTCGACAACTGCCATGTCCGGGTGAGCTTTGCGACCAACGACGAGCGCACGGCCAAGCGGGTGTCGGATGCGCTGGGCACAGCGACCGAGCTGCGGGCGATGAAGAACTATGCGGGCCATAGGCTGTCGCCCTGGCTCGGCCATCTGATGGTGTCGCGTTCAGAGACGGCGCGGCCGCTGCTGACGCCCGGTGAAGTCATGCAACTGCCGCCGGCGGACGAGATCGTCATGGTGGCGGGCACACCGCCGATCCGGGCGAAGAAGGCGCGGTACTTCGAGGACGCGCGGCTTGTCGAGCGTGTGCTGCCGCCGCCGACGCTGGTCAGAAAGGACGCTCCGTCCGCCGACGACTGGAGCACATTGCCTGTGACGACCCAGCCGACCAGCGTCGCAGAAAACGCCAACGGCGCCTCCGGCGACGATGAGGACCCCACAGGCTCAGAGCACCGCAAGCAGCCGGAACTGGCGCGCGAGGTAGCGATCGAGCAACCCGTGATGCCGCTCGCCACCGAATTCGATCTCGACTTCGATGCGGACGCCGCTGACGACGCGGCGCGGATCGGGCGCGTCGACAGGCTGATGCAAGGCGTGGCGCGGCAGGTTTCGCTTGATCCCGCCGACGGCATGGATTTGTGAGGCGCCGATGAGCAAGCCGCAGAAGAAGCAGCGCCTGTCCGTCTATCTCGATCCGCCGATCATGAAGGCGCTCGCCGAATATGCCGCCCGTCGCGATCATTCGCGATCGCTGGTCGCCGAAGCGGCGATCGCCTCCTTCCTGTCGCCGGATGCCGCCGAACGGCAGGAGGCGGCGACGACCAAGCGTCTCGACCAGCTCGACCGCCGGCTGACGCGGCTCGAGCGCGATCTCGGCATCTCAGTCGAGATGCTGGCTCTGTTCGTGCGCTTCTGGCTGATCTCCAATCCGCCGCTGCCCGAACCGGCGCAGGCGGCCGCCCGCGCTCAGGCGGGCGAGCGCTATGATGTCTTCGTCGCGGCGCTCGGCCGCCGCCTCGCCAAGGGGCCGAAGCTCCGGCACGAGATCTCCGAAGATATCGGACCATCGCAGAAGAACTGAGGATTATAGAGCTTTACTGCAGATTGTAAGCGATGTCGCTGATTGCCCGGTATTAAGAATCACAGCTTCGTACAACAGCATGAACAACGAACAATCCGGTTGGGTGGAAAGCTTCCGGTCCGCTTTGGAAGCGGCTTTGCAAAAAGTTGCCATCTGCAAGGCGTCATCGGCTGTCCCAAAAACATTTGGGACCGTTGCAGAAGCCCCGTCGTTTCTCCGCTTGCGTAGCTCGCAAGGGATCGAGTTTCGAGAATCGACACCGACGCTTGACGACCCTTCACACGACCCTGCTTGCTCGAAGTGCTTCCTTGAACAGTTCGAAGGCCGTCGTGCCTCGCCGATCGGGGTAATAGAGGTGGTAGCCGGCGAATGGCTCGCACCACGGCTCCAGCAGGCGGATGAGACGGCCATCGGCAATCGGCGCCGCCACCAGATCCTCCAGGATGTAGAGGATGCCGAAACCCTCAAGGGCGGCGGCCACCAGCAGGTCGCCGTCGTTGAACACCGGCCCGCGGCCCGGCGTGACCGTCACCGCATGGCCGTCGCGCTCGAACGACCAGGGCGACAGGTCGCCATGCGCGTCGCCGTAGGCGATACATCGATGCGCCGTGAGGTCGGCGGGCTTTATCGGCGCCGGATGGTCGCTCAGATAGCCGGGAGCGGCCACCACCGCGGCGCGAAGCGGAGGTCCGACCGCCAGCGCGATCATGTCCTTCTCCAATCGCTCGCCGAGCCGGATGCCCGCATCATATCGGCCCGCCACGACGTCACTCATCCCGCCCTCCACGCACACCTCCACCTCGACGCCGGGATGGAGGCGCATGAAGGATGGAAGCATCGGCCACAGCACTGTCGTCGCGGCGTGTTTGCCGATCGTGATCCGGATGGTGCCGATCGCTGCGCCGCGTGCCTGGGACAGCGCCTCGATCTCGCCGTCCAACCCGGCCAGTGCCGGCGACAGGGTGGCGAGCAGGCGCTCGCCGGCAGCGGTCGGGGCGACGCTGCGTGTCGTGCGGGACAGGAGGCGAAAACCAAGCTGACTCTCCAACCGCTTCATGGTCTGGCTCAACGCCGACTGCGTGACTCCGAGCCGCCTCGCAGCACGCGTGAAGCTGCGGTCGGAGGCGATCGTCGCGAAGATGGCGAGGTCGCCGAGCTGATCCGGACGCATTGATGATCCCTACTACTGGGGCCTATTACTGATTAGGTCATTATCTCAATCAATTAGCATGACTAACTAGTCAGTGATAGCGGAAGGAACGAGGCGCAGACGATGGGCAAGGTTTGGCTGGTGACGGGCGCAAGCCGGGGACTTGGACGCGAGATCGCGCGCGCGGCGCTCGATGCGGGCGAAACGGTCGTGGCGACGGCGCGGTCCGCCGACGCGCTGCGCGATGCCTTCGGGGGCGAACAGGATCGCCTGCACGCCCTCGCGCTCGATATCACCGACGCCGAAGCCGCGAACTCTGTTGCCGCGCAGACCGTCGAGCGGTTCGGTGCGATCGACGTGCTGGTCAACAATGCCGGCTATGCCGAACTGGGTTTCTTCGAAACCTTCACCGATACCGCAGTGCGGCGTCAGTTCGAGGTCAACCTGTTCGGCACGATGAATGTCGCGCGCGCAGTCGCGCCCCACATGCGTGAGCGGCGCTCAGGCCTGATCGTCACCATCTCGTCGGTCAGCGGGCTGGTCTCCAACGGCGGGGGTGCGGTCTACTCGGCGTCGAAGTTCGCGGTCGAAGGATGGATGGAGGGCTTTGCGCAGGAGCTGGCCCCGTTGGGCGTCCGCTCGCTCCTGGTCGAGCCGGGAATGCTGCGCACCGACTTCATGGATCCGAAGTCGGCGAGCTTCGGCAGCATCGACATTCCAGACTATGCCGAGGCGATCGCGCAGTATCGTGCGTTCGTGGACGGGGCCAGCGGCAACCAGCCGGGCGATCCGAAGCTGCTCGCCGTGCGGATCGTGGCCCTTGCTTCACAGGACGAGGCGCCATCGCGGCTCGTGTTCGGCGACGACGCCCGGCAGTGGGCCGATGCTAAGGTCGACCAATTGCGACGGGAGATCGCCCAGTCCGCCGATCGCAGCTGACACGACAGACCGAGGCGCCGGCAAGAGGAGCGATTGCCCAGCTCCAGCCGTGACCCTTGAGCGCTTCCCAAAAACGAACTTGGAATAGGATAGCGGAGGGGCAGCCTGTAACGCATCCCGTATGCAGTCCGGCCCTTCCCAAAATCTGCTCCCGATCGCCCTTTCCTCGAATGGACAATCACAGATGGAGAAATTGGTCTCTGTTCGGGTGTCCGAATGGCCGCATCGAGGAAGATGCTGCGGGACTTGGGACGGCGGTCCCAGCTCAAAACCTACCGATTCGATCGATGCGGGTGACCGCCGATCACCTGTCTTTCTTCGCCAGCCTACGACGGCTGTCCCTGACTTGTTGAACTCGTCCCTTTTCCGGTTCTCTTAATCGTCCCCGATCCGGAGCCGCCGTCGGCGGTCCGCCGGCAATGGGGACGAGATGGCGGTTTCTTCGCATCAGCACTCGGAGGCGGTCTCACGCGGCGCGCGCATGCTGCGCACGGCGCTGGGGCCGGCGATCGCCGGATACCTGGAGGATCCGGGCGTCGTCGAGGTGATGCTGAACCCCGACGGCCGGCTCTGGATCGACCGGCTCGCTGAGGGCCTCGCCGAGACGGGCGAGCAACTCTCTGCCGCCGACGGCGAGCGGATCATCCGGCTCGTCGCCCATCATGTCGGTGCGGAAGTCCACGCCGGAGCTCCCCGGGTTTCCGCCGAACTGCCGGAGACCGGCGAGCGCTTCGAGGGTCTGCTGCCGCCGGTCGTCGCCGCACCCGCCTTCGCCATCCGCAAGCCGGCGGTCGCCGTCTTCACGCTGGAGGACTACGTTGGCGCCGGCATCATGAGCGCCGATCAGGCTGCACAGCTGCGACAGGCGATCGCCGAGCGGAAGAACATCCTCGTTGCCGGCGGCACCTCCACCGGCAAGACGACGCTGACCAACGCGCTGCTTGCCGAAGTCGCCAAGACCACTGATCGCGTGGTGCTGATCGAGGATACGCGTGAGCTGCAATGCGCCGCGCCGAACCTCGTGGCGCTCCGCACCAAGGACGGTGTCGCCTCGCTCTCCGACCTCGTGCGCTCCTCGCTGCGGCTCAGGCCCGACCGCATCCCGATCGGCGAAGTGCGCGGGCCGGAGGCGCTCGACCTGCTCAAGGCCTGGGGCACGGGTCATCCCGGCGGCGTCGGCACCATCCATGCCGGCTCCGCCATCGGTGCGCTGCGGCGCCTGGAGCAGCTTATCCAGGAAGCCGTCGTCACCGTGCCGCGGTCGCTGATCGCCGAGACCATCGATCTCGTCGCCGTGCTCTCCGGCCGAGGCTTCTCGCGCCGCCTCGCCGAGCTTTCCCGCGTCGCCGGCCTCGACCGCCACGGCGACTACCGCATCACGCCTATCGTCCAGCCCCGCACCGGAGACCACGCATGATCTCGCGCCAACATTGCCTTCGTCGATCTCTTGGTCGGCGCATCATCGCAACAGCCGCGACCATCGGGGCCGCCAACATCGCCCTGGCCTCGGCCGCGCAGGCCGCCGGCTCATCGATGCCGTGGGAGGAGCCGCTGGAGCAGATCCTCGAATCCATCGAGGGGCCGGTGGCCAAGATCGTCGCGGTGATCATCATCATCGTCACTGGCCTGTCGCTGGCCTTCGGCGATACCTCGGGCGGCTTTCGCCGGCTGATCCAGATCGTCTTCGGCCTGTCGATCGCCTTTGCAGCCTCGAGCTTCTTCCTGTCGTTCTTCTCCTTCGGCGGCGGAGCGCTGGTCTGATGGCTGCCTCCTTCACCTCCGCTGGCGAGATCGTCGGCTTCAGCGTTCCTGTGCACCGCTCGCTGACCGAGCCAATCCTGCTCGGAGGCGCGCCGCGTTCGATCGCCATCCTCAACGGCACGCTCGCCGCCGCCCTCGGGCTCGGCCTACGCCTCTGGCTGGTCGGCCTGGCGCTGTGGGCCATCGGCCACTTCGTCGCTGTCTGGGCGGCGAGGCGCGATCCGCTGTTTGCCGACGTCGTGCGCCGGCATCTGCGCATTCCCGGCCATTTGGATCTTTGAGGAAGGCGCGCACGATGATGAACCTTGCCGAATATCGACGCACCGCCACCCGGCTCGCCGACTTCCTGCCGTGGGCGGCTTTGGTCGAGGCCGGAATCGTTCTCAACAAGGACGGCAGCCTGCAGAGAACCGCTCAGTTTCGCGGGCCCGACCTCGACAGTGCCGTGGAGGCTGAACTGGTGGCGGTGGCCGCCCGCCTCAACAACGCCTTCCGCCGCCTCGGCTCCGGCTGGGCACTCTTCGTCGAAGCCGTTCGGCTGGGCGCCGAGCACTATCCGGAAAGCACGTTTCCCGATCCCGCCTCGGCTCTCGTCGATGCCGAGCGCAAGGCCGAGTTCGAAGCCGAGGGCGCACACTACGAGTCGAGCTATTTTCTCACCTTCGTCTATCTGCCGCCGGCAGAGACGGCCGCGCGAACCGAGGGCTGGCTCTACGAGGGCAAGACCGGCAAGGGCATCAATGCCCGCGAGGTGCTGCGCGGCTTCATCGACCGCACCGACCGCGTCCTGCAGCTGATCGAGAGCTTCATGCCGGAATGCCAATGGCTCGATGACGGCGAGACGCTCTCCTACCTCCATTCCGCGATCTCGACCAAGCGCCAGCGCGTGCGCGTGCCCGAGGTGCCGATGCATCTCGATGCGCTGCTCGCCGACCAGCCGCTCACCGGCGGCCTGGAGCCGATGCTGGGAACCGCGCATCTGCGGGTGTTGACCATCGTCGGCTTTCCCACCGCCACCACGCCCGGCATTCTGGACGAACTGAACCGGCTCGCCTTCGCCTACCGCTGGTCGACGCGGGCCATCCTCCTCGACAAGATCGATGCCATAAGGCTGCTGACCAAAATCCGCCGGCAGTGGTTCGCCAAGCGCAAGTCCCTTGCGGCCATCCTCAAGGAGGTGCTGACCAACGAAGCCTCGGTGCTGGTCGACACCGATGCCGCCAACAAGGCCGCCGATGCCGACCTCGCCTTGCAGGAGCTGGGCGCCGACTATGCCGGGGCCGCCTTCGTCACCGCGACGGTCACCGTTTGGGACAAGGATCCCCGCATTGCCGAGGAGAAGCTGCGGCTGGTGGAGAAGGTCATCCAGGGCCGCGACTTCACCGCCATGCCGGAGACCATCAATGCTGTCGATGCCTGGCTCGGCTCGCTGCCCGGTCATGTCTATGCCAATGTCCGCCAGCCGCCGATCTCGACGCTGAACCTTGCCCATATGATCCCGCTCTCGGCGGTCTGGGCAGGACCCGACAAGGACGACCATCTCGGCGCACCGCCGCTGCTCTTTGGTCAGACCGAAGGCTCGACGCCGTTCCGGCTGTCGCTCCATGTCGGCGATGTCGGCCACACGCTGGTGGTCGGGCCGACGGGCGCCGGCAAGAGCGTGCTGCTCGCGCTGATGGCGCTGCAGTTCCGCCGCTACCAACAGGCCCAGGTCTTCGCCTTCGACTTCGGCGGGAGCATTCGCGCCGCCGCCCTGGCGATGGGCGGCGATTGGCATGATCTCGGTGGCGGCCTAACCGAGAGTGCCTCCGTCTCGCCGCAGCCGCTGGCACGCATTCCCGACACGCCCGAGCACGCCTGGACCGCCGACTGGATCGTCGCGATCCTCACGCGCGAAGGCATCGCCATCACGCCGGAGGTCAAGGAGCATCTCTGGACGGCACTGACCTCGCTCGGCACAGCCCCCGTTGCCGAGCGCACCATCACCGGTCTCTCCGTTCTCCTGCAGTCGAACGTCCTCAAGCGGGCGCTGCAGCCCTACTGCCTCGGCGGCGCCTATGGCCGGCTGCTCGATGCCGAGGCCGAACATCTGGGCGAGGCTTCCGTTCAGGCATTCGAGACCGAGGGCCTGATTGGCACCGGCGCGGCCTCCGCCGTTCTTGCCTATCTCTTCCACCGCATCGAGGATCGGCTCGACGGCTCACCGACGCTCCTCATCATCGATGAAGGCTGGCTGGCACTCGACGACGAGGGCTTTGCCGGACAGATCCGCGAGTGGCTGAAGACGCTCAGGAAGAAGAACGCCTCCGTCGTCTTCGCCACCCAGTCGCTCTCCGATATCGACGGCAGCCCGATCGCACCGGCGATCATCGAGAGCTGCCACACCCGCATCCTGTTGCCGAACGAGCGGGCGATCGAGCCGCAGATCGCATCGATCTATCGCAAGTTCGGCCTCAACGACCGCCAGATCGAGATTCTGGCGCGCGCCACACCGAAGCGCGACTACTACTGCCAGAGCCGGCGCGGCAACCGCCTGTTCGAGCTCGGCCTCGGCGAGGTCGCGCTCGCCCTTTGCGCCACCTCCGCCAAGACCGATCAGACCGAAATCGAGGACGTCCTCGCGCAATACGGCCCGGATGGCTTCCTGGCCGCCTGGCTGAAGCGCCGCGGCCTCGCCTGGGCCGCCGATCTCATTCCCGACCTTGCCAATCTGGAGATGCCGTCATGATTCCTCATGCTTTGCGTGGTCAGTTGTTGGCTGCGGCGCTCATCGCTCCCGTTGCTCTATCTCCGGCGATTGTCGCCCCGGCCTCGGCCGCCTGGCTCGTCTTCGATCCGACGAACTATGCGCAGAACGTGCTGCAGGCGGCCCGGGCGCTGGAGCAGATCAACAACCAGATCACTTCGCTCCAGAACGAGGCGCAGATGCTGATCAACCAGGCGCGCAATCTGGCGAGCCTGCCCTATTCCTCGCTGCAGCAGCTGCAGCAGTCGATCAGCCGCACCCAGCAGCTTCTCGATCAGGCCCAGAAGATCGCCTTCGATGTCGGCGAGATCGACCAGGCTTTCTCCTCCACCTATGGCGCGGCTTCCACCTCTGCTTCCGATCAGGACCTGATCGACGAAGCCAAGACGCGCTGGCAGAACACCGTGGCGGGACTGCAAGACGCGATGCGCGTTCAGGCCGGCGTCGTCGGCAATCTCGACACCAACCGAACCGAGATGTCGGCGCTCGTCGGTGAGAGCCAGGGCGCGACAGGCGCGCTCCAGGCGACGCAGGCCGGCAACCAGCTCCTGGCGCTGCAGGCCCAGCAGCTTGCCGATCTGGTGGCGGTCGTTGCCGCGGACGGGCGCGCCCGCGCGCTGCAATCGGCCGAACAGGCGGCAGCCGCCGATCAGGGCCGCGAGCAACGCCGGCGGTTCCTGACGCCGGGCACCGGCTATGAGCCCGGCAGCGCGCAGATGTTCTACGGCGATTGAGATGCAGGCGAAGCACCTTGCCCGGCTTGCCGCCAGCGCCTTCGTGGCGGCCGCTCTGGCCGTGGCGGCGCTGGGAGGGGCCGGAACGGACGAGGAACCAGCCTCGCCGGCTGCGGTCCCGAGCTCGGCTGCTCCGGTCGATCCGCTGCGGGCCGAGCTGATCCGCTGCGCCAGGATCGGAGAGGCCGCCATTCACGATGCCGCCTGCCTCGCGACCTGGGCGGAGAACCGCCGCCGCTTTCTGTCGGCGAATGATGACTGGATCCGCGACCGCCTGCCGGTCCCGCCGCGGATAAAGCCGGAGGCCCGCTAGCACCATGCAGGGCACCGGCGTCATCGACCACTTCCTCGAGGTCTTCACCCGTTACATCGATTCCGGCTTCGGCCTGCTCGGCGGCGAGGTCGCCTTCATCGCCACCACGCTGATCGTCGTCGACGTGACGCTCGCCGCCCTCTTCTGGTCCTGGGGCGCAGACGACGACATCATCGCGCGTCTCGTCCGAAAGACACTCTTCGTCGGCGTCTTCGCCTGGCTGATCGCCAACTGGAACAGCCTGGCGCGGATCATCTTCGAGAGCTTCGCCGGCCTCGGCCTGAAGGCGTCGGGCACCGGCTTTACCGCCGCCGACCTCTTGCGCCCCGGCAAGGTGGCGCAGACGGGTCTCGACGCGGGCCGCCCGCTGCTCGATTCGATCTCCGGTCTGATGGGCTATTGGTCGTTCTTCGAGAACTTCATCCAGATCGCCTGCATGTTCCTCGCCTGGGTGCTGGTGCTCTTTGCCTTCTTCATCCTCGCCGTCCAGCTCTTCGTCACCCTCATCGAGTTCAAGCTGACGACGCTCGCCGGCTTCGTCCTCATTCCCTTCGGCCTCTTCGGCAAGTCCGCCTTCATGGCCGAGCGGGTGCTTGGCAACGTCATCTCATCCGGCATCAAGGTGCTGGTGCTCGCTATCATCATCGGCATCGGCTCGACGCTGTTCTCCGAGTTCACCGCCGGTTTCGGCGACGTCAATCCGACCATCGATCAGGCAATGGCGATCGTGCTGGCGGCGCTGTCGCTGCTCGGCCTTGGGATCTTCGGTCCCGGCATTGCCAACGGCCTTGTCTCCGGTGGACCGCAACTCGGCGCGGGAGTCGCCATCGGCACCGGCCTTGCCGTCGGCGGGGCCATGGTGGCGGGCGGAGCCGCGATGGGGACCGCCGCCTCCGGCGCCGGCAGCATGATCGGTGGCACGGCAGCTGCAGCCCGGGGCGGTGCCGCACTCGCCGGTGGAGCTTCCACCGCCTATCGTCTCGGCGCTGGCGACCAGGCCGGCACGGCTGGCGTCGCCTCTGGCGTTGCCGGCGTCGGCCGTGCGGCCGGACAGGCTGCACTCTCGTCTCTCCGGCGCGCAGCGTCCGGCGCAGCAAACAGCCTGCGCTCCAGCTTTGCCGAAGGCGGCCGCTTCGTCACCGAGGCGAGCGGCGGCGACAAAGCGGCCGCCGGCAGCACCGTCAACGATAGTGCCGGGGCGGCTCCTTCACCCGCCGCCGCCGATAGCGGCCCGCCCGCCTGGGCCCAGCGCATGAAGCGCCACCAGGCGATGAGTCACGGCGTCACTCTGACCGCCCATTCCGTGCGCGCCGGCGACAGCCACGGCGCCGGCTCCTCCATCGATCTCTCCGAAGAGAAGCGCTGATGTTCAAGCGACCGGCCACCCACTACGGCAAGACGCCGGACCCCGAGACACCCTACCAAAAGGCGGCCCAGGTCTGGGACGAGCGCATCGGCTCGGCTCGTGTCCAGGCCAAAAACTGGCGGCTGATGGCCTTCGGCTGCCTGATCCTCACCGCCGGCTTTGCCTCCGCTCTCGTCTGGCAGTCGGCCCGCGGCACCGTCGTGCCCTGGGTGGTCCAGGTCGACAAGCTCGGCGAAGCACAAACCGTGGCGCCGGCCACCGCCGACTATCGCCCGACCGATCCGCAGATCGCCTTCCACCTCGCCCGCTTCATCGAGAATGTTCGCTCGATTCCCGCCGATCCGGTGGTGCTGCGCCAGAAATGGCTGCGGGCTTACGACTTCACCGCCGCCAGCGGCGCGCAGGCTCTCAACGACTACGCCCGCGCCAACGATCCTTTCGCCAAAGTCGGCAAGGAACAGGTCGCCGTCGATGTCTCCAGCGTCATCAGGGCTTCGCCCGACTCGTTCCGTATCGCCTGGAGCGAGCGGCACTACCAGGACGGCGCTCTCGCCGAGACCTCACGCTGGACCGCCATCGTCACGGTCGCCATCCGGCCGCCGCACGAGGCTGAACGTCTGCGCAAGAACCCCCTCGGCATCTTCGTCACCGCCATCAACTGGTCGAAGGAGCTCGGGCAATGAGGGGCGACGGCTGGAAGCGAACATTCGTGTCTCACGCTGGTTTCGCGGCGCTGCTGCTGTCTGCCTCAGCGCTTGCCGGCTGCGCCACGGCACAGAAGCCGCCGGCGATCAGCTATGACGACGACGCGCCGCCGCCGCCGGCACCGCCCGTTGCCGCGGACAAAACACCGAAGCCGCTGCACGTGCCGCCGACTTGGACACCGAGCCATGGCGGGGCCAGCGACGCCAAGGAGCCGACCGCGCGGGTGGAGCTTGCCAATGCCGCCGCCCGTGTCGAACCGCGCCGCGGCGGCTACTACAACGCCATCCAGATCTATCCCTTTAGCGAGGGCGCGCTCTACCAGGTCTATGCCGCGCCCGGCGAGATCACCGACATCGCGCTCGAGCCCGGCGAGACGCTTGCCGGCTCCGGTCCGATTGCTGCCGGCGACACCGCCCGCTGGATCATCGGCGACACGACAAGCGGCAGCGGCGAAAGCGAGCAAACTCATGTGCTGGTGAAGCCGACGCGGCCGGAGATTGCCACCAATCTCGTCATCAACACCGATCGGCGCACCTATCTGATCGAGCTCACCTCGCGCGATAAGCCGTATATGCCCGCCGTCGCCTGGGCCTATCCGCGGGTCGTGGCAAAGCAGGCAGCAACGGCACCAGCAACGCCCGTCCTGCCGGTGATGGCAATGCGGCGCTATCGCTATGCGCTCTCCGGCGACAGCCCGCCCTGGCGGCCCGTCACTGTCTATGACGACGGACGGCGGGTCTATGTTGAGTTCCCGCGTGGCATCGTCCAGGGCGAGATGCCGCCGCTCTTCGTCATCGGGTCCGACGGCGAGCCGCAGCTCGCCAACACCCGCGTCTTCGGCACCATCCTCATCGTCGATCGCCTGTTCGGCGCTGCCGAGCTGCGCCTCGGCGGCAAGCACCAGCAAACCGTCCGCATTCTCCGGGTCGATGGCGCGAGAAGCGGGAGCCGAGTCTGATGAGCGATCCGACCGACCGTCCTGCAGCGAACGACAGGGAGGGTTCGGCCCAGGCTTTCCGCCTGCGTCCTGCGCCGCCGCGCGTGACCCGCCTGTCGCGCAAGGTTCTCACCACCCTCGGCCTCGGCGCGGGCCTCCTCATCGGCGGCGCGCTGGTCTATGCCCTGCAGGGGCAACACCATTCGAACGCGCCGTCGGAGCTGCTGACCGCCGATCGCCAGCCGACACCGGACGGGCTGCGCAGTCTACCGTCCGATTACACGCAGGTGCCGAAGCTCGGGCCCCCGCTGCCCGGCGATCTCGGACGACCCATCGTGCGCGCCCGCGACGAGGGCAAGCCGGTGCCGGCGCCGGCCGTGCCCGGCGCGACCCGCGAGGAGCAGCGGCGCTTGCAGGAGCAGGAAGCAGCCCTCACCAGCCGCCTGTTCGTCGCCCAGCAGGCGGGCCGTGGAGCAGCAGAGAGCGACGGAGGAGCAGCGTCAGCGGCGCAAGGCACCGGCGCGCCGCTTGCTCAGGATCGGCAACTCGCCTTCGTCAACGCCCCGGCCGACCACCGCACCGTCTCGGCCGAACGCCTGGCCTCGCCCCCAAGCCCCTATGTCCTTCAGACCGGCGCCGTCATTGCCGCCGCGCTCGTCACCGGCATCCGCTCCGATCTGCCCGGCCAGATCACCGCCCAGGTGACGGAGAACGTCTTCGACAGTCCTACCGGCCGCTTCCTGCTGATCCCCCAGGGAACGCGCCTGATCGGCACCTACGACCACGGCGTCGAGTTCGGTCAGCGGCGCATTCTTCTCGTCTGGAACCGGCTGATCCTGCCGAACGGCAAGTCGATCGTGCTGGAACGCCTGCCGGGTGTCGATACCCAAGGCTATGCCGGTCTCGAAGACGACGTCGACCACCATTGGTGGGATCTTGCCAAGGCCGCCGGTCTCTCGACCCTCCTTGGGGTTGGCGCGGAACTCGCGACCGACGACGACGATCGCCTGGTCCAGGCGATCCAGAATGGCGCTGAGGACACCGTCAACGACGCCGGTCAGGAGATCATCCGCCGAGAACTCGACGTCGCCCCGACGCTCACCGTCCGCCCCGGATTCCCCGTCCGCATCATCGTCACCCGCGACCTCGTGCTCGAGCCTTACGGCAGTTGATGGGGTCGTTTGCGGGAGGGGGCGGAATCCTACGCTAAGCTCGAGAGCTGAACAGGACGCGCTCAGCAGCATCAATTCCGGCGGAGAAGTCGGCGCCGGTATCTACGAATGGGATGCCGAGAGCTTCACAATCGAAGCGCAACAGTCGGCTGAGGTCCCGGCTGACGCCGATATATCGACGAACGTTGTCGGGCCCGGTTCGATGAAGCCAGTCGTTCGGGAGCCCGGTATGGCGTGCGACTTCCAGCGCTTTGGCTTCGATCGTTATATCGGGATAACCGAGGAAGCAGGCTCTCACCGGCTGGTCACTCTCCTGGATGAACCGAGCCACAGTCTGCGGACGAAGATTGACGCCCTCGACGAGGTAATCGCGGCCATCGAAGATAAGATGGTCGAGAATGGGTTCGACGATCGGCCAGATCTGATCGGCAGTGCCAAGATCGGCGGCCTCAGGGTCCACAGCGAGCGTCGGCGCTCCGAGATGGAGGCCCATCTTCAAGGCGTCCAATGGGAACCAGGGAATGCCATGTTGAGCGCGCATGCGCTCGGCCAGCATCGACTTGCCGCTCCGGCTACATCCTCCAACAACATAAAGCATCTCTATCTCGCCTGAATGCTCAGAACCCGCTCCCCGTAATCCCTGAGTTCGCCCTTGGGTCCGACGTAACGGTAGAGGGTGACGCGCTCGATCCCGAGTTCCTTGCACAGATCGGAAACGGAAGTGTCGCGCTGCGCCATGGCGGCCTGAGCAAGACGCACCTGTGCTTTGGTCAGGGCGAATTTCCGGCCGCCTTTGCGACCGCGCGCTCTTGCAGCGGCGAGACCGGCCATGGTCCGCTCCCGGATCAGGTCTCGTTCGAACTCGGCCAGGGTAGCGAAAATGCCGAACATCATGCGGCCGGATGCGGTCGTGGTGTCGATCTGAGCGCCCTTTCCGGTCAGCACACGCAGGCCGACGTTTCGATCCGACAGATCCTTCACTGTGTTGACCAAGTGGGCAAGTGAGCGCCCTAGGCGGTCGAGCTTCCAGACCACCAGCACGTCGCCGTCCCGCAGGGATTTCAGGCAGGCGGCAAGACCGGGGCGATCGTCACGACTTCCGGAAGCGCGATCCTCATAGATGTTGTCCTGTTCGACGCCGGCGGCGCGCAGGGCGTCGTGCTGCAGGTAGAGGGACTGGGAGCCATCGGCTTTGGAGACACGGGCATATCCGATCAGCATGTTTCTTAAACGTTGGTTTGAAGCGGCGCGCTGGCCGCGAATGATTTGTTCGCTGGAAATGTATCTCAACCAGCTTCACAAACAAAGCGTCTTGAACATCGTCGGATTTTGAAAAAGGAACATGAATGCCGCGTCGCGTCACGCTAACCGATCGACAGAAGGACGCGCTGCTGCGCCTGCCGATCTCCCAGACGGACTTGTTGAGGCACTACACGCTGAGCGATGAAGACCTCGGCCATATCGGGCAGCGTCGGCGCGCTCACAACAGGTTCGGCTTCGCTCTGCAATTGTGCGTCCTGCGCTATCCCGGCCGGGTGCTGGCTCCTGGCGAACTGATCCCGGCGGAAGTCGTCGAATTCATCGGGGCGCAAATCGGCCTGCGTGCCGACGATCTGGTTGAGTATGCCGCCCGCGAGGAGACGCGCCACGAGCATCTTGCCGAGTTGCGGGCGATCTACGGATTCCGCACCTTCTCCGGACGTGGCGCGCGTGAGCTGAAGGATTGGCTGTTCCGGGAAGCCGAGATGGCGGTGTCGAACGAAGATATCGCCCGTCGCTTCGTGGCGGAGTGCCGACGCACCCGCACGGTTCTCCCTGCAACATCGACGATCGAGCGGCTTTGCGCCACGGCCCTGGTCGACGCCGAGCGGCGGATCGAGACGAGGATCGCCAGTCGGCTGTCCATGCCCAGCCGGGAACAGTTGCTGGCATTGCTCGAGGACACAGCCGACGATCGGGTGACCCGCTTCGTGTGGTTGCGGCAGTTCGAGCCGGGGTCGAACTCTTCTTCTGCCAACCGGCTACTCGACCGGCTCGAATACCTGCAACGTGTTGATCTCCGCGAGGATCTGCTGGCCGGTGTTCCCCCTCATCGCGTGACGCGTCTGCGCAGGCAAGGCGAACGGTACTATGCCGATGGCATGCGTGATCTCTCGGAGGACAGGCGGCTTGCGATTCTGGCCGTTTGCGCGTCGGAATGGCAAGCGATGCTCGTCGACGCCGTGGTTGAAACCCATGACCGGATTGTCGGCAGGCTCTACCGGGCGTCCGAGCGCATTTGCCAGGCGAAGATCGCCGACGAAGCGAGTGCGGTGCGCGACACACTGAAATCCTTCGCTGAAATTTGCGGAGCCCTGGTCGATGCACAGGACGACGGCCAGCCGCTGGACGACGTCATTGCGCGCGGATCGGGTTGGGACGGTTTCAAAACTCTTGTTGCAATGGCAAGCAGGCTGACCGCCACCATGGCGGACGATCCGCTCAATCATGTACTCGACGGCTATCATCGTTTCCGCCGATACGCTCCGCGCATGTTGCGCCTGCTCGATCTGCGGGCCGCGCCTGTCGCGATTCCGCTTCTCGAAGCGGTGACGGCCTTGCGCACCGGTTTGAACGATGCCGCGCAGACCGGCTTCCTGCGGCCGAGCTCGAAATGGCATCGCCATCTTCGAGCCCAGGCGGCTGGTGACGCCCGCCTATGGGAGATCGCGGTGCTGTTCCATCTGCGCGATGCGTTCCGCTCCGGCGATATCTGGCTGGCCAGATCCCGGCGTTATGGTGATCTGAAACACGCACTCGTCCCAGCGCAGGCTGTCGCGGAAAGCGGTCGTCTCGCTGTGCCATTGCGGTCGGAAGAATGGCTGGCAGATCGGCAATCTCGCCTCAATATCCGGCTGCGCGAGCTGGGGCGCGCAGCGCGCACGGGCACGATTCCCGGCGGTTCGATCGAAAACGGCGTTCTGCATATCGAGAAGCTCGAAGCCGCCGCGCCGACGGGCGCCGAAGATCTGGTGCTCGATCTCTACAAGCAGATCCCGCCCACGCGGATCACCGACCTCCTGCTGGAGGTGGATGCAGTGACCGGCTTCACCGAAGCGTTCACGCATCTGCGCACCGGAGCGCCCTGCGCCGACCGGATCGGGCTGATGAACGTCATCCTTGCCGAGGGGGTCAACCTCGGTCTGCGCAAGATGGCCGGCGCGACGAACACCCACACCTTCTGGGAGTTGATCCGCATTGGACGATGGCATGTCGAAGGCGAAGCCTACGACCGGGCGTTGGCCGTGGTGGTCGAGGCGCAGGCGGCGTTACCCATGGCCAGGTTCTGGGGCATGGGCACCTCGGCTTCGAGCGACGGCCAGTTCTTCGCCGCGACAGAGCAAGGCGAAGCCATGAATCTGGTCAACGCAAAATACGGCAATTCCCCTGGCCTAAAAGCCTATAGCCACGTCTCGGACCAATACGCGCCGTTCGCGACTCAGATAATCCCTGCAACGGCAAGCGAAGCCCCCTACATCCTCGACGGCCTGCTCATGAACGACGCCGGTCGCCATATCCGCGAGCAGTTCGCCGACACGGGCGGCTTCACCGATCACGTCTTCGCTGCGTGCGCCATTCTCGGCTACCGGTTCGCCCCTCGTATCCGAGATTTGCCGTCCAAGCGGCTCTATGCGTTCAATCCTTCGGCAGCGCCGGCGCACTTGAGAGCCTTGATCGGCGGAAAGATCAACCAGGCCATGATCGAGCGCAACTGGCCCGATATCCTGCGCATCGCCGCTACCATTGCAGCCGGAAGCATCGCGCCCAGCCAGATTCTGCGCAAGCTCGCCTCGTATCCGCGGCAGAACGAACTGGCCACGGCTTTGCGCGAGGTCGGCCGCGTCGAACGAACCCTGTTCATGATCGACTGGATTCTGGATGCCGAACTGCAACACCGTGCCCAGATCGGGCTCAACAAGGGCGAAGCGCATCATGCACTGAAGCGGGCAATCAGCTTCCATCGCCGGGGTGAAATCCGCGACCGGTCCGCCGAAGGCCAACATTACCGGATCGCCGGCATGAACCTGCTCGCCGCGATCATCATCTTCTGGAACACCATGAAGCTCGGCGAGGTCGTTGCCAGTCAGAAACGTGAGGGGAAGCTGCTATCGCCCGATCTCCTGGCCCACGTCTCTCCCCTCGGATGGGAGCACATCAATCTCACCGGAGAATATCGGTGGCCAAAGCCTTAGCGTAGGATTCCGCCCCCTCCCGCAAACGACCCCATCTCGCCCGCTTCGGTCGCCCGTAACCTGCCGTTCGAATCCTTTTCGAACAGCCTGGACTTAAGGGTGCTCTCGAGCGAGGTCAGCCGACGAGCAATCGTCGTTGGATCGACCTTGAGCGCCCGCCCTGCTGCCGCATACGACCCCTCGCGCGCAACGGCGAGGAGAAAGCGTAAGGCCCCCCAATCAGTAGCCTGCATTTTTGCAGTCTCTCTCAGCAGATTTACGACTAAAGCCTGCGAAAATACAACACTATGATCCTCTGCGTCCATCCAGAGGAGGCGATTTTCATGCTTTTCGCGGTGCTATTCGAGGACAATGACGATAAGGCAGATCGCCGCCGCCGTTTCGACTATCGTATCTCGCACGACCTCCCTCCGCCGCGGCAAGCGAGAAACTCGCGGGTCAGATCCGGCCGATTTTCGATTTACAGCAGACGGCAAGCGACTAAGTTGACAGGAGCTCAGTGAGGAGACATCCGCCATCGAGAACTCCACTATCCGTGATTCGTCCCGTCCGACGCCCAAGCGGGCGCTGCTTTTCGAGCTTTTCAGGCGGGCGGCGGCGCTCGCGCTCTTCGTCGCGGCTGCCCTCTGTCTCCATGTCGGCGCATGGGCCGCCGGGCTTGCGGCCTTCGTCGTCGGCATCGCCGTCTATGCTCTCCTGCCGCGGCCGCGCCGGCCGGCGGGAGCGGTCCACAACCGAATGCTGGGGGCGGTGATCCTCCCCGATCTCTTCGGCTTCGCGCTGACGACCTTCTACTTCGTCCTGTTCATCCTCCTCGCCAGCCAGGCCGCTGCCGACTCGTTGCAGAGTTCCAGGCTGTCGGTCCTGGCGCCCGGCTCCCTTTTCCTGCCGGCCGCGCTCCGTTTCGTGCCGGCCGGGCTCGTCACCGCCGCTCTTCTCGTCCTCGCGGCGCGCGCTCAATGTTTCTGGCTGACACTGAATGAGGAGACGCTCGCCCTCGCCACGCCCTCCGGCTTCATCCGTCTCGGCTTTTGCGAGATCGCCGCAGCTCGGCTGGAGCCACGGCAGCCGCCGATCTGGCTGGTGTTGCTCTTCGTTTTCTTCGCCGGCATCATCGGCATGGCCATCGCCTTCTTCTACGGCACACGGGCAAGCCATGCGATGGTGATGGAAACGCGAAGGGGCGATACCGTTCGCTTGGCCGCCGATGCCTTTCGCCCCGGCGTGAAGGCGCTCGCCGGGGCTCTTGCCGGCGCCGGCGTGCCGATCGACTCCGCGCTTGCCCGCGCCGGCGGCGCAGCTGTCCCGCGCGGGGGCAGCGCCACCAGTGAAGGCGAACCTTCGACGCCGGCCGGTTAGACCCCGGCGATTTTCACCGAAGAGCGAGAGAGCGGCGCCGAGGTGAATGAAGGCTTGGAAGCCTCCGTCGGTTTGGTCGTATCTGGTGACGAGACCCCTGCACTGTTTGAGGGTGCAGTGGAAATTTTCCACCAGATGGCGCCAGCGGTAGCGGGCGAAGTCGCAAAGGACGGAGGTCTTGCGGTTGGCTTTGGCCCGGATGACGACGGTGGTGTCGCGGCTCGTGAGACGGTCATGCAGGCGGTTGTTGTCGAAGCCCTTCTCGGCGGGAAGCGCTCCATCTCGACGCCCTCGATCAGCGCCCCGCCGACCCGCCGCGCGCGCTCCAGGAGAGCGAAGCGGCGGGTGCGTTTTCGGGCCTCGCCATGGGCCTCAACGCTATTCTAACGGCGATCATCCTGCCGCTGATCTGGTCGCTGGTGTTCTGACCGCCGGAGGCACCGACTGGTCCTACCTCAAGCCGGCTTGCGGCCCCAGGCGCCGAACATCACGTCGCCCACATAGGCCAGCGTGCATTATCGGGACACAGATTCACGGTAGGGCGCTTCCGTGCAGTGTCTGAGCTCAAGGAGCACCCGAGCGATCAGGTTCTGGTGGTGGCGGAAAGCGTTCGAGGTAGCGGACCGCGCGGGGGTAGGCGTCGTGCAGAAACTGTTTCGGTTCACGCAACCAGAGGCCCGGAAAGGTTCTTGACTGGGCCTCACTGACAAGGACCCGGCGGGGAAGATCAACGATTTCAGCATCCCAACCCGGCCAACGTCGCCGCGCCACTTTCCATGTATGGGATAGGTATTGCTTTGTTTCCGAATAGCCGTGGTAGTCGAAAACCCAACTATCACTGGAAACGTAGATATGGCTGCCCGTGAAGCCGGGTACGGGCTTGATCCACCGAACCGAGGCATCGAGATCGCCGTAGCGTTCGAGGAACGCGTGCGCCAGAATGTGGCACGCTCCGCATGCAAAGAAGACGCGATCCGGTAGCACCCAGCGCATGACAGGATCGCTCTTCGAATAGAACGGCGTTCTCACCGCATACATGTGGTACCGGCCTCTACTCCCTGCCGGTAGGCGGCGACGATGCGCGAGACGGTGGGTTCGCTGACGCCGTAGAGGCGGGCCATCTCGGCGCCGGACTTGCGACCGGAGGTGACGGACTCGGCGATCTCGCGGCGCTGCTTGTCGCCGAGCTTGCGCCGGCGCCCTCCGATCCGTCCTTCCGCGCGCGCCAGGGCGAGCCCGGCGGAGGTTCGCTCGCGGATCATCGCGCGCTCGAACTCGGCGAAGGAGCCGACCATCTGCATCATCATCCGGCCCGCGGCCGTCGTGGTGTCGATCGCCTCGGTGAGCGAGCGGAAGCCGGCGCCGCCGAGCTGGATGCGCTCCATGATGTGCAAGAGATCCTTCAGGCTGCGCGACAGGCGGTCGAGCTTCCAGACCACGACCACGTCGCCCTCGCGAAGCTGGCCGATCATCTCCTGAAGCTTCGGCCGATCCCATCGCCCGCCGCTCGCCGTCTCCTCGAACACGCGCCGGCATCCCGCCGCGTCGAGCGCCCGGCGCTGGGCGGCGTTCGACTGTTCGTCGCCCTTCGACACACGGGCATAGCCGATCAGATAGGGCGAGGAATTCAAGTTCGGGCTCTTTCACAAACGGCCGTATCCGGAGGGGCCACACAGTACGACGGCGTTGCATTGTGTTCCGCCTTTCACAATCCTCTTTCATTTAACTGCCGAAAGGCAAGAGGTTTCTGGAGGATTGACGGTGCCCGGACGCATACCCATGACCGCGAGGCAGCGCGCCGAGCTTCTGGCGCTTGCGGACAGCGAGACGACGATGGTCCGTTACTACGGCCTCGACACGGATGACCTCACCGCGATAGCGACGGCGCGCTCGCCGGCGACCCGGCTCGGCTACGCCCTTCAGCTCTGTGCCTTGCGATATCCGGGAAGGCATCTCCGTCGTGGCGAGCTGCTGCCGGCGGTCATGCTCGACCACATCGCCGAGCAGGTCGGGGTCGAAGCCGATGTCATCGCCCACTTCGCGCGGCGGACCCCAACGCGCTACGACCAGCTCGCCGCCATCAAGGCGCGCTTCGGGTTCCGCGACCTCAGCCGTCCCCTGCGGGCCGAGCTGATGACATGGCTGACGCGGGAAGCCGAGATCCTCGTCGACGGCCGTGTTCTCCTCGACCGCTTGCTGACCGAGATGCGGGGCCGTCGCATCGTCATTCCCGGCATCAGCGTCGTCGAGCGCATGGCGGCCGAGGCGATGCATAGGGCCGACACCGACCTCGTCGCTGCGATCGACAGTGGACTCAACGGCGATATGAGGGCGCGTCTGGACGCCCTGATCGACGACAAAGTGCATGACCGCCAAAGTCGCCTGTCCTGGCTGCGCGAGCCGACGCCGCGCGTCTCGTCCGCATCGCTCGGTGAGATCCTGGAGAAGGTCGCGGCGATCCGCCGGACCGGGACGATCGACCTTGCCGTCGAGCTTCGGCACGAACCCCGCCTCGCGCAATTCGCCCGAGAAGGCGTCCGCTACACCGCCCAGGCCTTCCAGCAGATGCACCCGTCACGCCGCCGCGTCGTTCTCGTCGCCACGCTGCGCGAGATGGAAGCGTCGCTGACCGACGCGACGATCGCGATGTTCGGCGCTCTGGTAGGTCGCGCCCATCTGCGCGCCCGCAAGCGGCTCGAGCAACGGATCGCGGCATCCGGACGCGAAGGTTGGGAGCGGCTGACGCGCGTGGCGAGCGTCCTCGAGGCGATGACCCGGGCGGCGCGATCTGGCGCCGACATCGTGCGGGCGGTGCAAGCCATCGCGCCGCTGGAGACGATCGAGGCCGACGCCGGCATCATTCGTCGTTCCGCCTCACCTCACAAGAACGACGTGCTGGAAGAGATCGCCGCGGAGCATCGGAGCTTCAAACGGGTCGGTCCCATCTTCCTGCGTACCTTCGACTTCCAGGGTACGGCTCGCACCGCTTCGCTGCGAGAGGCGATGACGATCCTCGCAGCTCTCGATGGTGACCAGCGCAGGCCCTTGCCCTCGGACGTGCCACTTGGCCATATCGAACGGCGCTGGCTGAGGCATGTCCAGGCAAGCGGCGGGATCGACCGCACGCATTGGGAACTGGCGACCTACAGCGCGCTCGCCGACGCGCTGGCGTCAGGAGCTATCTGGGTCCCGTCATCCCGGACTTATCGCTCGCTCGGCGTGATGCTCGATCCGACACTTGGCACTCCGCCACGACAGGCTTTCTCGCTCGGCGATCCCCATGCTTGGCTGGAAGAGCGTGCCGCCCGGCTCGACGACGCGCTGCTCGAGGTCGCCGGCAATCTCGGAGCCCGCAATCCGGCTCTCTTCGCCGGCGATCGATTGCGCTTTCCCAAGGAAGCGAATGTCGGCGACCACGACGGTTCACGGCCGCTCGCCCTGGCCTGCTACGGGATGGTGCCGACAACGCGCATCACCGATGTGCTGTCGCAGGTCAGCCGCTGGACCGGCTTCGTCGAACACTTCGGCCACGTCTCCACGGGCCTCCCGCCGGCGGACGAACGCGCCTTCCTCGCCACGCTGATCGCGGAAGCGACCAATCTTGGCCTGTCGCGCATGGCCGAGGTCTGCGGCGCAGCCTCGCGGCGCGCGCTTCTGCGGATGCAGACCTGGCACATGCGCGAGGAGACGTTCCGCGCGGCGCTCGCCTGCCTCACCGACGCCATCCATGCCGAGCCCCTGGCAGCCTGGTTCGGTCCGGGTCACCGTGCCTCAGCTGATGGGCAGGCCTACTATCTCGGCGGCCCCGGAGAGGCGAGCGGAGCCGTGAACGCCCATTACGGGCGCGATCCCGTGGTGAAAATCTACACCACCCTCACCGATCGATACGCCCCGCTGCACCAGACAGTCATCGCCGGAACGGCGGGCGAGGCTATCCACGCCCTCGACGGAATCCTCGGCCATGACAGCGACGTCGATCTTACCGCGCTGCATGTCGACGGCGGCGGGGTCTCCGACATCGTCTTCGCCGTCATGCATCTCCTTGGCCTTCAGTTCGAGCCGCTCATTCCCCGACTGTCGGATCGCCGCCTCTACGCCTTCGAGCCGCCGCGGCGTTACGGTAGGCTCGCGCCGCTGTTCGGTCGCCGTCTCAACCGAGACCTGATCATCAGCCACTGGTCTGAGATCGAGCAGGTGATTGGGGCAATGGACGATCGCACCGTGACGCCGTCGCTGATCTTGAAGAAGCTGGCCGCCTACCGCCAGCAGAATAGCCTGGCCGCAGCGCTGCGCGAGATCGGTCGCATCGAGCGCACGCTATTTACGCTGCGCTGGTTCGAGGAGCCGGCGCTTCGCCGGACGGTGACCGCCGAACTCAACAAGGGAGAGGCGCGGAACAGCCTGGCTCGGGCCGTTGCCTTCCATCGCCTCGGGCGCTTCCGCGACCGCGGGCTGGAGAACCAGAAGACCCGCGCGGCCGCCCTCAACCTCGTCACCGCTGCCATCATCCTGTTCAACTGCCGCTATCTCGGACGCGCTCTCGACGAGCTACGACGCCAGGGCAGATCGATCGATCCAACCTTGCAGGCGCAACTCTCTCCGCTCGGATGGGACCGCATCAACCTCACAGGCGACTATGTCTGGTCCGACCGCCTCGATCTCGGTGCCGACGGGCTCATGTCGCTGCTCGACAGGCCCTACCGTGAATCCGTGTCCCAATAATGCACACGGGCCGTCATGGTTCACGGCGCCTGTCGCCCGCAGGATCGCGAGACGCTCGAGAATGGCAGCGAAGGCGCGATGCCCAGCGACACCGGGAGGCTGGCGGACGAAGGCAAGCGTGCTGATCGTTCGGTCCGGCATGATACGCAGGAGTTGGTCGAGGGCTGTCCGGGACGAGGCACTCAGCGTTCCGGCGAGGATCGCCTCGACGCGCCGTTCGGCCGCGAGCATGGCCAGGCCGCTCATGCGCTCCAGCGCGGAGACGCCGGGAATGATGATGCGTCGGCGCCGAAACTCGGCGCCGAGCCGCGCGGCCAGTTCCGCCCCGCTCGTGGTCGTGAGCGCGACCGGCAGGAGCCACGCCTGGAGAGAGGCCTGTTCGGGACGGCTGAGCGTTGTGAACCCGAACAGCTCACGCAACGTGCCCAGTTGCTCGTAGCGGGTCGGGCCACGCGCGGCGTAGTCGATCAGCGCATCCGGCGGGACCGCCAACTGTCCCGCCACAAACCGCAAGGCCGCGTCAGGAATGAGTTCGCCTGGACGCAACAGGCGACCGGGATAGCGCAGGGCGCAGAGCTGAACGGCGAAGCCGAGGCGGTTGTGCGGCCGACGCCGCCTGGCGATCAGGCCTAAGTCCTCATCACCCAGCACCCAATGACGGGCCAGCGTCGCCTCGTCGGTCGGGACCGCCAACAGGCTGTCGCGCTGCGCCTCCGTCATGAGCGCGCGGCGGGGCATCGCTCAGGCCTTCTCCGGCGCGGACCAGCCGATGCGCGCCAGCGTGTCAATCAAGGTCGAGCGAGCAACCTTGAAGCTACGGCAGACGGAGGCCTTGCTGGCACCGCCGGCAAGGGCGGCGGTGATCTGTTCGAGCTGCTCACCCGTCAGGCTGGGCGGACGCCCGCCCCGTCGTCCTCTTCGGCGCGCCGCCGCCAGTCCCGCGACGACGCGCTCCCGGGTCAGCGCCCGCTCGTACTGCGCGAGGGCGCCGAAGAAGGAGAACAGGAGCTCGCCATGTGGGGTCTGGGTGTCCATGGCCTCGGTGAGCGATCGGAAGGCGACCCCGCGCGTGCGCAGGTCCGCGACGATCGCGAGAAGATGGGGAAGAGAGCGGCCGAGCCGATCGAGCTTCCAGACGACGAGCGTATCGCCCGACTTCAGGTATTCGACACAGGCTTTGAGCCCTGGCCGATCGTCTCGCGCGCCGGACGCCTTGTCGGCATAAAGGTGACGCTCGTCCACCCCGGCCGCGACCAGCGCGTCGCGCTGCAGGGCGACGGTCTGGCGATCGTCGCTCGAGGAAACGCGCATGTAGCCGACGAGCATGTACGGAAATTCCCCAAACAGAACTTTCCGTACAGCTACTCAATCCGACAGGGTTTGTCGCGTGGATTTGGGAGCCTTTCGACGATGGTCAGTCGGATCCCGCGTACCCTGTCGGGAAACAGGTGTTTCCCGACAGGCAGGTTCGACCCCTTCGAGCCATCCAAAGGCTTACTTCGCTTTCCCAAAAGCTGCCCTTTGCAACGAGCACACCGTTGGTTGATAGAAAGGCAACACTCTACAGGATGATCGCGAGGCCGAAGCGTTTGGGAAGCATGGCTGAGAAAACAATGATCCGCGAAGCTACGGCATCCGATGCGACCAGCTTGGCGGCCCTGTCGATCGAGGTCTGGCTCGGGACCTATATCCGGGAAGGCATCAACGACTTCTTCGCCGACCATGCGCTCCGCGAGTTCACGGCCGACCGCCTTAGTGGCCGCCTTCAAGACCAGCAGCGCACCATACTCGTTTCGCAGAACGTGGTCGGGATCGACGGCATGATTGAGCTTGTGGCGGGCGCGTCTGCGCCCGTGGCCGGTTGCCCGGACGTGGAGATCGCGACCCTCTATGTTCAACCACGCCACCAAGGAGCGGGAAAAGGTATTGCTCTTCTCGAGGCGGGTCTAGCGCACGCCCGATCTAGCGGACACGCCGGGGTCTGGCTCGCCGTTAATGCGCAGAACACGGCCGCGCTCACCTTCTACGAGCGTCACGCCTTTCAGCACGCCGGCGAGACACACTACGAGATCGAGGACCAGCGCTACCTGAACTACGTCATGCGCCGGGACCTTTAGCTCGCTCCCGTCCTCGCGAGTCCCATCCATCCGCAGGTGATCGCAATGGCCGACATCGACCCTTCCAAGCCATCTAGACCGCTGTTGCGCGCTTTAGATAGCAGTCATTGCGGATCGACGATGCGCGTCGAACTCTTCATAGCGCCGATGTCAAAGCCCCTCGGAGATTCTTCTTGGAGCGAGGGATCAGGTCAACCGCACGTTTGCCTTTCGCATCTCTGAGGCTTCGATCTGCACCCCGCTCGAGCAGAAGTTCGATCGAAGCAGCGTCGATGGCGTTTGGCGCGGCGAGGTGAAGGATTGTCTGCCCGCCATTGTTCTGTGCGTTGATATCGAGACCTTCGGCCAAAAGAAGGTCGAGGATCGCCACCTCTTCCGGAAAGGTTGCGCGGATCGCACCGCGCTGCTGGTAGAGGCGATGCAGAAGCGTGCCGCCGTCCGGCATGCGCTCGTGCGGATCGAGGCCATAAGGCCTCATCAACTCGAAGGCCGGGACGCTGGTCGCGTAGCCGAGCGTCGGGTAGCCTTCGCCGTCGCGTTTGGAGGGATCTGCGCCCAGCTCCAGAAGCGACTTGGCGAGTTCGGTGCCCCACAGGTCTCCGAGTATCAGCGAGGCCTGCAATGGCGTATAGACCGGGTCGGTTTCACTCTTCCGCCCGTTCGGGGATGCGAGGGCGTTCACGTCGGCTCCGGCTTCGACCAGAACGCGGGCGACAGCGGCCGAACGCGTAAAATGGAGTGGCGTCGTTCCATCCGGGGCATGATAGTTCGGGTCGGCGCCGTACCGTAGCAGGATGCGGGCGCTCTCCGGTCCTGCCCACATCAGCATGGTCGTGCCGTTGTCCCAAGGGGCGTCCGGCGCAGCGCCGCTTGCGAGCAGCGTTTCGAGCATGGCCAGATAGTCCTGCGGCGTGATGAAGGCTTCGACATCCCGCCGAAACAACGGCTCCAACGCCTCGCGTGTGAGTGCCGCGGTCTCGTCGCCGTCCAGGCCGTATTCTTCTCTGAGCCGCGGTTCGAGTTCCTCGGGACTCGCGGCGACGAGGCGCTGGCGCTGGGTCATCAGGAGGTGAATGGGCCAGTAGCGCTCATTCTTCCAGCCATCAACGCGTGCTCCCTTCCGGCAAAGCCAGCGCAGGGTCTCGACCGACGCACGGGACACAGCCTCCGCAACGGCCAAATGACGTGTGTCGAGCGAGGCGCCATGCGCCAAAAGCTGCTCGACAAGGCTTGTGTCATTACGTCGGACGGCAAAGGTCACAGCCGTGGCGAATTCGTCGTCGAATGATGATGACGACCCGTACCGTCGCCACTCCGGGTTCCAGACCACATCGGGACGGGCGCCGCTGGCCAGGGCAGCCGTCGCCGCAGCCATGTCGCCGCGTTGCGCGGCTTCCAGAAGCGCTCGCTCGGCCGCGGTTTCGCCGAGGATTACCGGCGGCGGCTCGTCAGGCTTCACCAAGGCCGGGTCGCTCTCCAGCCATCGCCGCCACTCGCGCCCGCCCGGACTGTCGGCACGCAAATAGTAGCGGTCCTCGTCCCATTCGCCGAAGCGCATCCACGAGGCCCATTCGGTACCGGCCTGGCCAAGCCGGGCCATCTCCGAGACAAATGTCAGGAAGTCGGGCGCGAGTGCCTGCCCATGCAGCATCTCCAGCTCATGACTGAAATAGCGGACGGGATGCGGGCTGTCATCCCGGCGCATGTCGATCGTCAGGATGTCGCCATTGATCAGCCAGAAGACCGGAAACTGCCGCTCCCACATGTCCGGCGTGTTGGGCGCTTCGCTCTCGTCCACCTCGGCCAGTCCCTGCTTCATCGCGAGGAAACCCGGGATCGCGTGGTTCTCGATCTGGTCGATATCCCAGACAAAGCCGCGGTTGAAGCTGCTGGTCGGAAAGTTGCGCTGCTCCATCGGGGAGAGGTGCGATGGCACGTACCAGTCGAACCTCACGCTGGCGGCATAGTGCGACAGCACCTCGCGAAGCTGCTCGGGAACGGGCAGTCCCGCCGCCGCCTCCAGGCGGCGCAGCGCGGCCTCGCTGGCGGGAGCAGAAATCTCCAGGCGAGACAGGTTCCAACCGCGCCGTTCGGCAACGTCGTGCATCCATCGCCAGTCGGCTTGCCACTGGTGCCACAACTCATTCGTCATTTTGTTCTTCTTCCCGCAGCCTACGAGCGTCAGCCCGGCAGCCGACAACGCAACTAATTGAAGGAATTCACGCCGATGCTTCACGAAGCGTCCTGTTTGAATAGTCGTAAGATCAAGGTAAGACTCACATACAGCGCGCGCTACCCGCCCGCTTTTTGCGGTCGGCTTTGCGTTAAAGCATCCCGAAAGCCGACCGACAGCTTTCCACCCAGTCGAGCCGATAGCAGCCGGCTCGCTTCGATCGCCGCGGCTATCCGTTAGCGTATATCTGGGTCCGTTCTATGTGCTGACCCCGATGAGGGCCCAAATGACACGGCCGTTGTCACGTGCTGGTTACACTTTAATTAACAATCTCTTAATGCTGGTTCAGCATATTCATGATGTGCGATGCCACGTGACATGACCCGTTCGATCGCACGTCCGATGAACCGCGACACGTGACAGTTGCGTACGTGCGCTATAACGGGGCAGGACACGTGACGGACGAGACTGTTCTTCTAACCTACGACGAGCTGGCTGCCCGCCTAGGAATTGAACGTGAAAGCGCTAGGCAGCTTGTTTTACGCAAACGATGGGCCCGGCAAAAAGGAAATGACGGCCGTGCTCGCATCGAAGTGCCACTTGATGTCCTTCCGGCCGATACGTCCGATACCCCGCTTGTTGATACGCCTGTTGAGCCGTCCGACGATACGGGCCTCGGACGTATATTGACACGTCACATTGAGCGTCTTGAACAAGCACTTGATACCGCTAATGAAAAGTTGGAGCAGGCTGAAATCGAGCGCGATGAAGCACGTGATGAGTCACGTGCTGCCGAACGTGAGAGGGACGTAGTTCGATCCCAGCTCGAAGGGCTGCAAGCCGTGCTTGAAACGGAGAAGGCGCTGCGTACTGCAGAGAGCCAAAAAGTCGATGAGATGGTGGGAGAACTCCGGGCGGACCGCGATCGTTGGCACCGACAGGCACAGGAACTTCAGGAACGTGCTTTGAAACCCTGGTGGCGCCGGTTGGCAGGCTGATGCTCACCGCTAACGAAGACGACGGATCACTGCACAGCGAGACAGGTAGACCCCGCCGACGATCAGGCTCAGCGCAATCACGACTGCTGACGATAATCCCTCGGACAGAAACGCCGCAGCAATGATCACGCCGACGACGGGTTGGCCGAACTGAAGGGGTGCGATTGTAGCGACACCACCTTGATCGAGCGCCCAGAACCAGGCCGCGAAGCCGACGAGAGTGCAGAGGAGCGCCAGGAAACCGAGCGCGCTCCAGCCTGTCCAAGTCATTCGTCGTCGCGCAATTCCTAAAACATGCTACGTCGCATGTTTTAGTCAGAAAATGGCGGCAAACGCTGCTGCGATGAATCTTTTCGGGCGAGAGCTACTAAAGCGACAGATGGTGGTGGAATAGGCTATGGCGAAGCTAACCCGAGCTGAACGCAAGGAGCGAAAAGCGCTCGCCAAAGCGACGGTCGCGGTACTGAAGACCTCGGCTCGTTCATATAAATGGCGCGTTGCTCGCGACAGTCTTTTTAAGGACCACAATGGTCGGTTCGTGGAGGTTCAGGCCAGCATTGTAAATTGGGCGTACAAGACCAGGATGGCCGCCCGTATCAAGCCGATGGCGCTCGATCCTGTGTTCTGGAACATCGTCGGAATGCCGGAGAATGCTAAGCTGCCGCTTTCTTTTCGAGCTTTTGGCGCGTGGGTTTGCAGTGCACCTACAGTGGTTGAAGATGAGATCAACGAGGGTGACGGATCGCCGGAAACGCTTGCTGCAAACATCCTCGATTGGGCCAACTCGCAAATGGCCTCGCCGATGCTCACGGCTGACTGCGAAACTTATTTGGAGTACCTGCAAACCCTTAGCAAAGGCTATTTTGCTAATCGCGTGGCGATGCTCTGCCTGATGGGGCGATATGAAGACGCGCGAGCCGCATGTCTCGCTGCCATTGAGCAGGATGATAGTGGCGGCTTCGGTCAGTTGGTGAATGATAAAATCGTTAACTTCCCAACAATGGTGATTCATTGGCTTGACCGAAATGGTCAATAGAGATCGTCAGCGCGCGACCGTTTCGCAAAACTCCTAAAACCCGCGACAGATCGGCCGCCCCCGGTGTCGATTTCAGAAGCCGGCTTCAGTGTGGGCCATGAGTTTTCAAGCCGTTAGGGGAAGCCTGGTAACCGAAAGCGGGATCGTCAGGCAGAACCCGGCGGTGGCCGTCTTCGCTCCCCGGTCGGCGCAGCCTCACCAGGACTTACCTTCGCTTCTGCCACGGGCTGAGGCTGCAACCGATTGGAAAAGCACGGAGATCGTCGGCACAGTGAAGACCATCGACGCTCACAAGACTTTGCGTCTGCGCCGCGGCAAGGCAGAGATCGTCATGCACGCCAGCGGAGAGGTGACCTTCAACGGCAAGACGCTCAGCATCGATTTCGACGGGCACATCTCGCTGAAGTCCGAACGGATCGACGTCAATTGAGGCGGGCCACCATCATAGCGCTCGCTGTTGCCTGTCTTTTGGGAGGGTGCCTGCCCATGTCTGCCGCCATGTTGACCGTCACCGTCGAAGATCCGCTTCTCACCGAGGGCGGGACCGTCGTGGTTCTTGTGACGAAAATCGACCAACAGACCTTCGACGAGCGCTACGGCGATGCCGTTACCGTCAAGGACAATGCGATCCAGCTCCAGGCGACAGTGAACAGCGTCGTCAGCTTCCTGGAAGTCGATGCCCCACCGGGCTTTGAGTATCGCTTCCAGACGAAGGACGGCAGGCCGATCGCCGAGCAGAGGGTGAGCGTCGGCGAGGGCGGCGGCTATCGGGACATCACGACCGGTCAGTACGCAACGGCGGACATAACCTTTCACCACTATATCAAAGGCCCGCACGCAGAGCTTGCTAACTCACGAGCTCTCGACGGAAGCTATTTCCGGATAGACCCGGCAGAGTGCAAAGTAGAACTGGCTGTCCGCGTCTGTTCAGGAAGCGCCGAAGCTCTTGCAGAAATGATCCGCGACTTCGACCGGTCGGAAACACACTAATGCTTCAGATTATCGTCCGATCCTTCCACCCGCGCGGAGATTTCGGTTTCAGCGGCTTATATTTTGGTGGCGACAACCGAGGTTCTCCACCGCTCGAAGGCGTCACGACATGAAAGTGCTCGATCTGTCCGACATTTGAGAACATAGGGTGATCACGTCGGGCGGATTGCGAAAGCCTGATGGGGGTCCAGTGAGAGGATCGTCGAAAACGTACGCTAAGGATCAGCCGTTGTAGATCGTGTTACGGGTTAAATGACACCGATCGGCCGCAATCGAGCAAAGCCCGTGACCGTCACGCAAACTCTCGTTTACGGAGCGTCCCGTTTAAAGGCTACGTCCGGCAGGTTTCGTGAAGAGTTTCGGGCGCCGGCAGGCGTACGAAAGTCCCCGAGGAAGGAACCCGCGGGCCACAGTCGATGGCTATGGGGATTTCGATCTGCGGTCGATGTCGGCGATGGCGCGGCCGTCGCTGGAA